>CAIYZC010000084.1 GCA_903930565.1 uncultured Pedosphaera sp.
CGCTCCATTTCCTCAAAAAACGCGCGGTCCCGGATCAGGGCGACCTTCACCGCCTCGACATAACCGGCGCGCTTGTCGCGCGGGGTGAGGGAATCCAGCAGGGCGAAATCATTCACCACGGCGTAGGGCGGAGTGAAGGTGCCAATGAAGTTCTTTTTACCGAAGGCGTTGATGCCGTTTTTCACCCCCACGCCGGAATCGGCCTGGCTGAGGGTGGTGGAGGGCAGGCGCACATGCCGCACGCCGCGATGGGCGGTGGAGGTCGCCAGGCCCACCATGTCCAGGAGCGCCCCGCCGCCCACGGCCAGCACGTAGGAGTGCCGGTCAATGTGATACCGGTCGATGTGGGAATGGATTTCGGAGACGTGAAAGTAAGAATTTTTCGTGCGCTCCCCGCCCTCGATCACCAGCGGCGGGCAAACCAGTTGCAGGGAGCCGGCGTCGGCGGCGAAATACTCCTCGATCTCCCGCGGCAATTCAGGCCGGCTCTGCGCCAGCGCCTCGTCCAGGATCACCAACACACGGTGGGTCCGCCCGCCTTCCGTGGCAAGCACCTGCCGGAGCAGGGAATTGGCGGGCGCAAACACGCCGCGGGAAAAATACACCCGCAAGGCAAAATCCACCCGGATGGTACGCTGGATCAAGGACATAGTTCGATACTCCCAACTTGGACGCGCCACTTCGAGATTTATTTAACCGGCGGTGCACATGGGCAGCGGCTTGACACCCGGGGGCGGAAGCGTGAATCGTACCGGGTGTACCGGAGCTTGAATCCCGAGAAGATCGTCACCACGGTCCGTTTGCTGCGCAATCGGATCCAAGAGCGATTTCCCGAAGCGAGTCTGGCGGGGGTGGCGGGCGAATTGCTCCGGGTGGCCGAGCAGGCACAGGCGAACTCGGCGGCGATTTCCCGGCCGCTGATACCCCTGCGCTGCGGGATCGGGGTCTTGGTCTTGGGCTTTCTGTTCACGATCGGCTGGATCGGCTTCCACCTGCGAATCTCCACGCAAATCGACCGGTTTTCGGAGTTTCTCCAGGCGCTGGACGCCGCGTTGAACACGGTTTTGCTGGCGGGGGGCGCGATTTTCTTCCTGTTCACCCTCGAAATCCGCATCAAACGCAACCGGGGCTTGAAGCTCCTCCACGAACTCCGGGCCTTGGCCCATATCGTGGACATGCATCAACTCACCAAGGACCCCGCCACCATCACCGGACTGGCGACCCGCACAGCCTCCTCACCCGTGCGCAGCATGACGCGCTTTGAGCTGGCCCGGTATCTGGATTATTGCAGCGAAATGTCCTCGTTGATCGGCAAGATCGCCGCGTTGTATGTGCAGGATTACGACGACGAGGTGGTCATGGGGGCCGTGGACCAAATCGAGGATTTGACCACCAGCCTGTCGCGCAAAACCTGGCAGAAGATCACCCTGCTCAACACCCTGCAATCCGACGGGGGTGGTTTTTCCGACAACTTGGACGATTGACCGCCGCGGGCGGCCTTATTCCCAGTGGAAGGTCAGGAGTTGAACGTCGTTCGGGGAATTGCGTCGGAGGAGGGCGAAATACCGGCGGTGGCTCAACCCCACGTCCACATCCACCCGCACCTCAAAAGTGGAGCTGCGGACGGCGCAAAAGCCGCCGACGGCCTGCGCGCCCTGATTGCTCAAGCCGGCATTGACCAATTGCCCCACGCTCTGCAACGGCATGTCGTCCTCGGTCCCGTCCACCCCGTCCGGTCCCGCCCGTAGGCGAATGATGTCGGCGGCGATGCTTTCGGTCACGCCGGGGATCATTTGCAGCACGCTCTGGGAGGCGGTGTTCACATTCACCACGCCGGTGGAAACGGAAGTGAAGATGTCCGCCAAACCCGCGCTGACCACCGCCGTGGTGGGCAGCAGGCCGCCGGGGCTCAAGGCCGAGGCGGGCCCTTGGAAAATCGACGGGGGATGGTCCGGGGCGTTCGGCCCCCAAAACACCTCCGGGGTGACCCCTTTGATGAACAGCAATTCGGTGATGTCATCGATCGGCCCGTTCTTGGCGAAATACGGGGGGCTCAAACTCTGGTAATAATCACTCTCCGCCCCGTTGGGATGCGTGTTGTCATCCCGGTCGATCCAATCCTGGATGGAGCCGATGATCATCGGGACCGTGGCGCCGTCGACGCCGAGCAGGCGCAAGGCCTGGCCCATGAGCACCTCGTTGTTCTGGACGGTGTTGATGTTGAATTTGCGTTCGTTGTCCGTGATTTTGATCGAGAAATGGCCATGGCCGAGGGTGACATCCGTGAGGGAGATGTTGGCGAGCACATCATTGGTGCCGCCGGGGCCGCCGGCCCATTTTTGGTTCAAGGCGTCGTACTGCGAGCCCCCCAGCTTCATTTGCTGCCCGAGAACGTAGCGGGCGAGCTCGACGCCCGAGCGCCCCATCCATTCCATCTCCGTTTCGTTGTTCGCGTTGAGGGCGAGTTTGGTTTCGACCTTCATGGAGGAGGCGAAGCCGCCCGCCAACAAGCCGAGGATGAAGATGCAAACCATGACGATGATGATCGCCATGCCCGATTGCGCCCGGGCGCGGGCGCGGGCTGGGTTTGGGGTTGGGGCAAGGCGCGTTTTCATCGTCCAAACTTGCCGCCCCCGAAGCCGTTGGCCGGCTGCAGCGGGGTTTGATTGAAACCGGGCTGGCCGTTGTTGGGATTGCCCTGCGTCCCGTTGGGCGGCGCCTGCGGCAATTGTCCGGGTGGCTGTCCGCCCAAGCCGCCGCCGCCCGGGCCGAATTGATACTGCGGGGACACCGTTTGCGACGGGAGCGCCACCGTGGTGACGCGCACTTCCTGCGGCTTGGTCGAAAACTTGTCCAGATTGCCCAACCCCAGGGTGATCCGCATCATCTTGGGCAATTGGTTCGTGGACTGCCATTCGGAGATCCATTCCCCGGTGCGCGGGTCGAGAAACTCCAAAATGAAGTCCTTCACGTTGCGGGCCAGCACCAGCGGATGCAGCATTTCATCCTTGTCGGGGTCCATGAACAAGGGGCTTTGGCGGAGCACCAACTGCCGGTCGCGGTCCGGGCCGGGCTCGAGGGAGAAACTCACGCGGCGGAATTCCAAGTCGCCGAACTTGCCGCTGCGGGGAAAGGACTTGGGCAAACGGGCGGCGAAACTCAACGAAGCCGTGTCCCCCTCGGATTCGGCGAGGAAAGCGTAGTATTTGGGATTACTGGAGAACATGCAGGCGGAGAGGAGGCTGTCCTGCAGGGCGTGCATGCTCACGCGCGTCCGCTGGGCGGCGGCGGCGGCATCCAACGCGACTTTGGAACCTTTGATGATGGCGTACCAACTGGAATAGATGGCCACCATGATGATGCCGAGCAGCGCGAGCGCCACCATGACCTCCAGCAGGGTGAAGGCCGCGGACCGGCGCCGGGGCGGCGGGGCGGGGAGAGTCTCAAAGGGTGGCAGTTGCATGGTTGGGCGGGGGTTAGCGCGGCGCGCCCAAGCTGCCGAAACCGGCGCCCTGTGGGGAGTCCGGCCGGTAGAACAGGGTGCTGATATGGGATTCGTTGGCCGGGCCGCCATGCCGGCGGTACACCGCCACATCCACTTGGAACAGCCCGTTGCTGGCCACCTGGGTGATCTGGCGCGTCCACTCGTAATCCGGATAGATATCTCCGAAGTTGCCCGATTCGGAGCCCTCGTAAAACCGGTTGGTCAGGGTGAGCTCGCCCAGCACCATTTCCGGATCCACCTGGCTTTGCTGGAGCAGGCGGGCGTTGCGGATGTTGTTCGTGACCAGGGCGAGGATGGAGAAGATCGCCATGAAAAAGATCGCCATGGCGATCATGACTTCCATGAGGGTGAACGCCCGGCGGGCGCGGCCGCCGGCGGGCGCGAGCGGCCGGGATCTGGCAAAGGAGAGTTTCACGGGAAAGGGCCCACGTCGGGCAGACCGGTGACCAGTTCGAGGGAAATTTTGCGCCACTCACCATTGTCCCCCTGCAAGACCATGGTGAATTCGTCACTGGTGCCGTTGGCGTAAAAGCGGACACGCGCGACCTCCGAGTTCTTATACTCCTGAAAATTCACATCCAACATTTCGATCCGCACGCTGGGCGAGAGGTGCCCGTTGGCCCCGGTGCCGGTCTGGTGGGCGCCGATCATGGCCGAAGGATCGCGCGGATTGGACTCCCCGCCGGCGGAGCCCACCGGATTGACGGCGGCCGCGGGCCGGGGCGCGCCCGTGCGCCCGCCCTGGGCGAACTGCTCAAACTGGCTCAACGGGCCGCGCTCCACCGGAGGCGGGGGAATGACCACGTTCATCCGCCCGTCCGCCGGGTGAATTTGCAGTTCCACCATGGTTCCGCGCATGATCGCCTGCGCCCGCGCCTCCAGGCAAATGCTCACCACATCCGACACCGTGGAGGTGAGGGATTCCTTGCGCACCCGGCTGTAGATGGCCGGAATCCCGATCGACATCACCAACCCCAACAAGCCCACCACCACCATGATCTCAATCAGGGTGAAGGCGCGGACGGCATGGCGGGGGCGGAGGCGCATCAGCGGGCGATGTTGGAGGTCATGGCGAACATGGCCGAAAGCACGCTCAAGAGCAGGAACGCCACGCCCGCGGCCATGCAAACGATCATCACCGGCTCAATCAGGTCCATCATGACCTTGAGGGCGATGGAAAGTTCGTTTTCGTAAGTGTCGGCGATGTTTTCCAAGGCGCCGGGGACATTACCGGTTTCCTCGCCGATCTTGAGCAGGTCGATCATCAATTGCGGGAAGATTTTGCTGCGCTGAAGCGGTTGGGCAATGGTTTTGCCGTCGGTGACCTCCTCCCGCGTCTTGGCGATGGCGGCCTTGATGATGCGGTTGGGGATGATCTGTTCGGTGATTTCCAACGCCGTGAGCACCGGCACGCCGTTCTCCAGCAGGGTGGCCAGGGTCCGGGCGAACTGGCCGAAGAGGTTGAGCCGCACGGCCTTGCCGAACACCGGCGCGTTCATCAGCCAGCCGTCGAGCTTGACTTTGCCCGCTTCGGTGGCGCGGAAGCGGTTGAACAGGAACGCCACCGTGCCGATCACCAGCAGCATCACCCACCAATAATCGCGGAAGGTGTTGCTGATGCCGATCAAGACGCGCGTGGCGAACGGCAATTCGATCTGCATCCCGTCGAAAATCTTCATGAACGTCGGCAGCATTTTGGTCATGAAAAAGAACATGATCAACACGCCGACGCCGGCGACGAAGGCCGGATAGATCAGGGCGGAACTGAACTTGGATTGCACCTGGGCAAACTTCTCGAAATGGTCCGCCAACCGCCGGAGCACCTCCACCAGGGCGCCGCTCTGCTCGCCCGCGCGGACCATGTTCACATACAGATTGGAGAAGATCACCGGCTGCTTGGCCATGGCCTCGGAAAGGCCCTTGCCCTCCATGACGTCCTGCTTCAACTCCTTGGTGACATGCGCGGGGATGCCTTTCGACTGCAAATGCGTCATGCTGTTCAACGCCACCGTCAACGGCATGCCGGACTTGAGCAAATTGGCCAATTGCTGGGTGAA
>CAIYZC010000085.1 GCA_903930565.1 uncultured Pedosphaera sp.
CGGTCCAAACCCCTCCTGCCCCTCTTTTTGAGTTCTCTGCGTTCCTTTCGCTTAAATCCTCCCCGTCCCCCACCGTGGCCCCCGCGGTTGAAATCTTTTGCGTCATGGCCCGCCGCGGGTTAGGTTCCCTCGAAAATCAATTCGATTATGAGCACGAGCATGAGCACCCCAATTCCGGTTCCCCCCGCCGCCGCCGCCGCTGCCCGCCCGTCGGCCCTCACCCCGCCCGCCGGCCGCTCCCCGCTCCCCGCTCCCCGCTCCCAGCTTCCCCGTTGCCTGCGCCGTTGCCTAAGCCTCCGCGGCACCGCCCTCCTGCTCGTCACCGCCGCCGCCGCCGCCGCCGCCGTCGGCCTCACCGGCCTCACCGCCCGCGCCGGCACCTGGACGCCCCTCGCCCAATCCGCCCCCGGCACCGTCGATCTCATGCTCCTGCTCTCCGACGGCACCGTCATGGCCGCCGACGGCGGCAACTCCTGGTTCCGCCTCACCCCGGACCTCCACGGCAGCTACATCAACGGCACCTGGAGCACCCTGGCCTCGATGAACGATTCCCGGCTCTATTACTCCTCCCAAGTGCTGCGCGACGGCCGCGTCTTCGTCGCCGGCGGCGAATACGGCTCCGGCAAGGGCACCGCCGAAGTGTACGACCCCGTCACCGACACCTGGACCTACGCCCCCGTGTCCGGCCAGGGCTTTTCCGATTCCATCTCCAAAATCCTCCCCAACGGCAACGTGCTCATCGCCCCGGTCGTTCCCAGCCAACCCGGCCTGACCGTCATCTACGACCCCGTCGCGAACGCCTGGCAGGCGGGCCCCACGCTCTTCCGCGGCACCTACCAGGATGAAGCCAGTTGGGTCAAACTCCCGGATGACAGCATCCTCACCATCGACCCCTTCGGCGTCAATTCCGAGCGCTACATCCCGTCCCTCAACCGCTGGGTCAACGACGCCAATGTGCCTGTCGCCCTGTACGACACCGTCGGCAGCGAGATTGGCGCCGGCATGATGCTGGCGGACGGCCGGGCGTTCTTCTTCGGCTCGACCGGCCACACCGCGTATTACACCCCCAGCGGCACCACCAACGCCGGCACCTGGGTCGCCGGCCCCGACATTCCCAACAGCCAGGGCACCCCGGACGCCCCGGCCGCCAACCTCATCAACGGCAAAATCTTGTGCGCCGTCTGCCCGGTTCCCTACCCGGGCAACAGCTTTCCCTCGCCCACGATGCTCTATGAGTTTGATCCCGTGGCGCAGACTTTCACGTCCGTCAGCACCGTCAACGGACCGAACCTGAGCGGCGAGTCGGAGTTCCGCATCTTTTTGGATTTGCCGGACGGCACGGTGCTTTATTCCGGCTTCAGCAGCCAACTCTCCGTTTACCAAACGACCGGCGCCCCGCTCGCCGCCGGCCGCCCCGGCATCACCAATATCACCCAGAATGCCGACGGCACGTATCACCTCACCGGCACCCTTTTGAACGGAATCTGGGAAGGCGCGGTTTACGGGGACGACGCGCAGATGAACAGCAACTATCCGCTCATCCGGTTGACCGATGGCGCCGGGAACATCCGCTACGCCCGCACCTTCAATTGGAGCCGCACCAGCATCCACACCGGCAACCAGTTGGTCACCACGGAATTCAGCCTGCCGCCGGGCCTCCCCGCGGGACCCGGTTCGCTGGTCGTGGTGGCCAACGGCATCGCCTCCGCCACCGTCCCCTTCACCGCGCCCGCGTTGCAACTGACGCCCCTCACCGGGATCTCCGCCGTGGGCAAACCCGGCGGGCCCTTCACCCCCGCCAGTTGGAGCTATGTCCTCACCAACAACGGCGCCGCCGCCGTGGCTTGGTCGGCCGCGGCTTCCGCCCCCTGGCTCAAGGTTGCGCCCGCCTCCGGCACGCTGCTTCCCGGCGGCCCGGCGGTGACCGTGACCGCCAGCCTCAACAACAGCGCCGCCGCGGCCTTGGCGGCGGGGAGTTACCCGGCCACCCTCACCATCACCAACGCCGGCTCCGGTCAGAGCTTGGCGCGCGCGGCCAATCTGACCGTTCAAGCCACCAACAGCGCCGCCGCGTACGTGGCCGCGGTCCAGGCCCTGAATCCGGCGGGTTATTGGCGGCTCAACGAGTTGACCCAACCCAGCGGCGGCGGCACCGCCACCAACCTCGGCTCCCTCGGCAATTCCCTGGACGGCGCCTACGCCGGCGTGCCGGGTTGGGTGGGCGGTGCCTTGGTCGGCAGTTCGGACGGCGCCGCGTTGTTGAGCGGCGGCTACGTGTCCGTGCCCTTCACCAGCGACTTGAGCCTGGCCGGGCCCTTCACCGTCGAGGCCTGGGTCAAACCCGCGACCGCCCTCACGTCCGGGAACTTCGGCTGCGCCCTGGCCTGCGGGGAATTCGCCAGCCCGCGCTCCGGCTGGCTCATCTACCAAAGCGCCACCGGCTGGGATTTGCGGATGTACAACCAAAACGGCACCACCTTTTCCCTCAGCCTGGAAACCGGCGGCACCCCCGTGCCCGGTGTGTGGTACCACCTCGCCGCGGTGTATGACGGCAACAACGCCTACATGTATGTGAACGGCGCCGGGGTTTCCGGCACCCCGGCCGGCTTCGTGCCCAACGTGGACGGACCCCTGACGCTCGGCGTCCGCAGCGACCTGGCCTTCGCCTTCGGCGGCTCCCTGGACGAAGTGGCCGTGTACGGCACCGCGCTCCCGGCCGCGACCATCCTGGGCCATTACCAGAACGGCACCAACCGTTCGCCCGCCACGCCGTATCCCCAGCTCGTCCAGGCCTCCCAACCGCTTTGCTATTACCGCCTCGATCAACCCGCTCCGCTCCCCGCCGCGATAAACCTGGGCCGGGTGGGCGCGGCCGCCAATGGCCTCTACGAACCCGGCGCCCAACCCGGCGCCGCCGGCCCGCCCTATCCCGTGTTCGGCCCGACCAATTACGGCTGCCGTTTGAACGGGCTCGCCGGCTTTGTGGATGTCCCCGGCGCCGTCGTCAATTTCACCACCCCTCTCACCGTCATGGCCTGGGTGAAGCTTAACGCAGCCAACGGCAACCTGCAGACCGTGCTCGGCCACGGCGCCGCCTCCTACCACCTCGATGTGGACCCGAACGGCTACCCCGGCTTCGCCGACGGCCAGCCCGTCGCGACCGAAATCTTCGGCCCCGCCCGCGTGGACGACGGGCAATGGCATCATCTGGCCGGCGTCTATGACGGCGCGCACTCGGAGTTTCTCTATGTGGACGGCGCGCTGGCCGCGTCCACCACCGCCGCCACCACCGCCGTGGCGGGGAACTTCAACGACCTCTGGTTGGGCGGCTCGCCCGAGGCCGGCTCCAGCGGCATCTTCAGCGGCACCCTGGCCGAAGCCGTGGTCTTCACCAACGCCCTGTCCGCCGCCCTGGTCCGCCAGCTCTTCGACGCCGCGACCACCAGCCCGCCCATCTTCCAAACCACCCGCGCCGCCGGCGGCGTCCTCAACCTTGCTTGGAGCACCGTCCCGCTGCGCACCTACCAGCTCCAAACCACCACCAACTTGAACCTCTCCGCCTGGGTCAACCAAGGCGCCCCCCTCCTCGCCACCAACTCCACCCTCTCCATCACCGTTCCCCTCGCCCCCGCCACCCCCCGCCAATTCTACCGCGCCACCCAGGTCCCGTAATCCCCCCGGGGAGCGCCGGCTTCCAGCCGGCCGCCTTGTGGGGTCGCGGACGTGCCATTTCCCTCACCCTCGCCTCCCTCCGGGGAGGAGAGGGCCAGGGAGAGGAGGACCTGCCAGTCCATCATCTGGCGTCCCCACCTCCCATCTCCCCGCTTCCGCCAAGCCCCTCCCGCCCCCCTCCGGCCCGGCTCCGCGTGAGAAACTCGGATGCTCCCGCCTGGATTTTGTGCGCCTGTTTGCGGCCCTTCCCCTTGGTCCCCTTCGCGGCTTCGCGGCTTCGCGCGAACCTCCCCTCCGTCCTTCATCATTCAAGATTCACAATTCCAAAATTTCCCTCCCCCTCCTGCTCCGCTCTGGCCCCGCTCCGCGTGAACCCATCCCCAATCCCCATCCCCGGCCCCATCTGCGCCCATTCAAATCCCATCTGCGGTCAAAACCTCCGGCTCCCGCCCCTCCATCTGTGAACTCCTTCGGCTCTGTGGTTAAAATTCCGCTCCCACTTTGTGGTGAAAATCTGTGGTAAACACCCACCGTAGAAATACGCTTTCTCAAATCCAATGGTAATCCTGTCCCCGGATGAGCAATACCTCATCAGCGGACTCCCCGCCGCCATCGTCCGCCACCCCAAG
>CAIYZC010000086.1 GCA_903930565.1 uncultured Pedosphaera sp.
ATCGTCGGGCGCCTGCTCTCGGCCACGGACGACCTGTTCGTACTGCGCCGCGCCGGCCGCACGGATTTGACCGTGCCGCGCGCCATCGTCCGCCGGGCCGTGGCCGGCCGCGGGAGTCTCATGCCTGCGGACACCTTGGATACGTTGTCCCCCGGCGAGGTCTGTGACCTGCTCGCCTGGCTCCGGTCGCTCCATCCCTGACCGCCGCCACCCATGCCCCGCGAAACCGCCGCCGCCCGCCAACACCGCGCCACCCAAGTCCTGGCCGGCCTGCGCGCCGCCTACCCGGACGCGCACTGTGAACTGCATTACTCGAATCCCTTGGAACTCCTCGTGGCCACCATCCTCTCCGCCCAGGCCACCGACCGGCAGGTCAACTTGGTGACCGCCGGATTGTTCCAAAAGTACCGCACCGCCCACGACTACGCCGCGGCGGAGCCGGCCGCACTGGCCGCCGACATCCAGCGGCTGGGCCTGTTCCGCAACAAGGCGCGGCATCTTCGGGAATGCGGGCGGCAATTGGTCGCCCTCCACGGCGGCCAAGTGCCCGCCACCCTCGCCGAACTCACCGCCCTCGCCGGCGTCGGTCGCAAAACCGCGAACGTCGTCCTGGGCAACGCCTTCGGCCTCAACCATGGCGTGGTGGTGGACACCCACGTGGCGCGGCTCGCCCGCCGCCTCGGCCTGAGCCGAGGCCGCACCCCGGAAGCCATTGAAACCGGGCTCATGGCCCTGGCCCCCGCCGCGGAGTGGACGCAATTGAGCCACCTGCTCATTTGGCACGGGCGCCGCCGCTGTGGCGCGCGCCGGCCGGATTGCGCGGCCTGCGAGCTGCAATCCCTTTGCCCCCGCACCGGCGTTCCCGCCGCCTCATGAACCCGTCGTCCCCCTGGTACCTCCTGGTCTCGCCGCCCGCGGACGCCGCGCGCAACATGGCCCTCGACCACGCCCTGCTCGCCACCGCCGCGGAGCGCGGCCGGCCCGTTCTCCGTTTCTATTCGTGGACCGAACCCGCCGCCTCCTTCGGTTACTTCCAGTCCCATGCCGCCCTTGCCGCGCTCACGCCCCTCCGGCCGCTGGTTCGCCGGCCCACCGGCGGCGGTTTGGTTCCCCACTTGGCGGATTGGACCTACAGCGTTACGGCGCCGCCCGGCTCGGACTGGTACGCCCTGCGCGCGACGGCGAGCTACGAACGCGTTCACGACTGGGTGCGCCAGGCCTTCCTGCGCTTGGGGGTGGCGGCCGAACTCGCCCCGTGCTGCCGCCCCGAAGCCCCCGGCCAATGCTTCGTGGGCTACGAAAAATCCGACGTGCTCTGGCACGACCGCAAGATTGCCGGTGCCGCCCAGCGGCGCACCAAGGACGGTTTGCTCATTCAAGGCTCCGTCCAACCCCCGCCCTTGCCCCTCGCGCGCGCCGCTTGGGAGGCCGCCATGGGCGCGGTCGGCGCGGATGGCGCCGGGATCGCGTGGACCGATTTCCCGGCGGACGCCGCCTTCCTCGCGCGGGCGGACGCCCTGGAAACGGCTTGTTACCGCCAATCCGCCTATCATCAACGGCGGTAAGCGCGCAAATTCACTCGCCAAGCCGGGCGCTCCGCCTACCCTGAAGCCATGACGCAATCCGCTGCCCCCGCCCGCGGCGTCGCCCGCGGTCGCGGAATCTTCCGCGCTTGGTTCCTGCTGGGAATCACGTTGGCTCCTTCGGTCCTCGCCGGCCCCGCTGCGGCTCCCGTCACCTTCACCCAGGACATCGCTCCGATTGTTTTCGAGCATTGCGCCGGCTGTCATCGCCCGGGCCAGCCCGCTCCGTTTCCGCTTTTGACGTACGCGCAAGTTCGCGGCCGGGCCCAACAAATCGCCGAAGTCACCGCGCAAGGGTTCATGCCGCCTTGGATGCCCGAAGCGGGCCACGCCCCGTTGGCCCATGAACGCCGGTTGACCTCCGCTCAAATCGCGCGGTTCCACGATTGGTTTTTGGCGGACACCCCCGAGGGGCCCGCCGCCGCCCTCCCGCCACTCCCCCGGTGGCCCGCCGAGTGGGAATTGGGCGTGCCCGATGTGGTGCTGCGCCTGCCCCATCCCTACACGCTGGCGGCCGACGGACCGGATGTTTACCGCAACTTTGTGCTGCCCAGCCCGCTCCCGGCCGCCCGGCACATTCGCGCCCTCGAGTTCCACCCGGGCCCCGGCGGCATCGTCCACCACGCCTTCGTCCGCGTCGATCGCCGCGGGAGCGCTCAGCGGCGGGAAGGCACCGAGTCCGCCCCCGGCTTTGCCGGCATGGATTTGCCCGCCGGCGTCGAAATGCCCGGGGGCTACTTCCTCAGTTGGCAGCCGGGCAAAGTCCCCACCGCCGAGCCCCCGGGCTACGGCTGGACGTTGGAGCCCGGTCAAGGATTGGTGGTTGAGGCCCACCTCAAGCCCAACGGCAAACCCGCGGACCTTGCCCCCGAAATCGGACTCTATTTCACCGCCCTCCCGCCCACCAACGCGACCGTGGTGTTCTCCCTCGGTTCCCTGAGTCTGGCCCTCCCTCCCGGCGAAACGAATTATGTCGTTACGGACGATTTCCTCCTGCCCGCTCCGGTGGATCTGCTCTCCGTGCTCCCCCACGCCCATTACCTCGGCCGCGAGTTGGAAGGCTCGGTGATCCGGCCGGACGGTACGACCGAAATCCTCCTCCGCATCCCCGACTGGGATTTCCATTGGCAGGGTGATTACCGGTTCGCCGGCCCCATCCACCTGCCCGCCGGCAGCCGTTTGCGGATGCGTTACCGCTACGACAACTCCGCCGCCAATCCGCGCAATCCCCATTCCCCGCCCCGCGAGATCCTTTACGGCCCCCAATCCGCCGACGAAATGGCCGAACTCTGGTTTCAAGCCCGCGTCGCCGACCCGGTGGTCGCGAAAAGTTTGCGGCAAGCCTATGAAGCCAAAAAGGGCGAACGCCTGCTGAATTACGTTCATTTTCGGCTGGCGCGCAATCCCCGGGATGCCACCGCCCGGACCGAACTTGGCGTGTTCCAAATGGGGGCGAAGGACCACGCCGCCGCTTTGGTCTCGTTCCAGCAAGCCATCGTGGATGATCCCACGGCCGATGAGCCGCACTATTACACGGGGGTGATCCGTCGGCTGCGGGGCGATTTGAACGGCGCGCGCGGCGAATTCGAAACCGCCATCCGCCTGCACCCCGGCAATTCCCGCGCGCATGGCAATCTCGGCCTTATTTTTCTCCAGCAGGGCAACCTGCCTCGCGCCGAGCGCAGCCTCCGCGAAGCCCTCCGCCTGGACCCTGCCGACGAACTGGCTCGCCGCAACCTTGAGGTCGTCCTCAAGTCCCCGCGGATTAACCCCTAGCCAACCCTCCCACTGCCCCCCCTGGACCCCGCTCTTTTGGTTCCCATCCCCCGTGCCGCGGGTGCGCAAATTCGCTGGCCATGCGGCGTTATTCGCATACCTTGAACCCATGACGCCCTCCGTTGCCACCCCCCGCGGCGGCGCGCGCGGTCGCGGGAAATTCCGCCATTGGTTCCTCCTGGGAATCAGTTTGGCTCCGGCGGCCGGTGCCGCCCCCCGCCCCGTTACCTTCACGCAGGACATTGCCCCGATCATATTCGAGCACTGCGCCGGCTGCCACCGCCCGGGCCAGCCGACGCCGTTTCCGCTGCTGACCTATGCCGACGTGCGCCGCCGGGCCAAACAAATCGTCGAAGTCACCGGGCATGGCTTCATGCCGCCGTGGCTGCCCGAAGCGGGGCACGCCCCGCTGGCGCACGAACGCCGCTTGTCGGCCGACCAAATCGCCCGGCTGCGCGACTGGTATTTGGCGGACACCCCCGAAGGCCCCGCCGCCGCCCTCCCGCCGCTCCCCCGATGGCCGGCGGATTGGCAATTGGGCCCGCCCGACCTCGTGCTGCGCCTGCCCCGGGCGTACCCCTTGGCGGCGGATGGACCGGATGTGTACCGCAATTTTGTGCTGTCCTCCCCGCTCCGCGAAACCCGGCACTTCCGCGC
>CAIYZC010000087.1 GCA_903930565.1 uncultured Pedosphaera sp.
ATTTCAGCCTGTAGCCGGGGGTTGAGCACCGCGACACCCCCCGTAAACCTGCCCCCCAGTGCCCCCGATCCCAGCGGGATCGCAGCCCCAGCGCGGCCGATTGCCCGAGCCCGCCCCTCGGCAAACCCCCGATCGCCTTCGCCCGCCCGCTCCGGGGCTCTTCAATGGGCGCGCCGCTGCGGCGTGGAGGTGTGTCGCAACGCTCGCCAACATCCCTCGTTGGCGTCAATCCGCGCTCAATCGGCCCGATCCACGCTTCCCTGTCCCAATGAACCGCCTCAAAGCGGACCTTTGCGCCCAGCGCAGAAAAAGCCCAAGCGCAGAAAATTGGGAAGAAAATGTTTTTTCCTGTTGACAAACACCTTAATGGGTGACTCTTTTCTGGTAAGCTTTGCTACTTAACATCCTTCCAATCTCCCACCCAAATCTTCACCGGCACGTTTAGTTCTGTGGCAATCAATTTCGCCAACTTGATGGCTTCCTGCCCTGCGAAAGACCGAGTTGCTCCTTGTTCCACTGCGCAAGCAAACTTTAGGCAACGGATCCCATCCGCTTTACGCAGAATCAAGTGGCTCCAATAACCATCCGGCCCTTTGTTCCCACCCGCGAGGCGGCCGATTTTAATTCCGATAAAAATGGAAGGCACGAATAACAAGATCCGGACGTTGCTCAAGGTGTGCTACGGTCTCAGTGATGAAAGTTATTTCATCCTTAGGCTTTTGGCGCTCCACGACTCTAAACACAAACTTCCCTGAAGAACCAATTCGTGCCATCCGAAATTGTCCCCATCCGGGAAGCGGCGTCGAAATTGTTCGTGGCCATGGTTTGAGGCACCCCGTTGTACAAGGCGACCAAGTTTGTTCGGCGCAGCAGCGTGTCGTACCCGTTCGTCACCGTCCAGTCGTTCAATGGTCCGTTGGTGCATGCCTCGATCAGGACGTTTCCCGCATCGTGAAGGGGGCACTTCTTACTATGAACGGTGTAGGCACACCCTGAGGCTCGCGATGCGATGGGCAGACTGACCGCGGCCGAATTTTTTGCGGCCGATGGATATGACGGTCAGGAGCGGCTGAACAGCAGGCTGAACCGGGCAAATGTGGGCATGGGCACCGGGAGTGCGGGGGGGCAACGCTTACGTTCGACTGGTACTGCGCCTGCTTGGTAGGCCCTTTCCGATCCAACCACGACCGGTCCAGCGTCAACCCTCAGCTCCATTGTTCCGCCCCTTTCCTCCGTGATTGCTCCCTCCTCGGCCTTCCCTCAGCTTCTATTCCCACCGTAGCAATTCGGTTTTCCAAATTGTGTGGTAGGGTGCCCTCGGTCGGTGCCGGCGGTTGGCGCACAAGGGGTTCCGCGCTCGCGCAGCCCGGCCTGGTCAGGTTGGAAATTCCGCCCCGGTTTCCCCGGGATGGTGGAGTACGGCTTTTGGCTTTGCCCGCGCGACACTCCCGGAAGCCACCGCTCTTTGACAACCCTGTGGCGGAGCGATCCCTGCCGTGGGGTTGGGGGCAAATTAGAAGGTGGCAACGGGGGGTGTGGTGGCGGGTTTTTCCGTGGGGTGTGGCCAGCTGTTCCGTGGGCCGGCGCGGCGGCCTGGTGGGGC
>CAIYZC010000088.1 GCA_903930565.1 uncultured Pedosphaera sp.
CTGGCCTTTGACACGATCTACGCCGAAGGGCAGCGCAAGTACGTGGAATCGCTGTCGGCTTATGCCCGCCAGTTTTTGGACCAGTTGCAGAAGCCGGACGTGGATTTCATCGAGGGGCTGTCGCCGGCCATCGCGATTGAGCAACGGGGCGCGGGGGCGGGGCCGCGGAGCACGATCGCCACCACTACCGAGATTTATGATTACCTGCGGTTGCTCTTCGCTCATGTCGGGCAGGCGCATTGCCCGGAGAGCGGGGTGCCGATCGCGGCGCAATCCACGAGTGATATTGTGGACGCCATCCTGGCGCGGCCGGCAAAATCGCGGGTGATGCTGCTGGCGCCCGTGGCGGCGGGGCCGAAAGAACCGGCCAAGGAAGTATTGGAGCGATTGGGGCGCGAGGGGTTTGTGCGGGCGCGGGTGGACGGAGTTTTGGTGGAATTGAGCGCGTACGCCCCCACCAAGGCGGAAGCCAAGAAAAAACCGGTCATCGAGGTGGTGGTGGACCGCTTGGTGGTGGAGGACAAAATCCGGGTGCGCCTGGCCGATTCCGTGGAAACGGCGCTGCGCTGGGGGGAAGGCCGGATGCTACTATTGCAGCAGCCGCCGGGATCCCCGACCCCGGATCATTGGGCGGAAACGCCGTTTTCCAACCGTATTTATAGTCCGGTGACCGGCCGGACTTATGAACCGCTGACGCCGAAGCATTTTTCCTTCAATTCACCCTCGGGGGCCTGTCCGGTTTGCCACGGGCTGGGGCAGAAGTTGGTGTTCGATGAAGGGCTGGTCGTGCCTGATCCGGAAAAGTCGTTGGATGAAGGGGCCGTCCTCCCTTGGCGGCGCGGCGGCAAGCGGATGGTGATTTACTTCAAGGCGTTGCTCCGGGGGTTGGCCGCCCATTACCAGCAGAGCTTGGAAACGCCGTACCAGGCCTTGCCGGCGGAGTTCAAGCAGGTCTTGCTCCATGGGTCCGGGACGGAGGAAGTCCGCTTCAACGTTCAGCGCGCGGGCAAAGTGTCGGCGGTGGCCAAACCCTTCGAAGGCGTGCTGCCCAGCATGGAGCGCCTGTATGTGGAGAGCGAGAGCGAGTTCACGCGCAACCGGCTCAAGGCGTTCATGAGCCCGCAATTTTGCGACGCCTGCGGGGGGCGACGGCTCAAGCCCGAAATCCTGGCGGTGACCATCGGTGGGGCGGCCCAGGCGCCCGCACCGGTGCCCGCGCCGGCCGCCGGGGGCAAGCCGCGGATTCCAGGCTTGTCGATCATGGACGTGTGCGGGTTGTCGATCGCGGCGGCGGACGAGTTCTTCGCCCAGCTCCGGTTGACCCCGTTTCAGGAGCAGGTGGCCGGGGAATTGGTGAAGGATGTGCGCAAACGGCTGGGCTTTTTGCTGCGCGTCGGGCTGGGTTATCTCACGCTGGACCGCGAAAGCGGCACTTTGAGCGGCGGGGAGGCGCAGCGCATCCGGCTGGCCACGCAGGTGGGAGCCGGGCTGGTCGGGGTGCTGTACATTCTCGATGAACCGAGCATCGGGTTGCACCAGCGGGACAACGAACGGCTGCTGCGGACTTTGGAAGGGCTGCGGGATTTGGGGAATTCCGTGCTCGTGGTCGAGCACGACGAGGACACCATCCGACGAGCGGATTATGTTCTGGACTTGGGGCCGGGAGCGGGCGTGCGGGGCGGGGAAATTGTGGCCGCCGGCACGGTGGCGGAAATCTTGCGCACCCCGGACTCCTTGACCGCGGACTATTTGAACGGGACCCGGCGCATCGCCGTCCCGGCCCAACGCACAGCGCCGAGCGTCGAGCGGGGTTGGTTGGAGGTGCTGGGCGCCACGGAAAACAACCTGAAGGACGTCGATTTCCGGATTCCCCTCGGCACGCTGACGTGCGTCACGGGGGTGAGCGGATCAGGCAAGAGCACCCTGGTGGACGACATCTTGCGCCGGGCGATGAACCGCAAGCTGCTGGGGTCCAAGGACCGGCCGGGCGAGCACCGCGGCCTGCGCGGTTGGGAAAAGGTGGACAAGGTCATCGTCATCGATCAGACGCCGATCGGCCGGACGCCGCGCAGCAATCCGGCGACCTACACGGGCTTGTTCAATCATTTGCGGGAACTCTTTGCCAAACTGCCCGCCGCCCGGTTACGCGGCTACGAGGCCGGGCGGTTCAGTTTCAACGTCAAAGGCGGGCGCTGTGAGAAATGCGAGGGGGACGGGCTGCTCAAGATTGAGATGCATTTTCTGCCGCCGGTTTACGTGACCTGCGAGGCGTGCCAGGGGCGGCGGTACAACCGCGAGACGTTGGAGATCACGTACAAGGGTTTGAACATCGCCCAAGTGCTGGCCTTGACGGTGGAGGAGGCAGTGGAATTTTTTCGCGCGGTGCCCGCAATCCACGATCCGTGCGCCACGTTGGCGAGCGTGGGGTTGGGTTATCTGGCGCTCGGGCAATCCGCCACCACCCTGAGCGGCGGGGAGGCGCAGCGATTGAAGCTGGCCACGGAATTGAACCGGCGGTCCACGGGGCGGACATTGTATTTGCTCGACGAACCCACCACGGGCCTGCATTTCCACGACGTGGCGACCCTGCTGGAAGTGCTGGGCAAACTGCGGGCGGCGGGGAACACCCTGGTGGTGATCGAGCACAATCTGGAGGTCATCAAGACCGCGGATTGGGTGGTGGACCTGGGGCCGGAAGGCGGGGCGGCGGGGGGACGGATTGTGGTGGCGGGGACGCCGGAGACGGTCGCCGCGTGCACGGCGAGTCATACGGGGCAATATTTGAGTCGCCTCCTGGGTCGCGATGCGGGATAAACTGCGGGCATGAATTGGTGTGTGCGATGGGGCCGGTGGCTGGGCCTGGCCGCGCTGCTGCTGGCCGGCGGGGCCGGGCGCGCGGCCGCGCAGAGCTTTGGTGAGAAGAAGGCCTTTGACGAGGCCCTCCAATCTTTCAGCGGCGGGGAGTGGCAGCGCGCCGAGGCCGAACTGGCCGAATTCACCCGCACCAATCCCCCCACGGCGAAGTATTACCCGGACGCCGTCCTGCTGCGGGCGCAGGCGCTGGGGCACCTGACCAACCACGCGGCCGCCCGCGAATTGCTCATGGCCAACCTCGAAGTGGCGGGCAAATTATCCGATCAATACGTTTACGGCATGGCCCGGGCCGGGGCGCAAATGGGCGAGCACGCCCGCGCGGCGGTAGGTTACGCCCAGATGCTCCGCGACTTTCCCAACTCGCCGCTGGCGGGGGACGCCATTTTCCAGCAAGCCCGGGAGTATTTTGAGCTGGGCGATTACGGCCAGACCGCGGCCTTGCTCGCCGCCCCGCGCGGCGCCTTCCAAACCGCCCGGGCCGTCAACCCGACGAACCGCCTGGCGGCCGACGGACTCCTGCTCCTCGCCGAGGCCCGCATTCGGCAGCGCGATTTTGCCGGGGCGGAGGAGACCTTGGGTCAATTGGCCGCGTCCGGCCCGGGGCCCGATGGGGAGTGGCCGCGGCTGCAACTCACCGCGCGGCTGCAATTGCTGACCGCCCGCGCCGAACCCGCCCTGCAGACCAGCTCCAACCTCTTCAACGTGGCCACGCGCCTGCGGCGGGAGGATTGGCAGGCGGACAGCACCCGGTTGCGGATCGAGGCGCTGGAGAAACTGGACCGGCTCACCGAGGCGATCATGGCCGCGCGCTTTTACGAAACCAATTTCGCGGCCGTGCTGGACGCCGACGGCCGGCGCCGGGCGGGCTTCAAGGTCGTCGAGCTGAGTTTGCGCACGAACAACGTCGCCGCCGCCGCGCAGTTCCTGGATGATTACCTGGCGCGGCATCCCGACGACCGGGCGACGGACCTGGCTCTGCTGACGCTGGGCGAGCTGCGGCTCAAGGAGCACTACCAAAACCTGGAAATCGACCCGCTGGCGCCCGCGGGCGCCGCCCCGGTGTCCGGCACGAACCTCCTGCAACAAGCGCGCACGAATTTGAACCGCTTCGTCCAGGTGTTCACGAACAGTGAGTACCTCGGGCGCGCCTATTTGGACTTGGGCTGGTGCAACTGGGCGGACACCAACATCGTGGAATGCCAGGGCGCGTGGAGCAACGCCCTGCGCTGGCTGCCCCCGGCGGGGGAGGAAGCCGCGGTGGTGCGGTTCAAGCTGGCGGACCTCCAGTATCTGCAGCAGGACTTCGGCGGCGCGATCACCAACTACTACGCGGTGATCGAGCGTTACGGGAAACTGCCCGCGGTGCGGGATTCCCTGGTCGAACAGGCGTTGTACCAGATTGTGCGGGCGGGCATCGCGGAGAGCAATCTGCCGGTGGCGGACACGGCCTTGGATCGGATTCTCAAGGAGTATCCGAACGGCTTTTTGACCGAGCGCGGCACGCTGCTGATGGCGCAGGAATTCACCCGGCACAAGGCGACCGCCCACGCTCGCGAGCTGCTGCTGGCCTTCACCGCGCGCTGGCCGAACTCCGACCGCATGAGCGAGGCGCGGTTGGCGATCGCGCGCACTTATGAGAAGGACGAAGCCTGGCCGGCGGCCATCGCCGAATACGACCGCCTGATCACCGGCGCCGGGACCAATCCGCCGCCCGCCCGCGCGGAATTCAGCCGGGCGTGGGACCATTATCTGGCGGGGAACGAGGAGCGCGCTTTCGGGTTGTTCACCAACTTTGTGGTCCGGTGGTCGAACCACCCCCTGGCGCCCTACGCCCAGAACTGGATTGCGACCCACTACGCCCGCGCCGAGAACTTCTCCTTCGCCGAGCGCAATTACGAGACCGTCTTCAACACCAAGCCGGATTCCGAACTGGCCCTCCAGGCGCGCATGAACGCCGGCCGCATGGCCGTGCAGTTGTTGAACATCGCCGACGCCAGCAATTACTTCAGCGAAGTCATCCGCAACACCAATTCCCCGCCGGACCTGGTGCAGCAGGCCCGGTTCGCCTACGGCGATGCCCTCAAATCCCTCGCCAGCCCCACCAACCGCATCTATTACCTTGATGCCGCCCGGATCTTCACCAACCTCTACAACGTCTACGCCACCAACCGGGTCGGTCCGCAGGCGCTGGGGCGGATGGGGGATTGTTACAACGATCTGGCGGGCACTGAGACCAACGCCGAACTGCGCCTGTTGCACTACGCCCAGGCCACCAACGCCTACCAACAGACCCTCGATTCCCCGGTGGCCGACGTGCCGACCCGGAGCATGGCGGAAGTGGGTTTGGGCAAGGTGGCCGAGCGGTTGGCCGACCTGACCACCAACGCCCCCGCCCGGGCCGAATTGTTGTGGCAGGCACGCGAACGCTATCTCAACGTCATCCAAGGCACCCACCTGCGCGAAGGCGAAAAGCGCGACCTTTTCTGGGTCGGCGAAGCGGGCGCGGCCGCCCTGCGGGTGAACGAACAGCGCGGGGATTGGGAGCAGTACGTCAAATTATGCGACACCCTCCAACAACTACTGCCTTCTTTGCGCGACCAGTTGCAGAAGAAACGCGCCCGGGCGCTGGAATCCGCGCGCAAATAAAGCCGCGCCCGGCTCCGGCCCGGCGCGCCGCGCAGTGGCTGGCGGTCTTCCTGGCCGTGCTCGGCACGGCCGGGGCGGCGGACACGAACGACGAGCACACCTGTTTCCAAACCGGCCAGGCGTTCAGCTCCCGCGGCGCGCTCGGGGCGGATGTCGCCATCTGCTACGGCATCGACGCCGGCCTCCCGGCGCGCATCCGGTCCTGGCGCGACCACGGTTACCGCATTCAGGTCATGACGGGGGTGGCGTGGGGCCATTACCAGGACTACGTGGAGGGCCGGTTCGACGGGGTGGACCACCGGGATGAGGCGCAAACCGACCGCGCCGGCCGGCCGCACCGCCACGGGGATTCGTCGGACATCTTCTACATGTGCCCGGGAACGAACTACGGCAAATACCTCTGCGTGGGCGTGCAGCGCGCGCTGGACGCCGGCGCCGAGGCCATCCACTTGGAAGAGCCGGAGTACTGGGTCGGGGACGGCTACGAGGCGGGCTTCCGGCGGGAATGGCGGCAACACTTCGGCGAGGATTGGCAGCCGCCGCACAGCTCCCCCGACGCCCAGTGGCGTGCCTCGCAACTCAAGTATTTTCTCTACCGTCGCGCCCTGCAGCAGGTGTTCGATTACGTCCACGCCTACAACGAACGCACCGGCCGGCACGTCCGCTGCCTGGTGCCCACGCACAGTCTGCTAAATTACGCCCACTGGCGCATTGTCAGCCCGGAGGCGAGCCTCGCCGCCTTGACCGGCTGCGATGGTTACATCGCCCAGGTGTGGACCGGCACCGCGCGGACCCCGAATCTTTACCGCGGCGTGTTGCGTGAGCGCACTTTCGAGACGGCCTTCTTGGAATACGGCGCCATGCAAAGTCTGGTCCGTGCCACCGGCGGCGAAGTGTGGTACCTCAATGACCCCATCGAGGACAATCCGGGGCACAGTTGGGAGGATTACCGCGTCAACTGGGAGTCCACCCTGGTCGCCTCCCTCTTGGAACCCGAGGTCGCGCGGTTCGAAATCGCCCCGTGGCCCGAGCGGGTGTTCGGCGGCCGTTACCCCGCCCGTTCCTCCGCCGCCACCCCCATTCCGCCCGCGTACGCCACGGAACTCCAGACGGTGATGAACGCCCTCAATGATTTGGACCAGCCGCGCACGGCGTGGGAGGCGGGCACCGCCGGTATGGGGCTGTTGGTCAGTGACTCGTTGATGTTCGAGCGCGGGGGAGCCCAAGCCTCGGAGGAGCACCTGAGCGGAGTTTATGGTTTGGCCCTGCCCTTTCTGAAACACGGCATGCCGTTGCACCCCGTGCAAATGGAGCATTTGGGCCGCAGCAACACCCTGGGCGGTTTCCGGCTGCTGCTCCTCAGCTACCATGGCATGAAACCCCTCACGCCCGCCGCCCACGGCGTCCTGGCCGACTGGGTCCGCGCGGGCGGCATGCTGGTTGTCTGCGACGATGACAGCGATCCGTACAACGCCGTCCGTGAATGGTGGAACCAAGGGTCGCGCACCTACGCCACGCCCCGCGCCCACCTCTTCGAAGCCCTCGGCCTCGCCGCGAACCCGCCCAACCAGCCGCCCGGCGGCTATCCGGTCGGACGCGGCCGGGTGGGGTGGGTCCGCGAAAACCCGGCGCAAATCGCGCAGGACCCGGCCGGTGCCGGGCGCCTGCGCGGCGCCGTGCAATCCGTGGCCGAAGCGGCCGGGCTGGCATGGCGGGAGACCAACTGCCTCGTGCTCCGGCGCGGACCCTATATCGTGGCTGCCGGCTTGGACGAATCCGTCCCGAGCCAACCCCGCGCGCTGACCGGCCGCTTCGTGAATCTTTTCGATCCCGAACTCCGCCTGCGCGACCGGTTCGAACTGACTCCCGGGTCGCGCGCCTTCCTCCTCGACTTAAACGTGGCGGCGAGCCCCGCCGCCCCGGGGCCGCGACTCCTGGCCGCCGCCGCCCGAACCCGTTCGGTGCCGGGTCCAACCGGAACTCTGAGGTACACCTGCGAAGGGGTGGGGGACACGGCGGGCATCGCCTTGTTTCACTGCCCGCAACCCCCGCATTCGGTGACCATGGATGGCGTGACGATTTCCGATAATGAATATTCCGCGACGGAGCGCACCCTGCGCGTCCACTGGCGCAACGAAGCCCGGCGACGGACTTTGGCCGTGGGGTTTTAGCGCGTTGATTCGTCGCGGGTAGGGTCAGGCGGGGGAATTTCGGCTGGGCGCGTGCCCCGGCGCGCGGCGGACCGCATTATTTGAAGTAAAGCTCCCCCCCGGCATTGGCAAACCGTTGCGAGGAGACACTTTTCGCTGCGCGCTTCACGATCGTTCCGCCTACCCGTTTTAGAAATGCACTGGCGCGGGGGGCGGGACGGGGGCATATTGGGGGTGTGGGAATGGCTGGAATTTTACGTGGACGGCGTCATCTGTGGGCGGCCGTTTTGGCGGGTTGGCTCGTAGTTTTGCCGGCCGGGGCGGTGACGCCCGAGCTGGGCAAGGGGAAGTTGCGGCGCTTGGTCAAGCTGCCCCTGGTGAGTTTTCCGGCCAATTGGGTGTTTGATCCCGAGCGCGGCTTCCAGTTGGGGACGCCCGGGGCGGAGCGTGCGGAGCGGTTGGCCGAAGTGGGGCGGGAGTTGGGGCAGGATCCGGATGATCCGGTGCGGTTGCGCGAGTTGGGCACCTTGTTGGATGAATTGAACGAACCCGCCCGGGCGCGGGCGGCCCGCAACCGGGCCCTCCAGATTTTCAAGCGGCGGTTGGAACTGCAACCGGACAACGCGCGGGTATTGCGGGAGTACGGGCGGACCCTGGCCGAGGCGGCGCGCAGCGATGAGGCCGAAAGCGCGCTGCGCCGGGCGGTGGAGTTGGCCCCCGAGGATTGGCAAAACTGGCTCGCACTCGGCCGGTTTCTCGATACGGAATCGCGCCGCGATATTTTTGAACGCGCACGGGTTGCGCCCGATGCGCGCACGGCGGGACGCGGGCGGAGTGGCGGCACCGTGCTGGCGCCGGACCGCGTGGCCTTGGCGCGGCGGCGCCTGGCCGAGGCCGGGGCGTGCTATGACACCGCCCGCACCCATGCCGAGGCCGAACCCGAAGTCCATCTCCGGCGGGGATTGCATCTGACCCTGCAAAACTATTTGTTGCACCAAATCCGGCAGGCGGCGGGGGAACGTCCGTCCGAAGCGGAGGCGTTGCGGGATTTTTTCTCCCCGGAATGCGTGGCGGAATTGCGCCGGGCGAGCGAATTGAGTCCGCGGGATTACCATTTGCTGGGGAATGTGGCATTGTTCGAACTTTACAGCCTCAGCGCGCAGAGCGGGCGCGCGGGGATCCAACCCGAGGCCACTTTTCAGACCCTGCCGGAGTCCGCGCAACGCACCCTGCGCCACACCCTGGCGCGGTTGGAGGATTTGGCGGGTGACGCCAACCGCCGACTGGCCTCCGGCGCGCTGGAAGTGCTGGGCATTCTGCAAGGCCCGGTGCTGCACGAACCCCATTCCGCCTTGGCGAGCCTGGAGCGCGCCCTGGCGCTGGACCCGACCCGCGGCCAGGCTTGGGAATTGGCGGCGGGCACCTTGGCCCGGACGGGGGATTACGCGGGCTTGCTGGATTTGAGCGAGGACCGGCTGCGCCGGGAGGACACGTTGCGCAGCCGCCTGCTGCTGGCCAAAGCTTACGAGAAGCTGCGGCGCTGGGAGGAGGCGGAGGGGGAAGTGCTTGCGGCCCTGCAGAAATCGCCCGACGACTTCACCGCCAACCTGGCGTTGACGGCCTTGTTGCTGCGCCGCAGCGACGACCCGGAGACTTTGGCGGAGGCCGGCACCTGGCTCGGCCGTTCCGACAAGGCCTTGTCCCGGTTGACCGCGGTGCAAAAGCCCCGCGAGTTGCTGGTGGAGTACAGTCTGCTCCGGGCGGTGTATCTGGGGTTGACCGACGACGTGGAGGGCGCCCGCCAATGGACCAACAGTGTCCTGGAGGTCGAGCCGGAAAACCCCGTCGCCAAGGAAATTCTGGCGGCGATGGATTACTGAGTATTTGAATAGCCGGCCCCCGCCCGGAGTCGGATCTTGCCAGCCCCCGGGGAGATGCGCGCGGTGAATCGCAACTTCTTTGCGGGGCCGGGGTTTCATTTCGTAAGTCCCGATCGAACCGGGCGCAGACTCGTGATGCTATGAAAGCCATGGTAATCCGCGGTGGACGGTGCTGGAGGGTGACACTTTTGTCCGCCCTGATTGGCTGGGAGACCGGCGTTGCAACTTTCGCCGCTCCGGCCGAGGATGATCCGCCCCCCGCGCCGGCGGCCGCCCCGGTGGTCACTCTCTCACCGGCGGCCGCGGAAATTCTGCACCTCGCGCAAGCGGGCGTGGGCACGGATGTGCTCCTGGCCTACATCAACAACTCCCCTTCCCGCTACGAATTGGCCGCGGACCACCTCATTTATTTGAATGACGTGGGCGTGCCCGGCTCGGTCTCGGCCGCCATGATCCAGCATGATTTGGCGTTGAAAGGCGCCACCCCGGCGCCCACCGAGTCCTCCGCTTTGCCCCCCTTGCGGTTTGTCGCTCCGGATCCGGCGACCACCGCCGCCCCGACACCGGACGAAGTGGTGCCGCCGGATGCCCCCGCCCCGCCCCCGCCGCCGGTGGAAGCGGCAACCGGGGATCCCGCACTGGCCGATTACCAACTCCCGCCGACGCCGGATCTGTTGGACCCGGCGGCGGCGTTGGAAAGCACCCCGTATTTTTACGACAGTCTGGCCCCGTATGGGACCTGGATTTTTCAAGAAGGCTTTGGCTGGTGCTGGCAACCCACGGTGGAAACGGTGGACGCCAACTGGCAGCCCTACTGCGACCGCGGTCGGTGGCTGGACACGGACGCGGGTTGGTATTGGTATTCCGATTATTCGTGGGGCTGGGCCGTGTTTCATTACGGCCGCTGGTGGCATCACCCGCACCGCGGCTGGCTGTGGCAACCGGGGCGGACCTGGGCTCCCGCGTGGGTGAGTTGGCGCCGGGGGACGGATTATTGTGGTTGGGCGCCGCTGCCGCCCTGGGCGCGGTTTGTCGCGGGCGTGGGTTTCTTGCACGGGCACCGCCTGGTGGGGGAGGGGTTTGAATTCGGCCTCGCGGCGCGGCATTACACCTTTATCCCGACCGCGCGGATGCTGGATTACACGCCCGGGCGCTACCGGACCGGTCGGATGATGTCGAACCGGGAGTATGCCACGTCCTCGGTCGTGAACCACTATCCGATGAGCGCCGCCCGGGTGCACAATCCCGGGGTGGATCCGGCCTGGGTGGCGCAGGCGGCGCACAGTGAGCGGCATCCGGTGGCGGTCCACGAAGGCGCCACCCCGGTGCACGGGGAGCGCTGGGAGAAGCTCGACAAGGCCGATGGCCGCATGGTGATCCAACGCCCCCCTTTGCCCGCCGGCGGCCACGCGCCGGCCGCGCCAGGCACGCCCGTGCCGACGACCACGCCGGGTGGCCACCCGCCCGCCGGTCACCCGGCTCCCGCCGCGCCCACTGCTCCCGCGGGCGGCGGGCGGCACGCGGCCGCACCCGCTGAGCCCGCCACCCCGGCGGCTCCGCGCCCGTTTCCGAACATGAATCTGGCCGGGCAAGCCCGGGCCGCGACCCCGGCCCCGGCGGTGCCCGCAACCGGGCCGGGTTTACCGGCCGGGTCCGCGGGTTGGCAAGGGTTTCGGAATCCGCCCGGTTCGGTGCCGGTGTTTTCCTTTGCGGGCGAGCCGGCGCACCACGAACCGGCCGCGGCCGGGCCGGGTTGGCAGCCCGCTCCCCGCATGCCGTTGGCCCCCAATGAGCCCGCCGGCGGGGTGCCGGTGCATGACGGCACCCGTGCCGCGGGCCTGCCGACCGGCCACCCCACTGCGTTTTCGCCGCCCCCGGCACCCGTTCAGCATCGCCCCGAACCCGTCAGTCCTCAGCCGTCGCCCGCCCATATGGAACCCCATGTCCCGCATCCCGCGCCGGTCGCCCCGCCGGTTCCGCCCCCCGCGCCCGCCAAGGGCAAGTAAATTGGCATTTTTGCTTGGGCATTGGCCGCCCCGCCATCACAATTGCCGCGTGGGCATCAGCCTTCAACAATTTAACGAATTGCAATCCCGGGTGGGCGGCGCGGGGCGCCGGCCGCGTGTGCCCCGGGAGCCCGCCGCGCTCCCGGCGGCGCCGTCCGTCCGGATTATCCTCGGGGTGGACCCCTCCTTGCGCGGGACTGGTTACGGCGTGATCCGCACGGGCAAGCCCTTCCCGGCCACGCTGGCCCACGGGACGGTCGCCTGTCCCGCCACGTGGGAACATTCCCGCTGCCTGGTCAAAACCGCGGCGACGCTCCGCGATGTGATCCGTGAACACCAGCCCACGGTCTGTGTCATTGAAGGCCTGTTTTTCGCCCAGAACCTGAAGACCGCCCTGATCATGGGGGAGGCGCGCGGGGCGGCCCTCGTGGCCATCGCCGAGGCGGGGTTGGAAATCTATGAAGTGGCGCCACGCAAAGTGAAGCAGGCGATCGTGGGCTATGGCGCGGCGCAAAAAATCGCCGTGGCCAAAATGGTGCAGCGGATGTTGCAGCTCGCCGACCTGCCCGCGCCGGACGCCGCGGACGCCCTGGCCCTGGCCCTCACCCTCGCCACGGAAAGCCCCACCCGCGGCTTCAACCCTCCGAAACGCGTTTAGCCGCGACCAATTTACCCGCTCCCCGACCACCATGATTCATCATCTCCGCGGCCAACTCACTGACGCTTCGCCCACCCAGGTCACCTTGGAGGTGGGCGGCGTGGGTTATGAAGTGCTGATCCCGCTTTCTTCCTTCGACAAACTCCCGGCTCCCGGGGCGGAGGTGAGCCTGCTCACCCACCTGTCGATCCGGGAGGACGCCCATGTGCTCTACGGCTTTTTCACCGCGGCGGAACGCGATTTGTTCCGGCTGCTCATTCACAACGTCAGCGGCATCGGGCCGAAGATCGCCTTGAACGTGCTGAGCGGCATGAGTGTGGCGGAATTGCGCGGCGCGGTGGCGGGCGGGGACGTGAAAGCGCTCTCCCAGATCAACGGGATCGGGAAGAAAACCGCGGAGCGCATCGTGGTTGAGTTGAAGGACAAGATCGGGGCGGCCGGCGCTTGGGAGGCCGCGAGCGCCCAGCGGGGCCTGTCGGAGAGCGATCAGCGGCTCAACGACGCGGTGCTGGCCCTGCTGGCCTTGGGTTTCAAACAACCCGATGCCCACGAGACGGTCCGCGCCGCACAGGCGGTCCTGGGGCCGAAAGCCACGGTGGAAGAACTCGTGCGCGCGGGGCTGAAAAAGGGGGCATGATGGCCGCGCCCCCCGTCAAACCGGCCGCCGTCGTCATCCCCCGCGCCCCGAGCCGGGGCCAGCGGGCCGCCGGCGCCGCGGTCCACTACGGGCTGCGCGCCCTCGCGGCCACGCTGCGCCTGCATTGGAACGACCGCTCCGGGCTGTTCACCGCGGCGACCCGGCCCGGCCAGGCGATTTTCTGCCTCTGGCACAATCGCCTGGCGCTGTGCATGGAGGCCTACGTGAATTATGTGCGCCCCCGCACCGGCAGCGCCGGGCTGGCGGCCTTGGTCAGCGCGAGCCGGGATGGCGGGTTCCTCGCGGGGGTGCTCGCGCGCTCCGGGGTGCAGCCGGTGCGCGGTTCCTCCAGCCGCCGCGGGGCGCAATCCCTCGTTGAACTAACTTCGTGGGCGGAGCGGGGCTACGACCTGGCGATCACGCCCGACGGCCCCCGCGGCCCGCGCTACCGGGTGCAGCCGGGGGTCATTGGCCTGGCCCAGGTCACCGGACTCCCCATCGTGCCGTTTTCCTATGAGGTCACTTGGCGGGTGGCGCTGAAATCGTGGGACCGGTTTCAAATCCCGCTGCCCTTGGCGCGCTGTGAGATGCGGTTCGCACCCGCCTTGCGCGTGCCGCGGGGGGCGGATGAAGCCGCCCGGGAAGCGCTCCGCCGCGAACTCGAATCCACGCTGTCCGGGATGGGCGGGGATTAAGCCCCGCGGCCGGCGCGGCTATTGTTCAATGCGATAGAAGCGGGCGGCATCTGTGGCATTGGCGTCCGTGAACACGGTCAGGCCGCCGGTCTGCACATTGGTGCCCAGGGCGGTCCAATTCATCAGGTCGGTGGAGACCTGGAGCACGTAGGTGTGTCCGTCCTGGCCTGCGAATTGCAGGCTGAATTGACCGTTGCTCCAGCCGCCGCCGGACAGCTGTACCGGCACGGGCGCCGGCGCGACCGGGATCGCGGACACTTCCGCGGAATAGGGGCTTTCACCGCCGGGTCCCAGCGCCGAAACCACGTAGAAATAGTTGGTTCCGTCAAACAGGCCGACATCGGCGTAAGTTGTGGCCGTCTGCATGGCGACCAGGGTGTAGGGGCCGCCGCTGTTCGTGCCGCGGCGGAGGTTATAGCCCAGGGCTCCGGCATCAGCGGTCCAAGCCAGGGCGATCTGACCGTCTCCGGGTAGGGCCGTCAGCCCGGCGGGCGCGGCGGGCGGCGGGGGTTCGGGAGTGGCGGAGACTTCCAGGGAATTGGTGCTTTGCCCGCCGACATTGTACGCCGAGACGACATAATAGTAGGTGGCACCGTCGACCAGACCGGTGTCCGTGTAATTGGAGGCGGCGGTGCTGCCCGCAAAACTGTATGGGCCGCCGCTGTTGGTGGCGCGGCGCACGTTGTAGGCGGTGGCGTTCGCCGCCGCGGCCCAGGCGAGTTGGACCTGGGTGTCGCCCGGCGTGGCGACCAGGCCGGCGGGCGCCGCCGGCGGGGCCAGCGGCGTGGCGGAAACCACCGTCGAGAACGCGCCCGCCCCGTTGGTGTTCACGGCGGCCAGTTCGTAGAAGTAGGTGGTGCCGTTGGCGGCGGTGGCGTCCGTGTACCGCGTGGTGGTGGTGGCGCCGAGCGGCACGTACGGGCCACTGCTGTTGGTGGCGCGTTTAAGGTTGTAGCTTAGGGCGTTGTTGGCCGGGGTCCAGGTCACGCTCACCGTGGCGTTGGTCGCGAGGGCGACGACCCCGCCCGGCGCGAGCGGGGTGCTGCCGGTGGTGATTTTGCAACTCGACATGTTTGCGTTCAACCCGCTCCAAACCGCGAAATTGGGGGTGTCCCCGGTGAGGGGCCAGGCCGCCCCGCCGTAGTTGTCGTTCTGATAAACCACCACCGTCCAGCCGGGCGGAATCCGGCAGGCGGCGGCGGCGTCATTCGCCGCGCCGTTGGCGGAGAGGCTGGCGAGGGGGTAATTACCCGCGGCGAACTCCGTGCTCGCGGTGCCCGTGTAATTGGCCCCGGTGAAAAACGTCACCCCCACGGCCGGCCGGGCGAAGACCAGGCCGGAATTGGCCGTTTGGCTCGCCGCGTTGACCGCGGAAACCATGTAATAATAGGCGATCCCATTGGTCAGCCCGGCGTCGGTGTAGGCGGGGCCAAAGGGCGCGCCGGCGGTAACCCACGGCCCGGCGGTGCTGGTCGCGCGTTGGACATTGTAGCTGGAAGCCCCCGCGCTGCCCGTCCACGAAAGAAAAATCTGCCCGTTGCCCGCCACGGCGCGCACGTTGGTGGGGGTGGACAGCGGGGCGTCCCCCGCATGGAGCACGGAATTGATCTCGACCGCCGAGAGCCCCCGGTTGTACACCCGCACTTCATCCAAATTGCCGTTGAAGTAATCGCCGGCGGCGGTGCTGCCATACTTGGTGCCGATGGCCAGGGGATCGGCGGTGGACGTGATCGACCCCGTCGCCGCCTGGCTCGCCTGCAGGACGCCGTTCACGTAGATCGCCATGGTGGCGCCGTTCCACGTGGCGGCCACGTGCACCCAGGTGTTCGTGGCGGGCAGCGCCGTGGTGAGGGTGCCGACGCCGTTGGGATGGAACTTCAGCGCCCCGTTTTCCGCCAGCAGACGGTATTCGTTGTCCGAATTGCCCTTTTGCAAGATCCGCCGGTTGCCGCCCCAGTCCACGGCGTTGAGCCAGGCCGTGATCGTCAAACCGGCGGCGGGGTTGAGCGCGGTCGCGTTGGCCACGTTCACATATTGGGAATTGGCGGCGGCGAAATTCAGCGCGCCGGCGCCAATCCGGCCCGGCGCGACCCAGGTCGGACCGTTGATCAGGCTGCCGGAGTGGCCGGCGGCGGCGTCGGCCGTGGTCGTGCCCGTGCCTTCGTCGCAGCGCCAATTGGCGAGCAGCCCCGTGGTCACCTCCCCGGTCGCCGCGGGGGTGACGGCCAAAGTTGCGGAATTGGCGCTCTCCCCGCCCGGTCCGACTGCGGAGACCTGGTAATAATAAGTGGTGCCGGCGGCCACGATGGTGTCAGTGAAATCGGTCGCCGCCCGGGCCGCTTGGGTGAGAAAGGGGCCGCCGGAGGAGTTGGCGCGCTTTACATTGTAATTCGTCGCCCCGGGGCTGACATTCCAGCCCAGGTTCACGCCCACGTAATTGTCCGGCCCGCCCGCCAGGCCGGTGGGCACCGCCGGCGGCCCGAACGGCATCACCGCCAAGGGGATGGAGTAAGCGCTGGGGCCGCCGGCGGCCACGGCGGTCACCACGTAGTAATACGTGGTCGAGTTCGTCAGCGCCGAGTCGGTGTAATTCGTCCCGGTCAGGGTGGCCAGCGGCAGGTAATTCGCCCCCAAGGCGTTCGCCCGCGCCACGACATAGGTGCCCGCCCCGGCCACCGGGTTCCACGACAAGGCTGCCTGCCCGTTCCCCAACACCGCCGTGAGCCCCGTGGGGGCGGCCGGCGGCGCGTACGTGAAGGTCTGGGGGAGGGACGGATTACCGTTGGCGGAAACCACGAGTGAATACGTGCCGGCGGGCAGGCCGACGGGCAGGGCGAACTGGGTCGTGATCACCTTTTGCTGGGTCATCACGCTCGTGCTGTTCCACCCGTACGTGCGGGCGTAATACACCAACCCCGTGGCGCTGTTGGTGAGCCGCACCATGGGGTAGTTGCTGTCGGTCTGCCAATCGTCCCCGTACGCGGCGCCGGTGGAGAGCCCGTTCAGGCGCAGGCCGGTCATTTGGTACGAGCCGTCGCTGTTTTGGGTGATGCTGTTGATGACCGGCTGGCCCGCCGCCAAGGGTGTGCCGTCGGGAAAGTAAACGTACAATTGTGTGGTCCCCTGTCCCGAGATGAACAGCACGTTGCCGTCGGGCAGGTCGAGCATGCTCATGACAAAAGGCGCGCTGCCGAGGGTGACGCCGGACGGGCCACTGACCTGGGTGAAAGCATTGACGGTGTAATCGTATTCGTAGAAATAGGTCGGCCCGTTGTAGCCGTTGGTGGGCCCGAGCGCACAGAGGATTTTGCCATTCACCAGCATGGCCCCGGGGGCGTCGACCGCGCCCAGCGCCGTCCCGTTGAACACCATTTCGGGTCCGGAAATCCAACTGCCGGAGGCGCTGGCCGTGGCGCCCGGCGTGTAAATTCCCGTATGCGAGGAAGCGCCGATGAAAAACACATTGCCATTGGGCAACAGGAAGCCGGGCCCGAGTTCGCCCCCGTAGCCGTACAAATCCTGCGGGGTGGTGCCGTCGCTCACCCATTGGTTGAGCGAGGGGACGTAGTGCTCGGAATTCTGGCCAAAGGCGTCAATGGTCAGGATGTTGTCATTGGCCAGTTTGACCCAACAGGCTTCGTCCTGGCCGCCAATGGCATTCGCGGCCGCGGTGATCGTGTTCTGATTGGGATTGTACAACCAAACGCCGTTGCCGGGCGTGCCCTGCAAGACCTGCCCGCTGGGGAGCATTTTGGAAATCGCATCGATGTACGTTGGGTTGGCGCCCGGTTGCGGCACGGCCGTCCAGGCGTTTTTCAAGGGGTTGAAGACCTCCGCTTGCGCGGCGCCGCTGCCGTATTCGCCGCCGGCGACATAGAGGTTGCCGTTGGTCATCACCTGGGCGGAGTAAAACAGCCGGGTATACTGGCTGGCCGCCACCGGGGACCACGTGCCGTTGACGTAGCTGCCGTGGTTGTCGGGGGTGAGGCGGTACCAACCGTTGCCGCCGTCGCCGCAAACCACCGTGCCGTCGCCGAGCAGCAGGGCGTTGTTCAGGCCCGCGGGGGGCGCGTGATTCAGGGGCGACCAGGTGCCCGCGGCGCGCGCCGCCGGGGTGGGGGACAGCCAAAGCCCCGCGCAGAGCAAAAGCCAGGGGAGCTTTCCCCGAACTAACGGGAGCCGAAGCAGGGCGGACAACCAGCAGACACGAGATGGCATGAGATATGGGCGGCCGCGGAGCCCGCCGGCGGTTTCCGGAAGCGGTGGCAGAACGAACCTCGGGGCCAGCCTATCGTTAAACCACCACGGTCGATTTGTCAAGCTTGTCCGCGCCGATTGGGGTCCCTTTCCGCCTTGCAATCAGGGCTTTACGCCGTCACGGGATTGCCTTATGAATCCACCATGTCGAAGGCAGCAAAGGCCGCGGACGCGGCCAAAGCGGAGCACCTCCCCTTTGAAGAGGCCCTCAAGAAACTGGAAGCCATCGTGGCCACGATGGAGGCCGGGGATTTGCCTTTGGAAACGATGCTGGCCCGTTTCGAAGAAGGCACGCAGTTGGCCCGGGCTTGCCAGGGGAAACTGGCGGACGCCGAGTTGAAGATTCAGCAATTGGAGCAGAACGCCGCGGGCGTGGCCGAGCTCCAGCCCGCCGCCGTGGCGGGGTTGGCCGCGGATGCAGAACCGTATTGATTGATCGATTTATGAGCCGATACTTGGACATGGTGGACGAACCGGCGCACGTCAAGAAACTGACGTTGCCGCAAATGACGCAATTGGCGGAGGAAATCCGCTACGAACTGATCACCAAGCTCTCCAAGAACGGCGGGCACCTCGGACCGAACCTCGGCGTGGTCGAATTGACCATCGCCCTGCACGCGGTCTTCAGCACGCCCAAGGACAAATTTGTTTGGGATGTCTCCCATCAAGTGTATGTGCACAAGTTGCTCACCGGCCGCCGCGACCGCTTCCACACCATTCGCACGACGAACGGATTGAACGGATTCTCCCTGCGCACGGAAAGCCCCCACGACGCCTACGGCGCGGGGCACGCGGGGACGGCCCTCTCGGCCGCCCTGGGCATGGCGGCCGCCCGCGACCAACGCGGCGGCACGGAGGATGTGGTCGCCATTTTCGGCGACGCGGCGCTGACCAACGGCGTCTCGTTCGAGGCGCTCAACAACATCAGCCACACCACCAAGAAGTTCATCGGCATTCTGAACGACAACGAGTGGAGCATCGCCAAGAATGTTGGCGCCATCGCCAGCTATCTTAACGCGCTCATCACCAACCCGCGCTACAACCGGTTGCAGAATGATTTTGAGAAATTCATGCGCCGCATGCCCGCGGGCGATCTCGCCTTGCGCCTCGGTCACAAGGCCGAGGAAGCCCTCAAAGGCGCCGTCACCGAGGCCACTTTGGAGCAAAACCCCGCCGCCATGGAATCCGACGGCCGCGGCGGTTTCGGCAACAGCCTGATTTTCGAGGAGATGGGCCTCCGTTACCTCGGCCCCATCGACGGCCACGACATCCCGTTGCTCATCCGGTCCCTGGAATTTGCCCGCACCTGTGACCGCCCCGTGGTGCTGCATGTCCTCACAAAGAAGGGCCGCGGCTATGATGTCGCCATCCGCCAACCGGAGAAGTTCCATGGCACCGGCCCGTATGACATTCAAACCGGCGCCTCGCCCGCGCCGCAGGCCGGCACGGCCCCCGCCTGGCAGGATGTGTTCGGCCAGACGATGGTCAAACTCTGCCAGAAGGACACCACCGTCGTGGGCATCACCGCCGCGATGCCCAGCGGCACCGGGCTGAAGTATTTGGAAAAAGCCATGCCCAGCCGGTACTACGACGTGGGCATCGCCGAGGAGCACGCGGTGATTTTTGCCGCCGGCATGGCCACCATGGGTTTCCACCCGGTCGTCGCCATCTACTCCACCTTCCTCCAGCGCGCGTACGATTGCATCGTGCATGACGTGGCGTTGCAGGATTTGCCCGTTATTTTCTGCATGGACCGCGCCGGGCTGTCGCCGCAGGACGGGCCGACGCACCATGGCTTGTTTGACATTTCCTACCTGCGTTGCGTGCCGAACATCATCGCCATGGCGCCGAAGGACGAGGATGAACTCGCCGACATGATGTTCACGGCCACGCACGAAAAGCACGCCACCTTTATCCGCTACCCGCGCGGCGCGGCCGAGGGCGTGCCGGTGAAGGAACAACCGAAATTGATCGAAATCGGCAAAGCCGAAGTGGTGAAAAATTTCGCCACCAATGGCGGCCGCAAAGTCGCCTTTTTCGGCTTGGGCAACATGCTCAGCGTGGCGCGCGTCGCCGCGGCGGAATTGGCGGCGGCGGGTTATGACGTCGCCCTGATCAACCCCCGCTTCACCAAGCCTTTGGATGAAGGCACCACCGAGTTCTTCGGGCGCGCGGCGGATCTCGTCGTAACCTTGGAGGACCATGTGCTGCCCGGCGGCTACGGCAGCAGCGTGTTGGAATTGTTCTCCGAGAAGCAGATCACGACCCCGGTCGTCCGGATCGGCTGGCCGGACAAGTTTATCGAGCACGCCACCACCTTGGAGTATCTCCGCGAGAAGCACGGCCTGACGGCGCCCCACACGGTCGCCCAGGTGAAGGCCCACTTCCAAACCGCCACTGCGGCCGCCGGCGCCGCCGCGGCGCCCACCCCCTTGGCTTTGCTGGCTTGAGCCGGCGTATTACCAGACTCCGAATCCTTCAACCTACCATGCCTTACCAAGACGTTACTCCGCCCGCGGGCGGGAAAATCAGTATCAGCGGCGGTAAACTCACCGTCCCGGCGAACCCCATTATTCCCTTCATCCGCGGGGACGGCACCGGGCGCGACATTTGGGCGGCCAGTGTGCGGGTGTTTGACGCCGCGGTGGCCAAGGCTTACGGTGGCGACCGCAAGATCGCTTGGTTCGAAGTCTTTGCGGGCGAAGCCTCCAAGAACAAATTCGACAATTGGCTCCCGGATGACACCGTGGAAGCCTTCAAAGAATTCCTGGTCGGCATCAAAGGCCCCCTGACCACCCCGGTGGGTGGCGGCATTCGTTCGCTGAACGTGGCCTTGCGCCAGATGCTCGATTTGTACGTCTGCCTCCGCCCGGTGCAGTACTTCACCGGCGTGCCCTCGCCCGTGAAGCACCCCGAGAAGGTGGACATGGTGATCTTCCGGGAAAACACCGAGGACATTTATGCCGGCATCGAATACGCCGGCGGCACGCCCGAATCGCAGAAGGTGCTGGATTTCATCGCCGCGAATTTCCCCAAGGATTTCGCCAAAATCCGCTTCGGCACCCAGGCCGCCATCAGCGGCTACATGAAGCTGGCCGCCCCCGACCATGACGCTTCGAACATCCCCGTCCAGGTCGGCATCGGCATCAAGCCCGTTTCGAACGTCGGCACCATCCGGCTGATGAAGGCGGCCGTGGAATACGCCATCCGGGAGCAGCGCAAGAGCGTGACGATTGTCCACAAGGGCAACATCATGAAGTTCACCGAGGGCGCCTTCCGCGATTGGGCTTACGCCGCCGCCGAGCGCATCTACGGCGACCAGGTCTACACTTGGGCCAAGTGGGAACGCACCAAGAAGGAAAAGGGCGAAGCCGCCGCCAACGACGAGCAGAAGGCCGCGCTCAAAGCCGGCGCCGTGCTCATCAAGGACTCCATCGCGGACATCACCCTGCAACAGGTGCTCACCCGTCCCGATGATTTCGCGGTGATCGCCACCTTGAATCTGAACGGCGACTACCTCTCCGACGCCTTGGCCGCGCAAGTCGGCGGCATCGGCATCGCCCCCGGCGGCAACATCAACTATGTGACCGGCCACGCCATCTTCGAGGCCACGCACGGCACCGCGCCGAAGTACGCGGATCTCGACAAGGTCAACCCCGGCAGCGTGGTGTTGAGCGGCGAAATGATGTTCCGTTATCTCGGCTGGACCGAGGTGGCCGACCTCATCCTCAAGGGACTCAATGGCGCCATCGGCTCCAAAAAGGTCACCTACGACTTCGCCCGCATGATGGAAGGCGCGACCGAGCTCAAGTGCTCCGAGTTCGCCGACAACATCATCGCCCACATGTAATCGACGGGTTCGTTATCCAACCCGGCGGTGCCGCAAGGTGCCGCCGGGTTTTTTGTTGGGTGTCGGTCGGATTCTTGGGGCCGGTCGGTCGGATGCCGCGCCGCGTACGGTTCGCGGGCCGGCAAGGCGGAGGGCCGGGCCCACTGGCCGCGATAAACTGCGAGCATGGATCCTCAAGGGGGACGGAGCCCCGCCCCCGCCCGGTTCACCGCCCTCAAGGCTTCGTTTTCCCCAGGCTCGAGACAAACGCCAGCAAATCCACTGCTTGTTGGCGGGTCAGGTTTTGCAACAGGCCTTCGGGCATGAGGGACAGCTTCTGCGGGGTAAGGCTTTCAATTTCCGAGTTGGGAATGCGCAGCTCCCGGCCGGTGGCGTCAAGCAGCACGGTTTCCGTGGCGGTGCGGCCGCGCAGGAAGCCGCTGGTCGTTTCCCCGTCCCGGGTCTTGGCCAGTTGCACCACGTACTCCGGCGCGATGGTTTGGGACGGTTCGAGAATGCTCTCCAGGATCTGCGCCGCCGTTAATTGCGGGACGCGCAGGGACAGGTCCGGCCCGATGGGGCGCCCCTGGCCGCCGACTTGGTGGCACCCGCCGCATTGGGCCACTTCGAAAAACACGACGCGTCCCGCCGCCGCGTCGCCGCGTCGCGTCAGCAAGGCTGCGGGTTGGATCGCGGTGCCGAGTTTTTCCGCGCGCGCCTCCTCGGGCACGAAGCGTTCAAACAGGTCCCGTACCACGGGTTGGGCGTCCGTCATCGCGTGCGCGACCACGGCCGACTTGGTGGCCTCGGGAATTCGCCGGGCCGGGTCGTCCAGCAACAAGGCGGTCGTGAGCGCCGCACCGGGGGTGCCCAATAACTCCGGCCACGCCGCCGCGGGAATCGGTCCGCCGCGCAGGGCGGCGGGCACGGGCGGCGGGGTCCCGCCGCCGTCTGGTGATAACTGTTGAATCCAATCCCGCACTTGGCGCACCGCCGTCAAGTCCGGGCGGGACGACCCGGCGTGGGGCATGTGGCCCGCGCCGAGCTTGGCCATGCGCAGGAGCAGGACCGACCGCTCGGGATGCCCCGGCGCGACCAAACGTGCGTTCGCGAGACCGAAATCCCCCTGGCCGGGTTTGGCGTCGAACAAGCCCAGTTTTTCCCGCGGCACATTCCACCGCGCGTTGATGGTTGCGGCGCCGCCCGCGTTGGGCCGGTGGCAATGCGAACAATTCACTTCCAAATACGCCCGCACGCGGCCGTCCAAGTCCGTTCCCGCCGGGAAGGCCGGGACCTTGGGGGACTCGGCCAACAGGCCCAGTCTATGCCAACGCTGCAATGGATCTTCCGTCCCGGCCCGGAGCGGCGCGGGGGCGACCAGTTGCCACGGCGTGAACCCCAGTTTTCCGCCCGCGCTCATGCCGTGGCAGATCACGCATTCCCCCGGGGCGGCGTAATGCCACGTTTGGCGCCGGCGCCCGCCCGGTGCCGCCGGATCGCGCACCTCGAAACTCTGGTCATCGGGTTTGGCGCCCGCCAATTCGGCTTCGGTGCCTTCCGTGTTCCAACGGTAAACATAGGGATGCCAGACGCGTCCGTCGTAGAGGAGCACCTGCGTTTCCAGCCGCCGTCGACTCGCCGGCCGGCCCGGCTCCAGCTCCAGGGACAGGGTTTTGACCAACACCCCGTTGGTGGGGAAGCGCCAATCGCCTTCTTCCTCGCCGGTTTCCCAATCTGTGACCGCGAGCCGGCTCAATTGGTTGGTGCCCGGAACCGCGAACCACCGCTCCGCCACCGCGCCGTCCGACCACATTTCGGTGCGCACCGAGTACGGCACCACGCCCGGCGCCGGCTCCTGTTTGGCCACGTCCGCGAACAACCCGGTCTGGCTCAAGCGCCGGGGGAAGTTGGGATTCGCCGCCCCGTTGGGTTGGCGCGCCAATCGCATCAAGGGCCCGCCCGCGTAGTTCACCAAATACAACTCCCCGGCGCTGTCCTCGCCGAAGGCCACCACGCGCACCGGCGTCACCGCCAGTTCCTGTTGCCAGGTCACCCGCCCGTCGGTTTGCCGCAGCGCCCAAATCCGCCCGGTCATGTAATCCCCATAAATGTAGGCGCCTTGCAGCTCCGGCAACCGCGTGCCGTGGTACACCCGCCCGCCGGTGATGGACCGCGCCTCGGTGTGCGGATGCACCAACAACGGCGGCAGGATCGGCGTCGGTCCCCGGGGATTCGCCGGCTTGACCGGCTGCGGCCCCTCCATGATGCTCCAGCCGTAGTTGCCGCCCTTTTGGACGCGGTGAATCATCTCCCACAAATCCCAACCCACATCGCCCACCCATAAATCCCCCGTGGCGGAGTCGACGCTGATGCGCCAGGGATTCCGGAACCCGTAAGCCCAAATCTCCGGCCGCGCCCCCGCCAGGTTTACAAAGGGGTTGTCCGTCGGCACCCGGTACGCCCGGCCCGCGCCCCGGTGATCCACGTCGATGCGCATCACGCTCGACAACAGATCGCTCAAATCCTGCCCGGTGTTGAGCGGGTCCGGCGGGGACGGGTCCGCGGAATCCCCCGCGGAGACATACAACATTCCGTCGCGGCCAAATTGAATCGAGCCGCCGTTGTGCCCCCCGGCGGGCCAGGTCAGGATGACCTCCTCCGTCGCGGGATCCACCGTCGGTGGTTCCGTGGCGCGCACCGTAAAACGGGACACATGCGATCCGGTCTGGCTGCCGCCATCCAAGGCGTAGCAGACAAACATTTGCCGGTTGGTGGCGAACCCGGGGTGAAAGGCCACCCCGAAGCACTGCGCAATTTTCGGCTCATGCGCGCTCAAATCCAAGGCCACCTCCGCCTTCGCGGCATCCGGACGGTTCGGAAACGACCAAATCTGGTCCTTTTCGACCACA
>CAIYZC010000089.1 GCA_903930565.1 uncultured Pedosphaera sp.
CGGCGCCCCCGATCGGCGCAGCGCAGCGGAGCGGAGCGCAGACCGGCGCGCAGCGCGAGGCGCACCAATCCCGGCGGCTGCTGCCCGCCCTGAAACCAGAGTTTGGGCACTTGTTCACCCTCCAAGCCAACTTAGAGGACCGGCTTCTCACCCACAAAAAACACCGAATATCCCGGTTTGGCGGAGCGCTGCGCTCGAGATCCACAAGCAGCCAACGGGCCATTTCCCACCGCTGGTGCGGGGGCAGTTGCCGTAACGTTGTCTCGATTTCATGAACACTACTCATCGGGGATGATTAGCAGAATCCGGGCTACCCCGCGAGCGCAATTTTGAACTTCAAGAAAGGCCGGAAACGGGACTTGGTGGCAACTTGCGTTGCTGCGTTGTTGGCCTGATGCGTGGCGGTCAGAGCTACCCGGTGCTCGTTCGCAAGCGAAGAGGAGATTGGCAAGCAGGTCGCTGAATCCAAGACGACAGTCGTCTAACAGGGTCATTCTGGCCACGGTGTGAAGAGCTTCGGGGATGAAGGCAGGGGACTTCGCAAACTCGCGGTAAGCGCCTTTGCCGATGCCGTCGGGGCAGGCTGAGTCAGTTTGCAGGCGCATTCCATCGAGGTTTCCCAGTTGGCGAGAACGCCACCGAGGGTTTGACAATTTCGTTTCGTTTATGGGCGGAACTTGCTAAGAAGTTTTCGCATATGAAAGATGATGTTCGATACGCAGAATTTCTGTTCTTACGGATGTTGGCGCAAAACCGATTGGAATATTTTGTCCCACACGACCAACGGCTCCAAACTGCTTTGGGTCTTAACCACGGCATGTGTATAGAAATGGCGCTGACGCTCATCGAGGATTCATACGCGAGAATTGATGGCGAGCTTCAATTGCTTGTGGGACGATTGCGCAGAGAGATCTATCGCACGGAAGCTCCGTCACGCACTGCGCAAGTCGATTGGGATAATCCAAGAGAAGCGCTTGCAAGGGCACTTAGCAGCCAATTTGTTCAACGTGTTCGAATCACATACAGGGGCTTGCGTCGCATCGAAGAATTACGTGATTTGCTAAAGAGGGACCGGATACTGGAGGATTTCGGTGTCTTGCTAAGTGTCCGCTATTTTCGTAAGGACTTGGACGAAGCGCTCCAGCGACCATCTGATATGCCAGTGTCGGTGCTTTATTTTGATATGGACAATTTTGGCAGAATCAACAAGGAGTATGGTCAAGCGGCTGGAGATGTTGTGATGAAGGCTTACTTGGAAGCCGTTCTGGAATGCATCGGCGATCTCGGCTCTGGTTACCGCGGCGTAGGCGACGAGGTTGTCGGATTGGTCCCCGGGATAGGACACGAAAAGGCGATGCAGGTGGCAGAAGCAATCCGGCTGCGTGTCGAGGGAATGCACTGCGAATACAAGGAAAAACCTTTGCCCAAAGTGACGGTTAGCAGTGGTGTCGCAACAACCCCACCGCAAGCGCGTTCATTGGACATCGAGACTCTTGCGGAAAGCCGCAAGAGGTTAGCCAAGGAGGGAGGGAAGAACCGTATTGTCGGCACTTGAAATGCGGTGTGGCCGCATGGCCTGGAGACCAGCCTTTGCCTGTGGGTTGCTGGTTCCAAGCGGTGAGGAGTTCGGCGATGAGGTCGCTGAATTCACGGTTGGCCTCGCGGATGAGGTTGATCTTGGCCTTGGCGTGGAGCGCCTTGGGAATGTACGAGGTGACCTGGGCGAAGTCGGGGTTGGAGCGCTTGCCGGGGCGGTCCGCGCGTCCCGACCTCGGCTGGGGTTTGGCTGGGGTTCCCGGCCCCGGGGATGGTTCTGCCTCCTGCCGACTGCGGATCAGCCCGGCGAATTTGCTCGGTTTCGCGTTCAGCCCCTCCCGGCCTCCAGTGCCTGCAACAGATCCTCCCAGCGGGTAGCGTGGGGTGGGGTGAAGGTTTGCGAGCGCGTTGAAGAAGTCGCGGCCCTTCAGGCCGCCGGACTTATTTGGCCGGCTACCCGGTCCGCTGGACCGGGCTGAGGAATCTCGCACCTTTGGCGCGCAGACAGGGCGGCCGAAGGGTCGTGGAACGGGGCGATCGGTCCGGCGGATGGCAACCCAAGCGGTGCCGAGCTTCGCTCCCGCCACCGGCCAAGAACTGGCCTTGTGTAGGCGGAGCTGTGGAGCCCGAGGATCGTCCTGTCTTGGGCTGGTTGGCAGGGGGTTGCTCCGGAACTTACTTTGCGCAGCGCCGGAACCAGGAGCTAGCACGTTTGGGGGGGCGGTGCA
>CAIYZC010000090.1 GCA_903930565.1 uncultured Pedosphaera sp.
GCTGGTGCCGTCGGAGCGCACCACGCCGGTGATGGGGTTGTTGCCGCCGCTCGGATCCACCGCCTCCAAATACACATATCCGGTGCTGGGGACGGAAGCCGCAAGCGTGACCGAGGAATGCGCGCCGGTCACCGCGCCGGCCGTGACCGCGCTCAGCACGGCGGTCACCGGGCTGGTGGTGCCATCGCTCGAATAGACAGTGTTTGGCGGGGCGTCCACGTTGGCGGTGTCGTTGACCAAGAAATCCGCCAACCCGTCATCCGTCGGCCAAGCGACACGCACCACATGGTTCATTTCGTGGATCCGCACTTGTTCGATCAGCGAAGTAGCGGGATTGCCGTAATCCGTTGCCTGATGATAAGTGGCGGAATAGCTGATAAAGCTGCCCTCCAGGTTGGCCGTCAGCCACCAGAGGCCTTCCGCAGTGGTTTGCGGCGCGATGGCACCGAAATCCAAGGTGAACGAAGGCGTGGCGGCGAGGGTGGTCCCGATCTGGGAACTCACGATTTGCGGCGTGAACGGCAAATCATTGGGGTTATCCACAATTTGGGGCTGCGCGCTGGTGATTCTGAAATCCGACGCCATGCCGTGGCCAACGTTCCGCACGAAGATGCCGAGGGCGAAAGGGACCGCCGGTTCGATTTGCGGGGTGAAGGGATCGTCGCTGTACACATCATGCTGGAGGAAATAATCAACCAGGAAGATCGGACTCGGCTCCACTTTGATCATCGCCCGATCGAGCGGTATGGTCACGGCTTGCCCATTCAGTGAATACGCCAACGTGCCGCCGATGTAATAAATTGTTTCCACCAGCGGCGCCGCGTTCGTGGTCGGTACGATGGTCCAAACGGCGGTTCCATGTGCGCCCACGGCCATGCTTCCGGTACCGTCCACCGCGCTGAGGGCACCCGTGAATTGCGGGGGTGACGCGATTCCAAACAAGTTCGCCAACGAGTTGCCCGCCGCGTCTTGGGGCACAATGGTCACTTGCAGATCCGTGATCGGCACGTCGGCGTAGTTATCCAGTCCCAGCGTGGCTTTGAAAGCATTCCGGGTAATGATCGCCGTTTGGTCAATCTTGATTTCCACCTTCACAATAGCACCCGGTGGCGAACCAAAGCTGGGGGGTTGGGGTGCGTTGATCGGGGGTGGATTGAAAACCGGGGCGCCTGGATTGCCACCACCGCTACCGCTACCGCCACCGCCACCACTGCCGCCGCCACCGCCGCCGCCACCGCCGCCGCCACCACTTCCAATCCCGCTGCTGGGAGGATAAACCGGCGTGGGGGCGACAGGGGGCGCGCTGGCGATTGTGCAATTCAAGGGGTTGGCATTATAAACAAACAGCGGTGTCGAGTAATAATTGGTCAGGCTCGGCGTGGCCACATGCCAGGCCACCTGGGCGTCAATATTGCCGGGCACCGTCGTGTCCTTACCCAAGCGGATCACCAAGAAGGGCACCACGACATTGGAATTGCCAGGCAGATCGCCCAAATTCGTCACCAACGGCTGCAGCAGCCAGTCAGCGTTGTTCCCGACGACCCACTCCAAGCCCTGCGCCGCGATGAGACCGTGGTTCTCAATCGTGAGGTTGATTTGATTCGTGACGCCACTCAGATCGCACAAGTTGATGCTTCCGGGCGTGATGGTCAGGACCGGCCAGGGCACTTGGGTTTGGAAGGTGGCCATCAAAGTGAAGTCATTCACGTCCGGAATCGGGGTCGGGGTGACCGTGAAACTGATGTCCACCAATTGCTCATTCATCCAAGCGGTGAGCAGGTTGGTTTGCCCGGCCGCCAAGAGGAGGGAGTCCGTGTAATCATCATGCTGCGCGGCCGTGATGCCCACGGTGTAGGAGGCCACGGGCAAATTGGTGAAGAGCAGGATGCCGCTGACATCCGTCACGCCGTTCGTAACGACGTTGCCGGTGACGAAATCCGTCACCGTGACGGTAGCATTGGAAACATTTGGATTGCCCGCACCGTAAATGCTCAACTGATCGCTCACCGTCACCTGCAACGCCCCCACTTGGGAGGAGATGCAATCGAAGACAAAGGGCACGGCGGAATAGCCGTTGGTGGTGGTGAGGTAGAGGTCGCCCCGATAATCGCCCAGGGTCAGGTTCGCGGCCGGCGTGAGGGCCAGCGTGACCGGGCTGCTCGCGCCCGGTTGCAGGTTGCCGATGGTGGCGGGACTGACGAGCGACAACCACGGCGCCGCGGGCAGTTGGACTTGGATCGGACCGCTCGGGCCGCCGCCTTGGTTTACCACGGTGAAAGAATACAAGTTTTGCGCTCCCGCCACCATGCCGGCGGAGAGCGTGGCCGGCGTGGCTACCAGTTGCGGGGCGAGGGTTACCAAGCTAGCCGCAATTGGGATATTGTTAGTCGTGCCCTGATCACTGGTGATTTGCAAGTTGATGCCGGCCTGGTTGGGCACGGTGCCGGTGGCTTGGAGCACCACCGTCACCAACCCGGTGGCGGAACCGGCCAAAGTGGTCGGGGCGGAGATTTGGAGGGCGACATCGGCGGGGGTGCCGCTGGCGGCAACGTTCAGGCCGGTGAGCGGGACGCCGGTCAAATTAGTGAGGGCCAGCGTGTTGGTCTGCGGGACGCCCACCACCAATTGCAGGCTCTCGCTGGAGGCGGAAACCCCCAGGCCCACCAAGGTGAAGGAGCCTTGCGGTGCCGGTGTGGCTTGGCCGGGGAGCGCGGCGGCGAATTGCACCACTCCAACTTCACCAGGAAGTGACACAAAATTCACCGTTCCGTTGCCAGAACCATCGGTCATCAGGGGAATGGAGCGCGTGGTGCCCTGGGCGAAAATCCAGACCACGGCGGCGCTGCTCGGCACGGCGGCCCCGCCGTTCCCGCACGCTGCCGTCCGCACACTCAGCGGCACCGTCGTGCCACTGGGATAAATCGACTGCGTCGCCTGGGCCGTCGCACAATAGGCGAGGACACTCACGGTCACGGCGGAACTGGTGACGGAACCGGCCTGGTTGGTGACCGCCACCGTGTAGCTGCCTTGGTTGGTGGCCGCGAGGCTGGCGAAATTGAGCGTGGCCCCGGTCGCGCCCGCCACCGCCGCGCCACCCTTAGACCATTGATAGGCCAGCGGCAGCGTGCCGGTAGCGGCGACGGTCAAACTCACGTTGGCCCCCACGCCGTCGGCCAGGCCCTGCGGCGCCTGCGTGAGCGTGGGCGGAGTGAGCACCGCCAGGGTGGCCACCGAACTGGTCGTGGCGCCGAAGGTGTTTGTCAGCACGACCGAATAGCCCGCAGCGGAGGCCAAAGTCACATTCGCCAGCGTGAGCGTCGGCGTACGTGCACCGGTCACGGTATCATAATCCAAGAGCTGCACGCCGTTGGACTGCCATTGGTACAACAACGGCGCGGTGCCCGTGGCCGAAACGGCAAAATGCACCGTCGCCCCCGGCCCCACCCCCAGGTTTGCAGGCTGGGTTTGGATCATTGGCGCGATGCCGTAGGTGAAGGCGTTGGTCAGCGTGAGCACATTGCCGTCCGCGTTGGTCAACACCAGGTTCACCACCCCCGGTGGGGCGGCGGGCGTGGTTAGCGTGATCAGGTTGGTGGCCGTCACGTTCACCACCGGGGCCGGGTTCGTGCCGAAGTTGACGCTGGCCCCGTTCTCGAAGCCGCTGCCGGTCAGGGTCACCGTGGTGCCCCCGTTCGTCACCCCCACGGCGGGCGCGATGCCCGTGATGGTGGGCGGCGGCCCGGCCAGCACGGTCAGACCGCCGTTGTGCAGGGTCACCACGTAATTGCCCGCGCGACCTTGCGGGTCCACCAAAACCGGCACAATGGGATAGACCCCGGGTTTGCTGGTGGGCGTGGCCGCGCAGGTGTAATTCACCGTGATGCTGTCACCGTTGACCAAGCCGCTCACCACTCCACTGATCACGGGATTGGTCTGGCCGTAGGTGCGGGTCGCATTCGCCGCCGTAACCATGAGCGGTACGGTTGCCACATTTAGATTCACCGCGGCCGAGACGACCACAAAATCCACCGCATCGTTCGGCGTGAAGGTCACGGACAGGGATTGGTTGCCGGCCCGCGGCACGGAACCGATGGCGGGGCTATACGTTAACGTGCCCAATTGATTCGCCGTGGCGTCCAATTGCACCGCCGTCAGGGCGGTCCCGTAGTTAACGCCGGCCGGGGTGGCCCAGGAGACAACCGGCACGCCCTGCTGCACGGTGAGATTGGCCGCCGCGCTGACCAAGCCGCCCGCGGCGTTGGTGATGGCCAACGTGTAGGCCCCGCTCTGGGCCACGTGCGCGTTCGTCAACACCAAGAAAGCATTGGTGGCATTCGGCACCGCCACCCCGTTTTGCAGCCATTGGAAATGCAGCGGGGCAGAGCCGCTCACGAGCGGATTGAAAGACGCCGTGCCCCCATACGCGATAGTAGCACCCACGGGCGGTATAATCACCTGCGGCGCCACCGATCCCGAATTCGTGGCCACGGCGGTCAGGCTCAGGGTGGTGCTGGTGAAGACCGGGTTCAGCGCAATACCGCCGCCCACCGCCAGCCCGGCATAATTCGTGAACGCCCCGCTCGTTGAACCAAACGACATCACGCCAAAATTTGTGCCCGGCCCGGGCGCGTAGCCATCGAGCAACACCGCCCCCAAACTCCCCGCCAACGGCAGCGCCCCCGAAACCGTCACCCGCCCGAAATTGGTAGGGTTGGAGAACCCAAACTCCAAGGCGCCGCCCGTCAAGGCAAGGCCGTTATTGAACGCCAACGTACCGGAGAAGGCGTCGATGATGCCGGCGTTATTGAAGGCAAGCCCGATGGTTGAAGTATTGTAGCCGCCGGATTTTAGGAGGACTCCAAGATTGTTGAACGACGTGTTGTAAATGTCGTAAACGATGGACGCATCACACTGGATGTTCCACAGCGCCCCGGGTTCGTTCCAAATCACGCCCAGATAGCCAGCGTAGGGAGCATAGTCCAGATGAATAGTGCCGGCGTCC
>CAIYZC010000091.1 GCA_903930565.1 uncultured Pedosphaera sp.
CCCTTGGCGTTCACGCAGGTGATGCCCGGAATGGCGTTGAGGCGTTCCCAAGCATAGCTGCGGCGTTTGGCATACTCGGCCAGCCAGAGCGGCAAGTGGGCTTGGGAACCATTCAGGGCGGCCACTGCGCCTTTTTGGGCGAAGGAGGTGGGGTTGCTCGTGCTATGGCTCTGGATGGCGTCCACCGCACTGGCGATCGCCGGCGGCGCGGCCAGATAGCCGAGGCGCCAACCGGTCATGGAATAGGCCTTGGCGAAACCGTGGACGATGATGGTGTGCTCGTAATGCGCCGGCGAAAAACCGGCCACGCTCACGTGCTCCGCGCCATCATAAACCAACTTCTCGTAAATCTCATCGCTCATGATGAGCACCCCCCGGGCCACGCAGAGATCGCCCAGGGCTTTGATTTCGGCGCGGGTGTACAGCGAACCCGTGGGGTTGCTGGGGGAATTCAGGATGAACAGGCGCGTGCGTGGCGTGATCGCCGCCGCCAATTGCTCGGGGGTGACCTTGAACTCGGTGCGGTCCGAGGTGGGCAGGATCACCGGCGTGGCGCCGGCCAATTTGACCATTTCGGGATAGCTCAACCAATAAGGGGCCGGAATGATCACCTCGTCACCCTCTTCGCACGTGGCGAGGATCACATTGTAACAGGAGTGCTTGCCGCCGCAGGAAACCACGATCTGGGAGGGCTGATAGCTCAAACCGTTCTCCCGTTGAAACTTGTCCGCGATGGCCTGACGCAACTCCGGAATGCCGCTGGCGGGGGTGTACTTCGTGAACCCGTCCGCCAACGCCTTCGCGCACGCGTCCTTGATGTGCTGCGGCGTGTCGAAATCGGGTTCACCCGCACCAAAGCCCACCACGTCCTGGCCCGCCGCCTTCATCCGCTTGGCCTCCGAATCAATCTTCAGGGTCAGGGACGGGGACAGCGTGGCCGCCCGGCGTGAAATCTTGTAGTTCATAGATTGGTCAGAGAAATAGCGACACCCCGCCCGCCGCGCAAGCGGGAATTTTCCCGCCACGGCCCCCGAGCGCCGCTGCCGGAACTATTCCGGGTTTGCTTTCCAGCCTCCGCCGGCGTATGCCAACTTCATGCCCTCCACCATTTTGCGCCGTTGCCGCCCCCTCTTGGTTGGTCTCTGTTTGGCTGCCTTGGGAGCCCGCCTCCCGGCGGCCGACCCACCCGCCCCGCGGAAGCCGGTGCTGTTTTATTCCCGGTATTTCAATGCCTTGGGCGAAAACCGTTACCTGCCCGATGGGACCTACCGCGAAATCCTGCGACGATTGCGCACTGAGTTTGAGGTCCGGGTGAACTCGGACCCGCTGGATGCCCGCACCTTGGCCGGGGTGGACGTCGTGTTGATTGCCAATCCCAGCGATCTGGCGGTGCGCACCAATCCGCCGCCGCCGCACGTGAGTCCGGCCGAGATTGCCGCTTTGTCCCGCTTCGTGGCGGCCGGGGGCGGTTTGGTGGTGATGGGCAACCAGGAGAACCATAATTTGGAAATCCGGGATATGAACCGGCTCCTGGTCCAATTCGGACTCCAGTTCACCAACCTCTATAC
>CAIYZC010000092.1 GCA_903930565.1 uncultured Pedosphaera sp.
CGCGGCCTCGCGCGAGCTTCCGCTCCCAAGTCTTACGCACTCACCGAAGGCTCGATGGCCATTTGCCCACAAAAAAGCGGCCTAAACCTTCCCCAACCCACACGCCCAATCGGTTCCCGATCATCCGCCTGCGCGCCAGCGTTGTGGAGTGCGGAATGAAGTTCCGCTCGAGCGGACGAGCCGCCATCCACCACCAAAAGACCCCGAGCGGATAACAGCCCAGGTCCTATCATCCGGTGCCCCCACCGCCCAAAACCCTACGCACCCACCGAAGGCCAAACACCTCCCCCGAGCCCTAAAAAATCATGCTAATCATGTTAATCATGTCCAAAACCGGTCTTCTCCGCGTCTCCGCGCCTCAGCGCGAGCAATTCCCCTTGGCCCCCTTCGCGCCTTCGCGCCTTCGCGCGAGCTTCCGGTCTCAAGTCTTACGCACTCACGGAAGGCTCGTCGCGCATTTGCCCACAAAACAGCGGCCAAAACCATACCCAACCAGCCCGCCCAATCGTTTCCCGGTCATCCGCCTGCGCGCCAGCGTAGTGGAGTGCGGAATGAAGTTCCGCTCGATCGGACCAGCCGCCATCCACCACCAAAAGCCCCCGAGCGGATAACCGCTCAGCTCCTGTCATCCGGTGCCCCCACCGCCCACAACCCTACGCACCCACCGAAGGCCAAGCACCACCCCCAAGTTTACGAAAAGTCTGGACGGGCCACCTCTCCCCGCCCCGGCCCTCTCCCGCATTGGGAATGGCGGCGAGGGTGGGGGAAGTGGGTGGGGCAAATAAAAAACGCGGCGGGCTGAGGGCCCGCCGCGTTGTGGGGGTTCCCGCATGGTAGCGGGAAGGGGGAATCAATATTCGCGCACTTTGCTGAGGCCGGGGCGGGGGATCGGGTAAACGCCTTCGGCGTTGGCCAGCAGCGGGGCGGGGGAATCCATGGTGAGCTTGTCGACGCCGGGGGCGTATTCGTGCTCGGCGTTGAGGCATTGCTCAAAGGTGACTTCCTGGCCGGTGTGGGCGGCGATACGGCCCATGGAGGTGACGAGGCTGGCTTCAACGCCGCGCTTGGCTTCGTTGTAGGGCTTGTCGTTGCGGATGGCGTAGATCAGCTCATTCCACTCGTTCTGGTAGGGATCGCGTTCGTCGTCCGCTTCGTTGGAGAGCCACAGGCGCTTGGCGCGGTCGGGGTTCTGACCGGTGTAGGTGCTGGAGGGGCCGTCGCAATCGTTGGAATTGGAGGCGATGGCGAATCCTTTGGAGCCGTGGACGAAGCTGCGGTAAAGGGGCAGGGCGCCGTTCATGCAGCGGCCGTCCATGAGCATCTTGGCGCCGTCGGCGAAGGTGTATTCGACGGAATAGGCGTCGAAGTTCTGGTCCACGTAGAGGGTGCCTTCCTGATTGTGGCGGTAGTGGCGGCCGCCGAGGGCCTGGGCCTTGACGGGCCAGGCGTTTTTCATCCAGCACAGATGGTCAATGTGATGGATGTAGAAGTCGCTGAAGCAGCCGCCGCTGGCCCAGATGAAGCTGTGGAAGCGGCGGATTTGCCAGAGCAATTCGTTGGTCTTGCCGCCCGGGTACTTGAGGGAGAAGGCGGAGCCCAAGTCGCCACCGGCCATGCGGTAGCCGCGCATGAGGACGACGTCGCCGATTTCGCCGTCGGTGATGCGCTTCTGCAATTCCTGGAGATGGCGGGAGTGGCGGGACATGAGGCCGACGCCGACTTTGAGGTTCTTGGCGGTGGCTTCCTCGGCGAGCTTGAGCATGCGGCGGCTGCTGGGGCCGTCGGCGGTGAGGGGCTTCTCCATGAACACGTTGATGCCCTTCTTGATGGCGTAGGTGAAATGGACCCAGCGGAAGGCGAGCGGGGTGGTGAAGATGGCGACATCCCCGGGCCGGAGGCAATCCATGGCCTTTTGGTAGGCGTCGAAGCCGATGAACTTGCGTTCTTCGGGCACGTCCACGGAGTCGGGCATGGCGCGCTTGAGGGCGCCGTAGGCGCCGTCGAGGCGGTCGCGGAAGACGTCGGCCATGGCGACGAGTTTGACGGGGCCGAACTTCACGTTCAGGGCGTTGTTCGCCGCGCCACCGCCGCGGCCACCGCAGCCGATGAGGGCGATTTGAATGGTGTTATTCTCGGCGGCGTGGACATGGGGCAGGGCGATGCCCGCCAGCGCCGAGACCGCGGCGACCCGGCCCGTGGTTTTCAAAAACTCACGGCGCGAGGTGTTCGAAGTTTCGTTGGAATTCATGTTGGGGAATACTGATTAAAGTGGACGCGGTTGGCAACCGCCGAGTTACAGATTTTTTTGGCCAACCCCTTGGCGTGGGGATGCCAAATAACGGCCAATGCCCGTGGCGAACGGGACGGGCAGCAAGCCGAATAATTCCTGAGCCGGCCGCGGGTCGCCGACATTGTCTTCCTGGAGCATGAGCAGTTGATCCCGGTTCAGGGGCGGGGGGCGGTGCAGCACCCGGTCAAAGAGGAATTCCAGCACCCGGGCCTGCAGCCGGGCGAGCGGCAAGGGGATGTGCAGCAAGAGCCGACGACGGTGGGTAACAGCTAGGATGGTGCGCAGAATCGCGACAAAGGAAAGGGCGGCGGGCCCGGCCAGATCGAAGCTTTGTCCAAGGGCGCGCGGTTCCGTCACGGCGCGCGCGAAGCAGCGGGCGACATCGCCCACCGGGATGGGTTGCAACAAGGCCCGTCCGGAGCCCATGACCGGCAGGATGGGCGACCACCGGGACAGGCGGGCGAAGAGGTTCACGAATTGATCGCCGGGCCCGTAGATGATGGAGGGGCGAAAGATCGTCCAGGCCAGGCCGGATTGGCGCACCAATTCCTCCGCGGCCCACTTGCTGCGATGGTAACGGGCGGGGGCGTGCGGTCGGGCGCCCAAGGCGCTCATGTGGACGAATCGTCCCACTCCGGCGGCGCGGGCGGCGGCGAGGATTTGACGGGTGCCCTCGATGTGGATCCGCTCAAAGGTGTTCCGCCCCACTTCGCTGATGATGCCCACGAGATGCACCACCGTCCCGACGCCGGCGCAAGCTTGCGCCAAAGCGGCGGCATCCCCGATGTCCGCATAGTGGAGCCGGGCGATCCCCGGTGCGGGGGCGGGAGCGGGACCGTCGCGCCGGGGCCGGGCCAGGGCTTGGACGGAGTGGCCGGCGGCCGCCAATTCGGCGACGACCGCCCGGCCCACAAAGCCGCCCGCGCCGGTGACCAGGACATTCATGGCGGCAGCGGCGCGACCGGATCAGTTTAGCTTCGCCAGCTCGGTTTGCAGCAGGCGGACGAGGGGGCGCATGGTGGCGCCGCTGAACTCGAAGCGACAACCCGCGGCGGCGAACAGCTCGGGCAGCGGGCGCGAACCGCCGAGGGCGAGGGCGGCTTTGTATTGGCCCAACGCGGCGGCGCGGTCCTGCTTGGAGTTGGCCCAGACTTGCAGGGCGCCCAACTGGGCGATGCCGTACTCCACATAATAGAAGGGGGAGGTGAAGATATGGAGCTGGCGGTGCCAGAGGTGGCCGCGGGCATCCGCGTAACCGGTCCAATCCACGGTGCCGCCGAAGCGGTCCATGAGCTGTTCCCAAGCCGCGCGGCGCTCGGCGCGGGTATGGCCGGGGTGGGCGTAAACCCAGTGTTGGAAGGCGTCCACGGTGGCGATCCAAGGGAAGATTTTGACGATGCCCTCGAGGTGGTCGCGGCGGGCGCGGCGGGCTTGGGGCGCGGCGTAAAAATGCTCGATGAATTCGTTGCCCAACAGCTCCATGCTCATGGAGGCGACTTCACAAAACTCAATGGGCGCGCTGCGGTACGGGTACAAATCCTCGCCGCGGGTGGCCAGCGCGTGGAAGGCGTGGCCGGCCTCGTGCAGGAGGGTTTCGACATCCCGCTGCACCCCCACGGCGTTCATGAAGATGAACGGCAACCGCGCTTCGGGCAGGGAGCATTGATAACCGCCGGGGGCCTTGCCCTTGCGGTTGGCGAGGTCAAGCAGGCTGCGGTCGCGCATGTCCTGGAACTCCGCGGCCAACCCGGCGTCGAGATCGGCGAAGACCTTTTGGGTGGTCGCCACCATGCCGTCCACTTGCTCGAAGGGGCGCAAGGGCGGTTGGTTGAGGGGATCCACGGACAAATCCCACGGGCGCAAGGACGGGAGGGCAAGCTGGGTTTTCCGGGCCGCCTGCAACTCGCGCACGACGGGCATCAGCTCGGTTTCAATCGCCTCGTGGAAGCGCACGCAATCGGCGGGGGAGTAATCGAAACGTCCGCGGGCGCGGAAGGCGTAGGCCAGATAGTTCTCGAAGCCGGCGTTGCGGGCGATTTGTTGCCGGAGCACGACCAATTGATCGAAAATCTCCTCGAACTGGTCGGCTTCCGCCAGCCGGCGGTTGGCCACCAATTCCCAAGCCTCCTGCCGCAGCGCGCGGTCGGTTTCCTCCAAGCAGCGGCCCATTTGCACCAAGGTTTTCTCCTCGCCGCGGAAATTGACCGTGAGCGAGCCGCTGAGCTTTTGGTATTGCTGACTGAGTTTGGCGTCCTCGGTTTCCAAGGGCACATTTTCGGGGCGGAACAGTTCGACCTGCAATTGGAGGTCGCGGTCGAGGACGGTGTAGCGCGGGCGGGGCAGGAGGGGGCGGCAGGGGTGGGCGAGGTAGCTTTGTGCCAGTTGGAATTCCCGGGGCTTGGTGAGCGGCTGGATTTCCTCGACGAAGCGCAGGTAGGTCGTTTCGGCCTCGGCGTTGTCGGTGTGGCAGGTCATGGCGATGTAGCGCTTGGAGGCGTCCTGCTCCACGGCGGCGTTCAGCTCGCTCCAGTCCAGCAGCCAACGCTCAAACTCGGGGAGGGTGGCGCATTCCGGTGCGCGCGCCGCCAGGCGGTCGTACAAGGCCGTGAGCTGGGCGCCTTCGTCAAAATTCAAATCGACGGGCACAAATCCTCGGGCTTTGAATGCGGGCAGTTCGCCAAAAGGCAACAAATTCATGACCGCGAACATAAGCGAAGCGGCGGGAATTGAAAGCCCGGAAGCCGTGCGCGGCGCAAAAATCACCGCTTGACAGGACCACGGGGCCGGGGTTTAGTGGCCCCAGCATAATGGCTTAACGCACGACAACTTTATGAAACTTAAACTTGCCTCCCTCTCCTTTGCCCTCGCCGTCGCCTTCAGCGCGCACGCCGCGGACAGCACCGTCAAACTCAGCAACGTTCACCTCTGCTGCGGCAGCTGTGTGAAAGGTGTGGACACGGCCCTCACCGATGTCGCCGGCGTCAAGGCCGTGACCGACAAGGATGCCGGCACCGTGACCCTCACGGCCGCCGATGTAGCCACCCTTCAGAAGGGCGCGGACGCCCTCGTCAAAGCTGGCTATTTCGGCAAGAGCGACAACAAGGACGTCAAAGTCATGGCCAAGACGGGCGCCAAGGGTGCCAAGGTTCATTCTTTGGAAGTGACCGGCGTGCATCTTTGCTGCCCGAAGTGCGTTCATGCCGTGGATGACGCCGTCAAGTCCGTCGGCGGGGTCACCGGTGACGACGCGACCAAGGGTGCCAAGACCTTCACCGTGAAGGGTGATTTCACCGACAAGGAAGTCTTCACCGCGCTGCAGAAGATCGGTTTGACCGGCACCGCGGGCAAGTAAGCCCCGGCGCGGTTGAATCCGTCACCGCTTTGCGCCCGGTCGGGGACCAACCGGCCGGGTTTTGTTTTGTACGCGCCGGTCCCTTGGGCCGGCGGTTAGGGGTTGCCGGGAGGCGGGGCGGGGATTATGGTGCGCGCATTCGATTGACACATGGCCTTGAATTTTTTTAACACACTGACGCGCTCCGTGGAGGAGTTCGCGCCGTTGGATCCCGCGGGCAAAAAAGTGGGGATGTACTGCTGCGGGCCGACCATTCATGATTCGGCGCACATTGGGAATTTTCGCACTTTCGTGTTCGCCGATCTGGTGCGGCGGTATTTGGAGTTCCGCGGTTACACCGTGCGGCACGTGATGAACATCACGGATGTGGAGGACAAGATTATCGCCCGGGTGCGGGCGGCCGGGGTGTCCTTGAAGGAATACACGGGCAAGTATGAAGCGGCGTTTTTTGCGGACTTGCAGGCCTTGGGTTGCCAGCCGCCGCATGATTCCCCGCACGCCACGGAGTTCATCCCGGAGATCATCGCGCTGATCAGCGCGTTGGTGGTAAAAGGATTGGCCTATCAGGCGCCGGATGGCTCGGTCTATTTCAGCATCGAAAAGTACCGCGGCTGCGGCTGCGTATACGGCCAGTTGCTCAAGTTGAATCTGGACGAATTGCGCGTCGGCGAACGGGTGCGCAGTGACGAGTATGCGAAGGAATCGGTGAGTGATTTCGCCTTGTGGAAGGCCCGGGTGCCCGAGGATGGGGCGGTGTTCTGGCCCAGCCCTTGGGGCGAAGGGCGGCCGGGGTGGCATATCGAATGCAGCGCCATGAGCATGAAGCTGCTGGGGCCGAGCTTCGACCTGCACCTGGGCGGCGAGGACTTGGTGTTCCCGCATCATGAGGATGAAATCGCCCAGAGCGAGGGTGCCGGGTGGCAGGCCCCCGGCGGCCGCTTCGTGAAACACTGGATGCACGGCGCGCACTTGCTGGTCGAAGGCAAGAAGATGAGCAAAACGCTCGGCAACTTCTTTGTCCTCAAGGATTTGACCGGCCAGGGATTCACGGGCCGCGAAATCCGCTATTTGCTCCTCAGCGCGCACTACCGCGAAACCTTCAACTTCACGCTCGACGGTCTGCGCGGGGCGCGCACGGCGCTGGCGCGGATTGATGAATGCCTGGCCAAATTGCGCGAACTGGCCGCGGGAGCGACCGCTGCCGCCGCGGCGGGCGATCTGCCGGCCGCTTTTCAAGCCGCGCTGGACGAGGACCTCAATGTGGCGGGTGCCTGGGGGGCGGTTTTTGAATGGGTCCGCGAGACGAACCGGCGACTGGCCGAACAACGCTTCACCCCGGCGGAAGCCGCGGCGGCGCTGGCCGCCTGGCAGGTGGTGGACGCGGTGCTCGGCGTGGGCGCTGCCCCGGCGGGCGAGGAAGCACCCGCGGAGATCGTCGCCTTATTTGAGCAACGGCAGGCAGCACGGAAGGCGCGGGACTTCGCCGCCGCCGATGCGGTGCGCAACGAATTGAAAGCGCGCGGCTGGGTGATCGAGGACACTCCGAAGGGCGCGCGTTTGAAAAAGGTTTGAGCGTATGAAGCGGAATCGGTTGCTGGGCAAACTGGGCGGCGCGCTGCTGCTGGTCCTGCTGTGGGCGGGTGGTGCGGGCCGCTTGGAAGCCGCGGGGCCCCTGACTTGGGACGCGGCGGAGAAGGCCCAACCCGGCCAAGTCGGCGAATGGGTCGCCCGCTTCGCCTTCACGGCGAAGAACGTGACCACGAACACCGTGGTGGTGGACGAGGTCAAACCGGGTTGCGGCTGCACCGTCGCCCGCCTGCCGGCCCACCCCTGGCGGCTGGCGCCGGGTGAGAGCGGACGCCTCGAGTTGGCGGTGGATTTGCGCGGCGTGAGCGGGGTGCTCGCCCGCGGCGTGGAGGTCCGGGTGGGCGATCTGATCGAGAATTTGGGCCTCAAAGTCGTGTTCCCCCCAGGCGTCACGAATGGGCGCGCCTCCGCTTTGGAAGAGCGGTTGTGGAACCAGGAATTGGCCAAGGGCGACCACCAGGCGGTGTTCAAAGACAACTGCGTGCGCTGCCATCTGGTTCCCGCCTTTGGGAAGACCGGCGAGCGGCTGTATCGCGTCGCCTGCGCCCAGTGCCATGAGTCCCCGCAGCGGGCCGCGATGGTCCCCGATTTGCGGGCCGCGCACGCTCCGCGCGACGAGGCTTATTGGCGGCAATGGATCACGGAGGGCAAGGAAGGCACCTTGATGCCGGGCTTTGCGGCCATCAATGGCGGGCCCTTGACGGCGGCGCAGACGGACTCCTTGGTGGCGTATCTTTTGACCGCCTTTCCAGCACCTGGCGCCACCAATGCGCCCGCGGCGAAAGCCCCCCGGTGAAAGGGCTGCTCATCACCTTTGAGGGCGGCGAAGGCGCGGGCAAGTCCACCCAAGTGGTGCGGTTGGCGGAACGACTGCGCGGCGCGGGCCGGGTCGTGCGCCTCGTGCGCGAACCGGGGGGCACGGCCATCGGGGAGGAGATACGGCATTTGCTCAAGCACAGCCCCAACAACGATGGCATGACCGCCGCGACCGAGCTGTTGCTCATGAATGCCAGCCGCGCCCAGTTGGTGGGGGAAGTCCTCCGGCCGGCGCTGGCCGCCGGCGAGGTGGTGCTCTGCGACCGGTACAGTGATTCCACGCTGGCTTATCAAGGCTACGGACGCGGACTGCCCCTGGACCAGGTGGCGGCCGTGGTGGACTTTGCGGTGGGGGACACCCGGCCAAACCTCACGCTGCTGCTGGAAGTCCCGCCCGCGGTCAGCGCGGCGCGGCTCGCCGTACGCCAGGCGAGCCGGCCCGCGGTGCGGGATCGGATTGAAGCGGAAGCGGCGGAGTTTTTTGCGCGCGTGGAGCGGGGCTTCACCGAACTGGCCGCCCGCGAACCGAGGCGCATCCGCCGCCTCGACGCCTCCGGTTCGGAGGACGAGGTGGCCGCCGCGATCTGGGCCGAAGTCGCGCCCTTGCTGGAAACCGCGCCGTAAGGTGGCGCGAGGTGGGCAATCACCGGTGAGGAAACCCGCTAGGCAGTCACCACGCGCGGGGTTATGCTGATACCAACCAAAACCGGCGCTTGCGCCGGAACACCCCTATGATTGAAGACACGATCGCCAAAATCGAAGCCCGGCTGCAAGCGGATGAAGCCCTGCCCGCGGGCAAACGGGAAGAACTGCTCGCCCTGCTGGGTACGTTGAAAACCGAGGTCGCCACCTTGGCTCGCACACATGGCGAACAGGCTGAAAGCATCGCCGGCTTCGCCGAAGCCTCCACCCGCGAAGCTACCCGCGGCACGCCCAACCGCGGCCTTTTGACCCACGCCCTGGGCGGCCTCACCGCTTCGGTGGAAGAGTTCGAAGGTTCCCATCCCCAACTCGTTCAAATCGTCAACAGCATCAGCCACACGCTGTCGAATCTCGGGATTTGACCGCGCGCGGCGCAGGACCCACCCCGGCCCAAGCGGGCCGGGGTGGGCTGACGGTGATTGGGCGCGGGTTTACTGCGCGTCGAATTGGAGCCAGTCGAGGCTGACCCAGTTCGTTTGGTCCGGGGTGGAGAAGACGGCGACGACATCGGCGCGGTCGTTGACAGTGGTCAGCGGAGCGGTGAGTTCAACCCATTTGTTCCAGGCGCCGGTGGGCGCGAGGGTGAAGCGGGCGAGGACTTCGCCGGTGACGGAACCGCGGCGGAGTTCCAACGCGCCGCGGGCGGTCGGGGCCGCGATACGGCAGGTGACTTTTTGGATGCCCGCGAGGTTCAGGTCCGCGAGGCGGAGTGAACCGGTGGCATTTTTGACCCGGATCAGTTTCTTGCCACTGGCTTGGGCCGCGCCCTGTACTTCAGTGCCGGCGAGGTCGGTGGCGTCCTCGGCTTCGACCCGGTGATTGCGGAGGGTGACGGTGCTCCGGCCGACCAAGGCGGCGACGGGCGGACGGCCCGCGTCGGTGTAGGTGGCTTCCAGCACGCCGGTGCGGTTCAGGATTTCGGCGGGGGCGGCGAGTCGGCCGGCGAGGCCGCGGATGACGTCGCCGGCGGCGGCGCCCGGTTTCAGATCGTAAACCCAGCGCACCATCATTTGCACTTGGTCGGCGGTGAGGCGTTCATGGGCCAGCATGGGGACAGGGCTCCAGACGCCGCTGGAGCCCTTGAGGACGCGCTGCACGCTGGCTTCCAGCGCGCCCGCTTGGCCGCGGTATTTGTTGGCCACATCCAGGTAAGCGGGGCCGACGATCTTTTGGTTGATGGCGTGGCAGTTGAAGCAGTCGTTCTGGCGCATGAGGGCGAGGCCGGGGGGGACTACTTCGGCGGCTTCATCGCCCTGGCTCCAATGCGCGCTGACGAAAGCGCGGGCCTCCATGAGCTCGGCGTAATCCCGGGAACTGCCGTCCTCCTGGTCTTCCACGAGCACTTGGAAGGCAACGGGTTGGCCGGGGGTGAAGAAGTCGCCGTTGCGCGGGGAGAGAAAGCGCACCCGCGGAGGCGAGTTGCCGACAACCAGCGGCAGTGACGCTTTGGACACGCCGCCGTGGCCGTCGTTGACGGTGAGTTCCACGGCGTAATTGCCGGGTTCGGCGACGGTCACGCGGGGATTGGCCTCGGTGGACAGGAGTTTGCCGCCGGGGTGGAGGCGCCATTCATAGGAGAGCGCGTCGCCCTCGTAATCGCGGGTGCCGGCGCTGGAGAGCGCGACGGTGAGCGGCTCGCGACCCGCGGTCGGAGTGGCGCCCACTTGGACGACGGGGGCGAGGTTGCCGCGTTGGTAGGAGATGCGAAGAATTTTGGAGTCCGGGTTGGCGCCCCAAGTTTCGCCGTAATCGACCATATAAAGGCAGCCGTCGGGGCCGAAGAAGCTGTCCTCCGGTCGGCGGATGACGAACGCCCCGGCTTTTTGCGCGGCCGCTATGCCGCCGGCGTTGTTCACGACCGCCACCGCGGGGGTGAAGGGTTCCAAACGCACCAAATTGCCCTGGGCGTCGAGGCGAGCCCATTTGAGTAAGGGGCGTTGCCAGTCACCGAAAAGGAGGCAGTTGTCGTATTCCTTGGGGAAACCGCCGGTTTTCTCGAATTCGGGACGGTAATGGTACACCTGGCCCGCCACGGCCGTGCGGCCGCCTTCGCCCAGCTCGGGCCACTCGGTGGATTTGCCGTACGGCCAATAGATCAGCGCGGGTTGGGCGGGGGGCAGGACATGGGAACCCGTGTTGTTCGGGCTGTTGTTGACGGGGCGTTGCGGATCGAACAGGGGCCCGAGTTCCTTGGTGGTGTAATTGTATTGGGCGTAGGGGAAATTGCGGCCGACGAAGTACGGCCAACCGTAGTTGCCGGCTACCTTGGCCTGATTGATTTCGTCATAGCCACGCGAGCCGCGTTTGCCGTCGTTGCTCGCGTCCGGGCCGACTTCGCCCCAATAGACGTAGCCAGTCACGGAATCCACAGTCATGCGCCAAGGGTTGCGGCAACCCATGACGAAAATCTCGGGGCGGCCTTTGGAGCCGTCCGCCGGAAACAGGTTGCCGGGGGGAATGGTGTAGCCGCCCTCGGGCGTGGGCCGGATGCGGATGATTTTGCCGCGGAGATCGTGGGTGTTGGAGGCGCCTTTCTGGGCGTCCCACGGCTCCCGGCCCGGGCGTTCATCCATGGGGCCGAAGCTCTCGGAATCACCAAAGGGATGGGTGTTGTCACCGCTGGAAATATAGATACAGCCGTCGGGGCCCATTTGCACGGAGCCGGCGTGGTGGCAGCATTCGCGGCGTTGCTCGGCGAATTCGAGCATGACCTTTTCGCTCGACAAATCCAGCGTGTCGCCGCGCATGACGAAGCGGCTGAGCCGTTGGCCGACGTAATTCGTCGGGGAATAGTAGAGGTAGAGCCAGTTGTTTTGGGCGAAACCGGGATCAAACGCGAAGCCCAACAGGCCGTTTTCCTGTTCGCCGAAGACCGGGACCGTGCCCGCTTCGATGATCGCCTGGGTGGCGGGCTTCCAAATGCGGAGTTTGCCGAGGAGTTCGTTGAAGAACAGGCGTCCGTCCGGGGCCATTTTGAGCTGGAGCGGTTGCGCGAGGCCGACGGCCAGGACATCCACTTGGTAGCGGTAATCCGGGAGGGCGTCCGCGGCGCGGGCCGCCGGGGCGCCGGCGGCGAGCAGACTCAGGAGCGCCCAAGGGGCGAAACGACGGGGAAATGAAGGGAATGGTTTCATTATTTGAGAGCAGGGGCAAAAGTGGGGTTTTCCGGCGTGGGGTCCATGGCGCGGAGAGTCGCCGCATCCGGGCCGCCGCCGAACTGGCGCCAGTAAAGTTCCTTGAAGGGGTTCACCTTGGGGCCGACGGCGCGCTCATTGACCAGCAGCGGTTGGACGTCGCGCCACCATTGGTCGTAGGCGGTGCGCAGGCGGGCCGCGGCTTCCGGGAATTGCGCGAGCACATTTTTACTTTCACCGGGATCGGCGGCCAGGTCGTAGAGTTCGCGGTTATTGACGAGCGTGAACCGTTGGTCGCGGATCGAGCAATTCGTGAATTTGGCCGTCGCGGCCCCGCCCCGCGGCCAGCGGCCGACGTGGGTCACGAGAAAACGGTCGGGCCATTCGGCCTTGGGCTGGTTGCGGAGCAACGGCAGCAGGCTGCGACCTTCGACCTGGCCGACGAGATCGCCGGTGAGCGGGACGCCCGCCACTTCGGCCAGGGTGGGCAGCACGTCCACCTGCGCGGTGAGGGCGGCGCAGTCGCGCGGGGTTTTGAAGTTCTTCGCCCAGCGCCAAAAGCTCGGCACGCGGGTGCCGCCCTGGTAGGGCGTGCCCTTCTCACCGTGCATGCCGGCATTGAAGACCCGCACCCCGGCGGTGCCGCCGTTGTCGGTCATGAACACCACCAAGGTGTTGTCCGCGACGCCCCAGGCCTCCAATTGTTGCAGCAGGCGGCCAAAATTGTCGTCGATGTTCTCGATCATGCCGAAAAATTTCGCGGCCGGATCCGGGACGCGACCTTGGTAATGGCGGAAATTCTCCTCGGGGACTTGAAGCGGGGCGTGGGGGGCGTTCGGCGTGAGATAGACGAAGAACGGGGAACCGAGCTTGCGACGTTCGTCGATCCAGTGCAGTGCTTGCGCAAAGAAAACATCGGTGCAATAGCCGTGGGTTTTTTCGAACTTCCCATTGTGCAGAATGGCGGGGTCGAAATAGGTGTTGCCGGGGGCGTCACCGCAACTGCCGGCGTAAGTTTGGCCGATGCCCCCCGCGCCATGAATGAACACCTCATCGAATCCCCGGCGGTCCGGCTGGTAGGCCGGTTCATCGCCGAGGTGCCACTTGCCAAAAATGCCGGTGGCATACCCGGCGGATTTGAGCAGCTGGGGCAGGGTGGTGGCCGCCAGGGTAAGTCGTTCGCGTTCGTTGATGGTGTGGGTGACGCCATTCTTGAACTCGTGGCGGCCGGTCATCAAGGCCGACCGGGTGGGCGCGCAGGTCGGGCTGACGTGGAAATCGGTGAAGCGCACGCTCTGGGCGGCGAAGGCGTCGATGTGCGGCGTTTTGAGCACGGGATTGCCCGTCCAACTCAGATCGCCGTAGCCCTGGTCGTCCGTGAGCACGAAAATGATATTCGGCCGGGTGGGGGAGAGATGGACGGGGGTGGTGTTGGTCCGGGCGGGGCCGGGCGTGCTGCGGCCGTCGGCGACGTATTTTTCGAGCAGGTGCGTGAGGCGGGCGACCACTTCGGGATGGGCGGCCTGGACGTTGTTGGTTTCGCCGAGGTCCGCGCGCACATTGTATAGTTGGAGGGGAGCGAGTTTGCGGGCCGCGGGGCTGTTGGGGGTGGGGCCGCTCCAACCGCCGGAATCGGCGCACAGTTCCAGCTTCCAATCCCCTTGGCGAATGGCGAAGGAACCGTTGATGGAATGATGGACGACGGCTTCCCGCACCGGGGTTTCAGTGCGGCCGCGGAGCAGCGGCAGGATGCTCACACTGTCTTCGGCCGCGTCCGGGGGCAAAGGCACGCCCAAAATGTCCGCCGTGGTGGCGAACAGGTCGTTCAGGCAAATGATTTGGTCGGTGCGGGAGCCGGGGGCCACCACCGCGGGCCAACGGGCCAGGAAAGGAATATGGTGTCCGCCGTCGAAGATGTCCGCCTTGGTGCCGCGGAAGGAGGCGCTGGGGTTGTGCCCTTTGGCGAGGAGTTCGTCGAACTTGGCCTCGGGCGAGCAGCCGTTGTCGCTGGTGAACACCACCAGGGTGTTTTGGGCCAGGCCGAGACGGTCCACCGTCGCCAGCAAGCGGCCGACTTCGGCGTCGATTTCCATGACGAAATCGGCGTAGGGATTGAGGCCGCTGCGGCCGCGCCATTCCGGGGTGGGGGCGATGGGGGTGTGGGGACCGTTGAGGGGCAGGTAGAGGAAGAAGGGCTTTTTGCCGGAGTTGGCCTCGGCGGCGCGTTGTTCCAAGTAGGCCACGGATTTGTCCACCAAGGTGGGGAGCACGGCGGTGGCGTCGAACTCCGGCGCGCCCGGACCCCGGCGGGTGAGGCGGTTCGTGCGGCCGTACATCAGCGGGAACGCCATGTCCTTGGTCGGCTGCCAGGTCACGTGGTCATTTTCAATGAACGTGTAGGGGACCATGTCCAACGAGGCGGAAATGCCGAAATAATAGTCGAAGCCGACGCTGACCGGCCCGTCCGGAATGGCTTTGGTGTAGTCCACCTGCCAGGCGGCCTCGCGCTGCTCGACCGTATCATCAAAATCCGGGGATTTATCTTTGCGCGGCCAGCCCATGCCCAGATGCCATTTGCCGACGGCGGCGGTGTGATAACCCTGGCGGCGGAGAAATTCGGCCACGGTCAGGCGGCCGGGTTCGATGAGGGCCGGGCTCAGGCCACCCAGCACCCCGTTTTTCAAGCGGGAGCGCCAGTTGTAACGGCCGGTGAGCAGGCCGTAGCGCGTGGGGGTGCAAACCGCGGAGCTGGAGTGCGCCTCGGTAAAGATCATGCCCGCGGCGGCCAGACGGTCGAGGTTGGGCGTGGCGATCTTGCCCGCGGGGTTTAGCGCGCGGACGTCGCCATAGCCGAGGTCGTCGGCCAAAATATACAGAATGTTGGGCCGGGCGTTGGTGGCGGTGGCGGCGCCGGCGGAGCAGCAGAGGGTGAGCAGGAGAAGGGGGGCAAGGGCAGGCAAAGTGCTCGCGAAAAGGCGGATGAGCGGGTTGAGCGTGCGCCGCCAAGCGGAAGCGGCGGCCGGCTGGAAGCCGGCGGTCCCAGGGGAGGGCAGTTTCGGGGGGGCGGAAATCATTTGGCGGGGGCCGGGGGCCGGTAGTTCGGATTTGGGGTGGGCATTTGGGCGGCCACCGACTGGCGCCAAGCGTGCAATTCCCGGGTGAGGGCGGCGGCGCGGTCGGGTTCGGCGGCGGCGAGGTTGTGGGTTTCGCCCAGGTCGGTCGCAGTGTTGTACAATTCCACGCGCATGTCCTCGTACCATTCGATCAGCTTGTAGTCACCGCGGCGGATCGTGCCACAGGGCCCGCCGCCTTGGTTGCTGTATTGCGGGTAGTGCCAGAAAAGCGGGCGGGCGGGCGGTGGGCCGCCTTGCAGCACGGGGACCAGGCTGACGCCGTCGAGGTGCTGCGCGGGGCGGGCGGGGAGTCCGGCCATGGCCAGAAAGGTGGGGTAATAATCGGTGGCGATGATCTGCGCGTCGGTGACGCTGCCGGGGCGGGTGACGCCGGGCCATTTGACCAGCAACGGTTCGCGCACGCCGCCTTCGTAGGGCCAGCCCTTGCCCATGCGGAGGGGCACATTGGCCGTGGGGGTGCCTTCGGTTGTGGCGAGGCCGCCGTTGTCCGAGGTGAAGACGACGATGGTGTTGCGGTCGAGGCCGAGGGCTTTCAGTTGGTCGAGGACGCGGCCGACGCTTTCGTCCAGGCTGGCGACCATGGCGGCGTAGATGGGGCGGTTTTGGATTTGGCGCACCTGGCGGCCGGTGTCGGTGATGAATTCCGGTCCGGCGGCGGCGGGCAGTTGGGCGGCTTTCGCGCGGAATTTGGCGACCAGTTCCGGCTTGGCCTGCTGCGGGTTGTGGACCGCGTAATGGGACAGGTAGAGCAGAAATGGGCGGTTGGTCGCCTGCGTGAGGAATTTCAACGCTTCGTCGGTGAGGCGGTCCGTCAAGTATTCGCCGGGCGGTCCATCGGGCAGGTTGGTAATATTGTAGGGGCTGAAATAGGAGGGAGGCGCGCCTTTTTCGCAGCCGCCGATATTGAGATCAAAGCCCTGATGTTCCGGGAAATAGGGGGCGCCACCAAGATGCCACTTGCCGAAGAACGCCGTTTGGTAACCGGCTTCGTGCAGCGCCTCCGCCAGCGTGAATTCCTCCAACGGCAGGTGGTTCATAATCGGCGGCCGCGCCATCGCCTGGTTGGGGTGGTCGCCGCGGCCGGGAATGAAGTCCGTGAGGTGCAGGCGCGCCGGGTATTTGCCGGTGAGGATGCTCGCGCGGGTTGGGGAGCATACGCAGCAAGTGGCGTAGGCCTGGGTGAAGCGCAGCCCCTGCGCGGCCAGGGCGTTCAAGTGCGGCGTCTCGTAAAACGCGCTGCCGTAGCAGCCCAGATCCTTCCAGCCGAGGTCATCCGCGAGGATGAACACAAAGTTTGGCCGCTCCGCCGCCCGGAGCGGGCCGGCCGTCCAGCCCCAGCCCAGCAGGGCGGCTAGGAGCAATCCGGTCCGGAGGAAAGATCGGCGCATCGCGGGCCTCAAGGCTTTTTGGCCGCCGGCTGATTGGTCGATTTGTCGGGGAACGGGCCGTCCACGCCGGGATCGGGCGGGGGCTGGAGCGCCCACTGGTCGGTATCGTTCAAGTCGTGTTTGAGGCGCAGCAGCTCCGTCTTGAGTCCGGCGATGACCTCGGCCTGGGCGGGTTCGTTATAAAGATTGTGCATTTCGCCCGGATCGTTGCGCAGGTCGTAGAGCTCGTACTGATCCTTCTTCCAGAAGTAGATCAATTTGTGCGTGTCCGTGCGCACGCCATAATGGGCGCGGGTGTTGTGGTCGCCCGGGTCGTGGTAATAGCGGTAGTAGAAGCTGTGGCGCCAATCGGCGGGCGTCCGGCCCTGGAGCACCGGCAGCAGGCTGCGGCCCTGCATGTCGGGCGGCACGGGCAAGCCCGCGGCGGCCATGAAGGTGGGGGCGAAGTCCGGGTTGATCGCCATGGCGTCCGTGGTGGTGGCGGGGTGGACCACCCCGGGCCAGCGGACGATGAAGGGCATGTGAATGGAGGGTTCATACATGAACCGTTTGTCATACAGACCGTGGTCCCCGAGGAAAAAGCCCTGGTCGCTGGTGTAGATCACGAGGGTGTTGTCGCGGAGGCCGGCGGCGTCGAGCCACGCCAGCAGGCGGCCGACGTTGTCATCCACGCTTTGGACGCAGGCCAGGTAATCCTGCATGTAGCGCTGGTATTTCCACGCGTTGAGCTCGTCGCCCGTCAGGACCTTCTTTTGCCCGTTCACTTCGATTTCCACTTCCGTGGGTTTGACGTTGAGCCATTGGTTGCGGGCCTGGCCGGTCAGTTCGGCCGGGGGGACGAGTTTGAGGTCGTTGCGCGTGAGGTCGTAAAACACGCGCTGTTTGTTTTCGTGCAGGGCGTCCGTGCGGCCGTCGTAATTGTCGCGCAGGGTGGCGGGTTCGGGGATGTGTTTGCCGGCGAACATGGCCTTGTGTTTTTCATCCGGATCCCAGGAGCGGTGCGGGGCCTTGTGATGGCACATCAGGAAGAAGGGCTGGTTCGTGGGCCGGTTCTTCAAGAAATCGATGGCCAAATCGGTGATGATGTCCGTGACGTAGCCTTGGATTTGGGTTTTGCCTTCGGGCACCAGGAAGGTCGGATTGAAATACACCCCTTGGCCCGGGAGGATGGTCCAATGATCGAAACCGGTCGGTTGGCTGCCCAAGTGCCATTTGCCGATCATGCCGGTGTGGTACCCCGCCGCTTGCAAATGCTTGGCCACCGTGGGTTGGGAGCCGTCGAAGCGGTTGAACACCGTCACGCCGTTGATGTGTGAATATTTGCCGGTGAGGATGGTGGCGCGGCTGGGGGTGCAGATCGAATTGACGGCGAAGCAGCGGTCAAAGCGCACCCCTTCCTTGGCGAGCCGGTCCAAATGCGGTGTTTGGTTCACGACGCTGCCGTAGGCGCTGATCGCGTGCGCGGCGTGGTCGTCGGTCATGATGAACAAGATGTTGGGCCGGCCGGCGGCGGTGGTGGCGGCCGCGGCCGGAGGAGGCGCCAGGGCGGCGAGCAGGCCGGTGGTGGTCAGAATCAACAAGACAAACGATTTCATGGTGTGTGTTGCCCGCAGTCTAAAAGCCGGGCGGCGAATCCGCAAACAGTTCTTTGCGAGGCATTGGGCAGCTTGGCAGGCGGTCCGGGTGGGCGCCATGGCACCCGGGAACTAATTTTGGGTGGGGGAAGACGGGTTTGGGACATGATTGAAACGATGGACTGGATTTGAAGATGGGGATTGGCCTTCGGTGGGTGCGTAGGGCGGGAGCCGGAGTCTCGCGCGAAGCCGCGAAGGCGCGAAGGGGGGACAAAGGGAAAAGGCAGGTTTTGGACATGATTTACATGATGGACATGATTTGAGGATGGATTCGGAGGATGGGTTTGGCCTTCGGTGGGTGCGTAAGGCGGGAGCAGGAGTCTCGCGCGAAGGCGCGAAGGGGAACCAAGGGGAAAAGCCAATTTTGACATGATTTACATGATGGACATGATTTTTGATGGATTGGCGGCGGTGCTTGGTGGCCTTCGGTGAGTGCGTAGGGTTGGCGGACATGATTGGGGACGGATGGAGCCGGAATGGTTTCACGCGGAGCGGGGCAGGAGCGGGACAGGAGCGGATTTGGACAGGATCAACATGATGGACATGATTTTTGATGGATCCGGAGGATGGGTTTGGCCTTCGGTGGGTGCGTAAGGCGGGAGCCGGAGTCTCGCGCGAAGCCGCGAAGGCGCGAAGGGGGCAAAGGGGACCGGAGCTTTTATCCGCTCGGGGGGTTTTTGGTGGTGGATGACGGCTCGTCCGATCGAGCGGAACTTCATTCCGCACTCCACAAC
>CAIYZC010000093.1 GCA_903930565.1 uncultured Pedosphaera sp.
CCGCGCTTGAGCACCCGGCAACTCATGATCCAAGTGTCGAGGAACGCGGCGTCCCCCCCCTCGCGCCGCAGGATGATCACGGCAATCAAACCATGATCCCCGAATTTGTCCTGCAAGTGAAACGCCAAGGTGACGTGGTCGCCGCGCCGACGGAGCGCGTCCACCTCGGCCTCGGTGTAGCGGACGGTGCGCAAATTGAATTGGTTGGAACGTTGCGTCAACTGCGCCACCCGGGGGGTGCAAAAATCGTCGAACGGACCGACCTCCGCGCACATATCCAAGCTACGCAGATAATCCGCAATCGAGGTGTGGGACTTTTGCGCGTTCGTCCGGGCCAATTCTTCCTGGTACTGGCGCGTACGCTGCAAATCCTCCTCGGAAAAGGAGGCGGTCTCAAACAGATTCAAGGCACGGAGATAGCCCGCATAGAGGGCGGGGTCTTCGGGCAACTCGGGCACGGTCACCGCCGGGAGGAATTGGCGCACCAGATTCCGCTCAAACGGATTGTCGTCGACAAAAACCATGGCATCGAAACCGATGTTCAACACCTGCTGAATGTAGCGGATGTTGTCGGCCTTGTTTTCCCAGTTGGCGACAAACACGGCGATGTCCTCCAAGCGCAACAGCATGTCGGGGTGATCCACGAACGGGCGTTTGGCTTTGTCTTCGTCATTCTTGCTGACGACACAGAGGATGATGCCCCGGTGCTTCAATTCGCGGGCCCAAGCCTGGAGGGCGTCGAAGGCGTGCCCCATGCCCAAATCGCCCAATTGAATGTTTTCCAACCCGTCATCGCCGATGATTCCGCCCCAGAGGGTGTTGTCCAAATCCAAGATCAAGCACTTGCGGAAGGAGCCGGAGATGGCCTTGATGATCTCCAACACCGCGCCGGCGACAGTGGGCAGAAAGTCCAAGGCCAAAGTCAGTTTGGCGGTGACAAAGAGGCGTGGATCGTGCGCTTGTTGGTAGCCCACCTGGCCGGCCAGCCCCGCCAAGTCGAGCAGAAAGACGTTCTTCTCCTCACCGGCCAGCCGCATCAACTCCAAGTTCAAAAGTTTGACCTGGTAGGGGAAGGAACTCACCGTCTTCAGACCGAAGTGACCGAACACCGCGTCGTTCAATTCAATGAAATTGCAGTGGATGATCCGGGCTTTGCTATTCCGGGCGAGTTGCTGCCACCAATTGCGAATTTCCGCCAGCGTATGCTGAGCGAAGCCGGAGCGGGCGGCGAGCGGCGACGCGGCAAACCGCTCCCACAGTCGTTCCACGGACAGGTACAGCAGGACGAACTCGGGCTGGGAATGGTACAGCTCCGAATCCGGGTCCAGAATCTGGCTGTTCAGTTGGTCGAAATCGGCGTCGAAGATGGTCAGCGGAAGGTTTTCCTCCCGGCCCTTCGCCGCCAAAGCTTTCGCGAGGAATTGGGTGGCGGAATCGCCCAGGATGGACAAGCGCCGCGCAGGAACCGCGGGCGGCGTGCGGTCCGGTTTGGCTTGAGTTTCGTCGGTCGTCATAGGGAAAGATCGGGTTGATTTGCGGAGCGACTAAAACTTGAAATAAATAAACGGCGCCCCCTCGGTGGCGGCGAGAAAGGTCAGGATGATCAGCAAGGCCGAATAGGCCAGAATTCGGTACCACACCGGCCGGGCGACCGTCTCCGCCACCCAGTTGCCGTCCCGCCGGAGGACAAAATGCGCCAGCACCACGACGACGACGGCCGGAACGATGTACGGCGAAATCAAGCGCGTGCCATCATGACGGAAAGTCAGCAGCCGCTTCAAAAAGGTGCCGGCATCCGCCAAGGTCGCGGCGCGCGCGAACACAAACGAGAGAAGCACCAACCCCAAGGTCAGCACCCGGGAGAACTGCCGCCATCCGAACTCCAAGACCGTCCGCCCTTTCCAGCTCCGCAAGGGGTTCCAAGCGCGCCAAGTCAAATGAACCGCGAGCGCCGTCCCCATGATGGCACCCCAGAGGATAAAATTCCAACTCGCCCCGTGCCAAAGCCCGCAAAGGACGAAGGTGACGAGGATGTTGAAAGCCGCCCGGCGGGTGGCGTTCGGGTTGTCCCGGGTCAGGATTTCCAAGGGGAGGAAGATGTAATCGCGCAGCCAAGCGGAAAGGCTCATGTGCCAGCGACGCCAGAAATCCGTGATGTCCGTGGCGCTGAAGGGCATTTGAAAGTTCTCCGGCAACCGAAAGCCCAACAGCCGGGCCAAGCCGATCGCCATGTCGGAGTAGCCGGAGAAATCGCAGTAGAGTTGGGTCACGAAGCCGCACAACCCTTGGGCCAGGGTGAGGGCGTCGTAACGACCGGGGGCCGCGAAAATCAAGCCCACGTTGCCCGCCACCTGGTCGGCGATCACCAGCTTTTTGACCGCGCCGACCAGGAAACGGGCCAAGCCGATTTCCACATCCTCCGGGGTGACGGGCGGCCGCTGGACGAGTTGGGGCAGGAAATCCCGGGCGCGGGTAATTGGCCCGGAGAGCAGCTTGGGGAAAAACATGATGAACAGGCCGTAATCCCGGAGATGTTCGCAAGCGGGGCCGCGCTCGTAATAAACGTCCACCACGTAGCTGAGGCTGGCGAAGGTGAAATAGGAGATCGCCGGCGGCAGGACGATATCCAGGTGCGGCAGGGCGGCCTTGACCCCGACCGTCCCCAGGAGGAATTGCACGTTTTCGAGGAAGAAGTTGGTGTATTTGAAAAACCCCAGCATTCCAAGATTGCACGCGACACTCAACCACAGCCAACGCGACCGGGCCGCCGGATCTTCGGTGGCAGCCAGTCGGCGGCCAACGTTATAGTCCATAAGGATGGTGAACCCGACGAGCAGGATGCAGGGCACGCTCCACGTCAGATAGAACAACGCACTGGCCGCCAGCAACAGCCAGAGTTCGGCCGCGCCGCGCCGCGCCCAGACCCGGGCCAGCAGCAGGAGGCCGAAAAATGCGACAAACTCAAAGGAGGTGAAATTCATAACACAACCAACCGCCCGTCACCGCCGCCATCAGGAGCGGCGGCGCGCCACACAAACATAATTTCCTTTGCGGCACAACGCCCGCCGCTCCGGCTCGTCAAAGGGCATTCCCACCACCGGCGTGACGAGTTCCTCAACGATCTCGAATCCCGCCGCCACCACTTGATCCCGGGCCTGCTCCGGAGTGCGATACAGAAAAACATGGTCCTCCTGGGCGATATTGATGGCCATGGTGAGGAAAATCCGGCCTTGGGGGTGCAAGGCGGCCGCCAAATTAATCAAGGCTTCAGCCGGATGCTCCAAGTGCTCCAAAAGCTCACAGACCACGATCTTTCCAAAGCAATCCCGGTACTGGTCCAACCCGGCGGTGGTTTCCAGCGGGAAATACTCCTGCCGCAAGGTGACCGGATCGCAGGCGAAGAAAGCCAGGAGATCCGTAGCGTAGGCGAAGCTTTCGGGCGAGGCGTCAAACGCTTCGATCGCCCAATCGGGCAGATGGTTCCGGGCCAATTTTAATTCATAGCCCGTGCCATACCCCACGGAGAGCAACCGGGGCGGCGCGGAGACCGGCTCCCGCAGGAAGGCATCCAAGGCCAGCAGGATTTCAAAACGGTGATTGGTGCAGATGAAGGAAAGGAGCAGCGATAACTTGTAAATATCGTCGGGCACGGGCTGCACCTCCGCATAACTGCCGGCGGGATAACGCCCCGCCGCCTCAA
>CAIYZC010000094.1 GCA_903930565.1 uncultured Pedosphaera sp.
CGCAAAGCAGGGGATATTCTCACGCGGAGCGGGGCCAGAGGGGGGCCAGAGTCGGAGGGGAAACGCAAAGCAGGGGATATTCTCACGCGGAGCGGGGCCAGAGGGGGGCAAGAGGGGAGAGGAAATTATGAATTGTGAAGTATGAATTATGAAGGGCGGAGGGGAGGCTCGCGCGAAGCCGCGAAGCCGCGAAGGGGGCCAAGGGGGATTGACCTACGCATGGGGTGGAGGAGGCACGATTACTGCGGATTTCGCAGATGGACCCAGATGGGGGCCGGGGAAGGGGATTGGGGATGGCCTCACGCGGAGCCGGGCCAGAGCGGGGCGGGTTTGGGGAAGCGGGGAGATGGGAGTTTTTCCGCGGATGGGCATGGGGGACGAGAGCGTCTGAGTTTTGACCGCGGATTTCGCCGCCGAGATTTTCGCCGGTGGGGGATCGGGATGGCGGGGATGGTTTGACCGCATAGAACCCAAAGATCGCAAAAAGAGGGCCATCGGGGCAGGTGCCCCAGGTGGTCACAGGCGTGGTGGGGAGCGGGTTGGAGGGGCAACGATGGCTTTATTCTGCACGGTGCGGCATGGGCGGGGTGGCCGTTTGCGACTACACGACCGCAATTGAGCTCATGAGGAGTTTGTCGTCAATTTTGGCGAGTCGAAATCATTGCCCAGCCGGATTAAACATTTTGCTTGCGGGCGTGGCGCACGGGTTTATGGTTGCGGGAAATGAACAAGCACCCAATGGGCATGAACCGCAGTGACGGCGGTTTTTGGGTTGCTCATGGTCAGCCGGCGGGGCGGACGTCCGCGGACGTTCGGAACACTGCACGGCGGTTGAAAAGCTGGAAAGATGGCGGCGAACTATGAACGACATGAGTTTTTGGAAGGCCAAGCTGGCGGCGTATTTGCATGATCCGCCGCACAAACCGCGGGCCATCGCCGCGCATGAAGACCAGCGCCAATCCTTCCTGAACCGCATGGGCTTGGACCCGGAAGCCTTGAGCGAATTCAACCGCACCAACGATTGGGACGCCGCGGCGGCTGATCGGTTGATCTTTCCCAATTCCGCCAAAAGGGGTTTGCGGGTTGATTGGCGGGAAAATGAATGGGAATTTCGACACCCGCTCGGGGGCGGGCGCCTCACTCCCAGCCAATTTCCGGCGTCCTCGGCCTTGTTGGAGGAGGCTTTTGTGAGCGCTTTGGATGGCATCGCCACGGAATCACAGGATTGGAAGATGAATTTCATCCGGGCTTGGCGGTTGTGGCCCGAGCGGAGCGCGCGGGAGAAATCGCCGCACCTCGCCTACGTGGTCGCCGATACCCGGATTCCCGACCACACGCTTTGGCATCATAACGCCCTGGCGTCCGCTTTCTGCGGTGCCGGCGCCGCCCCGGCCTTTCTGTTGTTCCAGATTGGCCCCGTGCAGGAATTCATCGCCCAAGCGCGAAAAACCGTCGATTTGTGGTCCGGCAGCTATTTGCTCAGCTATTTGATTGCGCAAGCCATGTTGGCGGTGGCGGATGAGATTGGGCCGGATGCAGTAGTTTTTCCGCAAATGCGTGCCATGCCGCTGGCGGATCATCATTGGTGGAAACGGGGCTATCTGGGACGGCAGAAACTGCGGGCCAGCCATGCCAATGAATTGCTCATGCCGAATTTGCCGAATCGTTTTTTGGCCTTGGTGCCCGCGCAAAGAGGAGCGGAACTGGCTGAAATGGCCGAACAGGCGGTTCGGCAGGCCTGGGCAGAGATCGCCGGGGCGGTCAAAGGGTTTCTGGACGAGCAATTTGTGGGAGCTTTCCCGGGCTGGGATAAAAACTGGGCAGCGCAGGTGGGTCGATTTCCCGTGGTGGATTGGGTCGTGCATCCTTGGGGGAGCACCGCCCAAGCGCTGCAGTTGGCGAAGCAGGACATCCCTCCGTTGCCGGGTGGTTGGGCGCAGCATTCACTCCACTTCGCGCAACGGTGGGCCGAGGAATTCATCCCCGCTGACCAACGTGAAAAGTATGGCCCAACGTCGAGTTCCGGTTTTGCTTGGAGCCTGCACTTTGCCGCCACGGAATGGAAATTTGCGGCGCGCAAACGTTCCCGCGGATTTGCCCCGTGGCGCGAAGCGGGGGCGCTTGGCGCCGATGGAGTGCCGAAAGATCATTTGGACGGCAAAAATGAGGCCATGGGCGGGACGGAACATGCGAGGTTTCGGGATCGCTTACGCGAGATTTGTCCCCGCGAGTTTAAAGGGGCGCAACTGTACGGCGCCCTTTCCATCATCAAGCGACTCTGGCCGGAACATTATTTGCGGGCGAAATTGGAGCTTCCAAGTGGGGAACCTGTGTTTCAGCCCGTGGATAAAATCGCCCGACTGGACAACTTGCTGGATGACGAGGCCTCCGAGGAATCCACATATTATGCCGTCTTGGCGATGGATGGGGACAACTTGGGCCAATGGTTAAGTGGGGCGGCGGGGGTGCCTTTGGTGAACAGTCTGGCCCCCGAAGCCCAAGCCTATTTTCGGCAATATTGGCCGCAAGCGGGCGTTGGTTTGCCGCCGGCGGACGCCGTGCCCCGTCCCTTATCGCCGGGGTTTCATGCCATGCTCTCGGAGGCGTTGGCGAATTTCAGCCTTTATTGCGCCGCACCAATTGTAACTAGGTTTGGCGGGCAGTTGATCTACGCGGGTGGCGATGATGTGCTGGCAATGACCCCCGCCGACTCGGCGTTGGAATGCGCGCAGGCCTTGCAATTGGCCTTTCGTGGTGTGCATCCGGAGGATCCGACCGCCCGTGTTTCCAAAAAGGTGAAGGAGGTTTTATCCCAAATATTTGATTACGCCCGGCATGTGGACGGATTTATTACCCTGAAAAGGGGAGACGGGCTGGGAGTGGGCCGCGCGGAAAACCTCAAACCGAATTGGCCCTTGCCGGTGATGGGGCCGAAGGCTACGGCTTCAGTCGGCATCGCCATCGGGCACGTCCGCGCCCCCATGCAGGACACCATACAGGCGGCGCGCGCCGCCGAAAAGTCCGCAAAAGCGGTTGCGGGGAAAGGTGCGTTTTGTCTGAACGTCTTGAAGCGGTCCGGGGAGGGGGTGGGTTTTTCCGCGCGGTGGTCCGCGGGCGTGGTTATCGTCTGGGAAGAACTTTCGGATGCAGTTCACGATTTGAGCGGCCGTTTTGCCTATCGCTACGCACTCTTGGTCAAAGCCTTGGTGATCGAAGGAGGCAGCGCCACGGGCGCCCGGTACGCCCCGGTTTGGACTGCGGAGTTGACGGAATCGGTGGAGGCCGAGTTGCGGCACGTTTTGCGGCAACAGGGTGGAATGTCCGCCCTCCAGGCCGCCAGCCTGGCCGACAATTGGCGCCAGGCGCTCATTCCTGAGCTCTGCCCGCGCAATTTCCTGCACTTTTGGATGACTTGGGCCTTTGTGAACCGCCAAGGCGAGGCCCGCTAACTGCTTGCCATGAAAACGATTTTGATTGAACCCACGGACCTCCTGTTCTTCCGCGACGCGGTGCCAATGACTGCCGGGCAGGGCCAGGGCGCGGGTTGTCGCTTGCCGTTTCCCAGCACCTTGCATGAGGCCTTTCGCGGCTCTTTGCTTCGCTCACGGGGCGAATTGGTGACCGCCAAAGCCCTGCGTGGCCGGCCCCGCAACGCTCCGCGCCAAGGCCAATGGCATCCGAGTAGCTCGGACGAAGAAGTGCGGATTGCTTCAAAGGCATTCGCGTCCTTGCGAACGATCGGACCGTTCCCTTGGCTTCCCGACGCCGGGATTCTCCTGCCCGTGCCGGGGGACGCCGTCCTGAAGCCGGGTGGCGAATCAGTGCGCAGTTTGTTGCTTTGGATGGATCCCGCGCAAATCGCGACGTGCGCCGGTCGATCGCCCGCGGATTACCGGCCGCCCTGCCTGCCCATGGCGGCAACTCCGCCCGATAAACATGGCCAGCTCAGCGGGGGGTGGACGTTGGCCCAGTGGCAAAAATACCTCCAAGTTGCGCCGGCCGGCTCCGGGGTTGATATGTGCCCCCGGCCGACAACTGACTTGTGGGAGTCGGAATCCCACACTGGTTTGGAAATCGATTCGCGGAGTGGCGTGGCCAAAGCGCATCAATTGTATTCCGGCTCGTATATGCGGGCCGGAGCGAAGACTCGGTTCTTGGCGCAACTTAAATTGGGCGACGCCCGGGCGGCGGAGCATGGGGAAGGGGCGGCCGTCGCGGCGCTTGATTGGCTTTTGTTGGGTGGGGAGTTTCGCTTGGCGAGGTTGTGGCATAATGATGCGGACGGAAGCACGCTGCCGGACCCTCTGGCCGGCCTCAAAGCTGTACCGCTGCCGCCGGTAACGTCCGGGCCATGCCTGCTTAAGTGGAGTCTCGTCACGCCGGCGATTTTTGCGCATGGTAGCCTGCCGGGTTGGTGCAATGACTCTCGCCAAGATCGTCCGGGTGGCACGTGGCCGGTGGGCCGGGTGTGCCTGGATTTGCCGGGCCGGGCGCATTTGGCGGCTTGGGCGTTGGGGAAGCCGCGGACGGTTTCGGGGTGGGATGTGGTGAGTGGTCGCGCCAAACCCACTTTGCTGGCGGTGCCCGAGGGCGGGGTGTATTACTTTGTTTGTGAGAATCCCGCCGTGGCGGCCGCACTCGCGGCGAAGCTCCATTGGCAACCACGGTCTGATTTTTACGGGGAAAAGGGTTGCGGCTACGGGTTGGTCAGTCACGCCGCCGAAATGCACCCGACGTCCGCGGACGTTACGTCTCTGGCGCGAGAATTATTTAACAGGTAAAACAGGAACCGATGAACAAAATGAAACGACATTTGCTAACCCTTTACACCCGCACGCCGCTGCATGTTGGCAGCGGCACCTCCGTGGATGTGGTGGATCTGCCCATCATGCGGGAGCGCATTACCGGGTTTCCCATCATTCCCGCCAGCAGTTTAAAAGGCGTGCTCCGACAGGCGGCCCGCGAATTGGCGGGGTCGGAGCCGGGGAAATCGTTGGGTTTCACTCCGGCCGTGGTGGAAAGCCTTTTTGGTGCCAAGGATGAACTGCTTAAGGATGCTGAAGGAAAGGACATTTTGCACGCGGGCTGTGTGCAGATCATCGAAGCAAAATTGCTGGCTTTTCCAGTTCGCTCCCTCGCGGGTTGCTTTGCCTGGGTTACCTGCCCCGCAGCGTTGCGCCGATTCAGCCGGGACACAGGGAAGGTGATTACCATTCCGGACAAACTCCAGCCGGAATTCGCGGTGGCCGGACCCGACTTGTTGGTGTATGAAGGAAAACAAATAGTTTTGGAAGAATACGCCTTCAACATTCAACCGGGCCTTGCTCTAACCGCCGCCGCCGAGACGGCCCGGCAACTGGAATCCCTCTCGACAGATCCACTGTGGCAGCAAGAATTGAGCAAGCGCTTGGCGATTGTGCATGATGAAAACTTCCAACATTTCGTGACGACTTGCACCGAAGTGGTTGCCCGGATCGCCATCAATCCTGGAACACGAACCGTCAACGGGGGAGCCTTGTACAATCAAGAAAACGTTCCCTGCGAGGCCTTGTTCTACAGCGTGATCAACGTGCTGCCATCCCGCCGGCCGGAAGGGCAGGGGGACATGAATTTGCAGTTGGGCCACTTGTTGTCCGCCGCGGGCGTGATCCAGGTTGGAGGCGATGAAACGACGGGGCATGGCTTTTGTGAAACGAGCTACCAAGTATTGGCGAACGGAAAGGGCCTGGTATGAGCCAGACCTTGGCGCAGAAGCGCGCAACCAATGCGTTAACGGCCGCGAAGATTCCCGGGATGGGCCTGGGTCAAGCCGGGGGGAATGCGTTAAGCGGCTTCCCCATCCTCATCAAAACCGATGGGATTCTCGCGGCTTTTGCCTTTGCCATTGAGCTCAAGGATGTAATGACCCCCAAGCAACCGGGCGCTTTTTTGATTGTCGATTCCATAGCCGTGCACCTCAAATCGGTCAACATCGTGCAGGCTCAAACCGCCGAGGGGCTCGTCACGGAACTTGCGAAAGGGGATTCGATTCTGCTGCGTCGGGTCACTGCGGAATCCCTGGCATATCTCAACTTTCTGAAGCGGTTTGTCATTTGAGCCATGAGTATTTGCGCCATCGAACCGGTCCGGCTCGCCTTGCAAAAGCGTGGCGCCTCGGATTCTTGGAACTTGCAGTTGGACAAGCTTAGTTTTGACTTAGACCGCCCCAGCGGCAACAAAATACGGGCTTTGGATTCAGTGTTGAGCTCCTATAGAGATGCCCGCACCCGGCGCCATTTGGACCAGGCCTGCCGCAGCCAAGAGGGGTTTCGCGCGCGATTGCGCGCTCAGTTTGACACCTGCTACCACGAGGTTTGCTTCGTCAATCATGCCCGGCTGTTGATGCATTTGGGTCGGTGCTCGGTGTTGGAGAATGTCGGTTTGGCATGCGAACGGACAAGCGGCTTACCGACCATTCCCGGGACGGCGGTGAAGGGGTTGGTGAGCACTTGGGCTTGTTGGGAAGCCAACCAGCAGCCCGATGGCAGTTTGCCAACCGAGATCGCCCCTGCGGCGGCGCAGCGTTCGCGGTTTCCCAGCATGGCGGAGTGGGTTCTGGGTTCCAATGACGCCGGCGGCTCCACGAGTGCCGGGATGGTGGTTTTTGCGGGCGGCTGCCCTTTGGCACCGCCAAATTTGACGCTCGATATTCTGACTCCTCATGGCAGCGGGGATCCCAAACCCAACCCCTTTTTGGCGATTGAAGCGGGGACCATGTGGGTTTTTCCCCTTCTGCTTCGGGATCGAAACCCTGAAGCAAGGGCAGCTTTAGATTTGGCCGCGCGGTGGTTGGCAGAAGCGCTCCAGCAGGTCGGGATCGGGGCCAAAACCGCCGCGGGATATGGGCGGTTTCGGGCCTTGAAGGCAGCCG
>CAIYZC010000095.1 GCA_903930565.1 uncultured Pedosphaera sp.
CCACTGCGGGCGCACAGTCATTATTCCTTTTTGGATTCCACGCTGTCCCCGGAGGCGGTGGTGGGGCTGGCCCGCCAACACGGGGCGGCGGCGGTGGCGTTGACGGACACCGGCAACCTGCACGGCGCGGTGGAGTTCGCGTTGGCGGCGCGGGCGGCGGGGGTGCAACCGATTTTCGGGGTGGAACTGCGCGTGGCGGAACAGCCGCTGCTGCTCTACGTGGCGGAAGCGCGGGGGTACCACAACTTGTGCCGGATGTTGTCGCGGCACGCGGAGCGCACGGCGGTGCATCCCGAGGAGTCCGGGGTGGCGGCGCAGCAGCGGTTGTCGTGGAGCCGGGACGAATTGGCGGGGTTCACGGCGGGGTTGCTGGCGGTGAGTCCCGACCCGGAGCTGGCGCCGGCGTTTCCGGACGCGTTTTACGTGCCCGCGGGTTCGCGGTTGGCCGCGGAGGGCGGGGGAAAATGGCCGGTGGCAGCCTGCCCGGCGGCGCATTACGCCACGCCGGCGGACCGGCAGCGCTACGACATCCTGCAAAGCATCCGCACGCTCACCCTGCTGCGGGAGAGCCATCCCGACAAGCGGGCGGGCGGGCGCCTGCATTGGCGGACGCCCGCGGAAATGACGGCGGGGTGCCGGGAGCATCCGGAGTGGCTGCGGCACACGCGGGAAATCGCGGCGCGCTGCCGCTTTGAGTTGCCCTTCGGCAAACCGCAGTTCCCGGCCTTTCCGCCCCGGGACGGCCGGTCCGCGGGGGCGTTGTTGGAGCACTTGGTGCTGGCAGGGCTGCACACGCGCTACGGCGCCCGGGCCGAGCGGCACCGGCCCCAGGTCATGGAGGAGCTGGGCATCATTGCCGCCGTGGGCTACGAGGATTATTTCCTCATCACCTGGGATTTCCTCCAGGACTGCCGGGCGCGGGGCATCGGGTGGATCACGCGCGGCAGTGCGGCGGACAGCCTGGTGTGCTACTGCCTGGGGATCAGCGGCGTGTGCCCGGTGCGGTTCGATCTGTATTTCAAGCGCTTCCTCAACCGCGAACGCATGGCGATGCACAAGCTGCCGGACATCGACATCGACTTCGCGCACGACGAGAAGGACACGGTCGTGAAGTTGATTTTCGAGAAATACGGGCGGACGCAGTGCGGGGTGGTGGGCGGGTTTTCGACCTTTCAAGCGCGGAGCGCCTTTGCGGAGGTGGCCAAGGTGCTGGGGGTGGCGGAGCGGGAGGTGCGCAAGTTCACGGACCATTTCCCGTGGAGTTTTGGCGGCGGCTGGGTGCCGGACGTCGCGGCGCCAACGGGGGGCGCGGCCTTGATCCAAAAGCTCAAGGCCAGCCCGGAGAACCGGGACCTGCCGCTGGAGGAGGAACCCTACAAAACCGCGTTGGAAACCGCCGTGTTTCTCGACGGCATGCCGCGCTACCCCAAGATGCACCCGTGCGGCCTGGTCCTGGCCCGGGGGGCGCTGCATGATCTGACCCCCACCTTCATCGCGAACAAGGGCTATCCCACGACCCATTTCGACATGGACGCCGTGGAGGAGATCGGGTTGGTGAAGATGGACATCCTGGCGCAGGGCGGCCTGGCGGCCATGCGGGATGTGACGGCGGCGCTGGCGGCGCGGGGCATCCGGGTGGATCTGGAACGGTGCGTGGCAGTGGCCGCGGCGGACGGCCGGGTGCTGCACGGCGACCCGGCGGCGGCCGAGCCGTGGGGCGACCCGGCGGTGTGGGCCATGATCGCCGGCGGCCACGCCCGGTCGGTACACCATATAGAAAGCCCCGCCATGACCGGCCTGTGCCGCCGGTGCCAGGTGCGGGAGATCGACGGGTTGATCGCCATTGTGAGCGTGATCCGCCCGGGCGCGGCCAACGAGGGCAAGAAGACCGCCTTCACCCGCCGCTACCAAGGGCTGGAGGCCGTGGAGTATCCGCATCCCTCCCTGGAAAACTGTTTGCGGAGCACGTACGGGCTGGTGGTGTACGAGGAGCACATCCTGCAAATCTGCGAGCAGTTCGCCGGGTTGCCGGCGGGCCGGGCGGATGTGCTGCGCCGGGCGCTCAACAAACAGAAGCGCGCGGTGATCGCGGAGATTTTGGAGGAATTTTTCGCCGCCGCCGCCGCGCGCGGCCATGCCCCGGAGAAAACGGCCGAAGTGTGGGGGCTGGTGACCGGGTTCGCCGGCTACGCCTTTTGCAAGGCGCACAGCACGGCGTACGGGGTGGAGGCGTACCAATCGGCCTGGTTGAAGCACTATTTCCCCGCCGAATTCATGGCGGCGGTGCTCACGAACGGCAAGGGTTTTTACGATCCGTTGGTGTACGTACTGGAGTGCCACCGGCTGGGGTTGACCCTGCTGCCCCCCTCGGTCAACGAACCCGGCCCCGCGTTTGCCGCCCACGGCCGGCAAATCCGGGTGCCGCTGACGCGGTTGAAAGGTTTGAGCGAGCGCACCGCCGCGCGCTTGGTGACCGAGCGCGACCACGGGCCGTTCACCTCGCTGGCGGATTGGTTCCACCGCGTCCAGCCCGGGGGCGAGGAAATGGAAGCCATGATCCGGGCGGGCGGGGGCGATGAGTTTGGCGAGCCGCGCACGCGGCAGTTCTGGCAGGCGCAATACCTGCTGCGCACCTTCGGCGCCACCACCCAGCCGGGGCAGGGCTGGCTCATCCCCCCGGATGACCCGTCCAAACTGCCCGCCCTGCCCGTGGTGGAACCCGGCCGGCTGGAGCGCTTGCAGGCCGAAAACGAACTGTTCGGCTTCCCCGTGAGCGGGCATCCGCTCGAACTCCACACCGACGTTGCCTGGGACACCTATTGCCCCGTGGCACGCCTGGGCGAGATGGTGGGTCAAACCGTGACCGTGTGCGGGCTGGTGGTGGAACAACGCATCCACCACCAAACCACCGGTGAGCCCATGAAATTCCTGTCCCTGGCGGATTGGACGGGGATCGTGGAAACCGAGCTCTTCGCCCCGACCTACCGGACCTATGGCCTGGCCACCGTGCGCTATCCGGTGCTGGAGATCGAAGCGCAGGTGGAAGCGTATGAAAACGGGCGCGGCTTCAGCCTGCGCGCCCTGGCCGCCCGCCGCCCGCGCCGGCTGCCGGGGGCGGCACCGGCGCCTTGAGCCGGGCGGGGCACTGGCAAAGAGTTACCACTCATTACCTTCTCTAATCTAGTGCCAGAGTAAAAAAAACCGGCAAGAGCCGCATCCTACCGCCCGCGAGGCCCCGCAAAAAATCCCGCCGCCCGGCCATAGTTAATTCGAAATCAGTCACAAAATGCCGCCGCGAGGCGGGAGCCCCACGGGAACCGGCTTCCGAGCCCGGCGGCAAAGCCCTTCCAAGCCGCCGGCACAGCGCGTGCTATTAAGTTAACACTTGACTGAGTGCAACGAATGCGGGGAACGGGATGACCCGGCCCCGGCGCGACACCAGTCAAACTGCAGTGACCCAAAAAAAACCGGAACCAAACCTTGCGATACTATGAAAACTACCACGCCAATCCTCCCCGTGCTCCCGCAATCCGCCGCCGCTCAGCGCCGCCGGCCCGCCCGGTCCCAGACCGGGTTCCTACTGGTAAGTCTCCTGGCGGCCTGCGTCGCCCTGGCCAACCCCCTTGCGGGCGCCAATTACTATGTCGCCACCAACGGCAATGACGGTTGGAACGGCACCGCCCCCGCCTTTGTCGGCGGCACCACCGGCCCCTTCGCCACGCTCCACGTGGCCAGCCGGGCCGCCCACGCCGGCGATATCATCTACGTCCGCGGCGGCTATTACAACTGCACCAATTATACCCGGCAATATTTTGATCCGGTTACTTCCGGCATCACCCTCACCAATTATCCCGGCGAAACCAACCTCTTCGCCAACTCC
>CAIYZC010000096.1 GCA_903930565.1 uncultured Pedosphaera sp.
ACCTACACCTTCTCGAAAGAGGAGAAGGAATTGATCCTCAAGCGCGGCAAAACCTATTTCGAACAGGTGGAAAAGGAAGTGGTCCGCCGCGCCGCGGGCGTGTTCGAGCGCGCCAGCCGAGATCTGGGCGTGGAAGCGAACAAGATGGTGGGCGACGACGACATCATCGCGCAATTGGACAAACGCATCATCGACTTCGCCAAAGTGGTGATCATGGCCAAGAACGATGAGGAACGCCGCGAGGGCAAGGTGGACAAGAGCATCGTGACCATCGTGGACTTCAAATACGACCTGGACACCCGCGTCAGTGCGGCCCGCGCGCTCGCCGACCCGATCGGCAGTTTCAAGGGCTGGTCCGTGGACGCCAAGGGCGACCTGAACAAGCAACTCAAGGATGACATCGACGCCGCCTTGAACGTGCAAAACTTCAAGGACTTCCAAGAATCGAGCCTCTCCCGGCGTTTGCGCGAGTGGTATATGAACCAACAGGCGGTGCTGATGCTCCTGCCGCCCAAGCGCCCGCGTTAATCAACGGGGCGGCGGCGACCCAGCAGGATCGCATTCAAATAAAAAGGGCCGGGGCCAACCCCTCCCGGTTGGCCCCGGCCCCACAAACCTGCCCCTTAACGTCGACCCGGTCCGCGAATTTGTCAAATCGCGGATCGATTCATTATTACCAATCTTGGTTTGCGGTCAAAGTTCAGCTAATCTTCCCCGGTGCAGGCACGCTTTATTTTGGGCCCGGCGGGCAGCGGAAAGACCTTCCGCTGCCTGGCGGAAATCCGCGCCGCCCTGGCGGCGGATCCCGACGGCCCGCCGTTGATCCTGCTGGCGCCCAAGCAAAGCACTTACCAATTGGAGCGCCAGTTGCTGGCCGCCCCCACCCTCGCGGGCTATACCCGCCTGCACATCCTGTCCTTCGAGCGGCTCGCCTTTTTCCTGTTGGACCGCTGCGGGGTGGCAGCCCCGCGGCTGCTGGATGAGGAAGGGCGGTTGATGGTGCTGCGCAGCCTGCTGGCCCGGCGGCGGGAGGAATTGCAACTCTTCCGCGCCAGCGCGCGCCTGACGGGGTTCGCCCAACAACTGAGCGAAGCCCTGCGGGAACTCCAAACCCAGCAACTCACGCCCGACCACCTCCGCGCCTTGGCGGCCCAACTCGACCCGGCGGGCGGCTTACCCGCCAAACTCACGGATTTGGCCACGCTGCTGGACGCCTACCTGGGCTGGCTGGAGGAGCGCGGCTTGCGGGACGCGGACCAATTGCTGCCGTGCGCCGCCCGGGCGCTGCACCAGGCACCGGCCCCGCTCGGACTGGGTGGATTATGGTTGGAAGGCTTTGGCGATCTCACGCCGGCGGAACTCCAGTTGCTGGGGCTGCTGCTGCCCCACACCACCGGGGCGAGCTTCACGTTTTGCCTCGACGAAATCCCGACGGAACCCACGGGCGGAACTTCGCCTTGGTCGGCGCCGCGCCATAACTATTGGCGCTGCCGGCGGATGATCCGCGACGTGCCGGGGGTGGAGTTGGTCACCGAACTGCTCCCGCGCCGCGCGGACCGCCAACGGTTCGCCGGCAACCCCGTGCTGCGGCACTTGGAAACGCATTGGGCGCGCCCGGAAGCTTACGCGCCCGCCCCCGGCGAGCCTGCCCCGGAATCCGTGCTCCGGCTGGTCACGGCCGCCAACCCCGAAGCGGAAGCCGTGGTCGCCGCGCGGGAAATCCTCCGCTTCGTGCGCGCGGGCGGCCGTTACCGCGAGGTGGGGGTAATCACGCGCCGGCTGGAGGCGTACCACGATGCCTTGGGCCAGGCGTTTCAGCGCTACGGCATCCCCTGCTTCCTGGACCGGCGGGAAGCGGTGGCGCACCATCCCCTGGCGGAGCTGACGCGCAACGCCTTGCGGACGGTCGCGGGCGGCTGGCAAACGGAGGATTGGTTCGCGGCCTTGAAGACCGGCTTGGCGCCCGCCACGGAGGAGGCCATCGACCAATTGGAGAACGAGGCGCTGGCCCGCGGCTGGAAGGGCGCGGCCTGGGAGCAACCGCTGGCCACCCCGGAGCGGCCGGCGCTGGCGGAGAGTTTGGAACCGGTGCGGCGGCGGGTGGTGCCACCCTTCGCCGAACTGGGGCGCGCGTTGCAGCGCCACAGCATGCGCCCCACCGGCCCGCAACTCGCCACGGCCCTGCGCCGGTTTTGGGGCGAACTGAACGTGCCGGACACGTTGCGGGAGTGGAGTGAACAGGACGCCCGCCCCCAGCCCATCCATGCCACGGTTTGGGAGCAGATGGGCGCGTGGCTGGACAATGTCGAACTGGCCTTCCCCACCGACGCGCTGCCGGTGCGGGAATGGCTGCCGATCCTCGACGCCGGGCTGGCCAACTTGAGCGTGGGCGTGATTCCCCCGGCCTTGGACCAGGTGCTGGTCGGGGCCATCGACCGGTCGCGCAACCCCGAGCTGCGCCTGGCCTTGGTGCTGGGGCTCAATGAAGGCGGTTTTCCCGCGGCGCCAACCGCCGCCGGTCTGCTCACCGAACACGATCGGACAAAGCTGGCGGAATGCGCCGTGGAGCTGCCCGGCGGCCGCCGCCAACAACTGGCGTGGGAACGCCATTTCGGCTACCTCGCCCTGACACGGTCGCGGGGCCGGTTGGTGCTGCTGAGCGCGCGGACGGATGCGGCGGGCAAAACGCTCAACCCCTCCCCGTTCCTGACCACGGTGCGCCGTTTGTTTCCGAGTTTGCCCGCGGAAACCGCGCCGCGCCTGATCGATTGGCGGGAGGCGGAACACCCCACGGAACTGGCCGCCGCCCTGCTGCAGGCCCAAGAGTCCCTGGCCGCCGGGGGCGCGGATGACGCGACCGCGGCGGGGGTCACCGGGCTGCTGCAACTGCCCGCGCTCACCGCGCTCCGGGAGGAACTGGCGCACTTCCACCGCCCGCCCGCCATCGACACCCTCGCGCCCGCGCTGGCCGAGCGCCTGTACGGCCGCGATTTGCGCACCTCCGTGAGCCGGCTGGAGCAATTCGCGGCCTGCCCCTTCCGTTTCTTCGTCCACTCCGGGCTGCGGGCCGAGGAACGTCGGCAATTCGAAGTGGACGTGCGCGACCACGGCAATTTCCAACACGACGCCCTGGCGCAATTTCATGAAGGGTTGCAGGCGGAGGGGCGGCGCTGGCGCGACCTCACGCCCGCGGAAGCGCGGGAGCGCATCCGGGTGATCGCCTCCGCGCTGGCGCTCGGGTACCGCGCGGGGCTGTTGCAGGCCGGCGCGCAGAACCGCTTCACGGCGCGGGTGCTCACGGAATCGCTCCAGGACTTCGTGGCGGTGCTCACCGGCTGGATGCGCGGGCAATACGCGTTCGACCCGGCGGCGGTGGAGCTGCCCTTCGGCGACGAGGCGGGGACGTTCCCGCCCTGGCGGCTCGACCTCGCCGAGGGCCGGCGCGTGCTGCTCCAGGGGCGGATCGACCGGGTGGACCTGCACCGCGGGGACGCCGGGGACGCGGACATGGCGCGGTGCGTGGTGGTGGACTACAAATCCAGCCAAAAGCGCCTCGACCCGGTGCTGCTGGCCCACGGCCTGCAACTCCAGCTCGCCGCCTACCTGAACGTGCTCCGCCACTGGCCCGATCCCCGCCGCCCGTTCGGCGTGGGCCGCCTGCTGCCGGCGGGCGTGTTTTACGTGAACCTCCGCGGCCAGTACCCCGCCGAAACCAGCCGCGCCGCGGCCCTGGCCGATCCCGACCGCGCGCGCCGCCGCGCCTACCAGCACAGCGGACGGTTCGACGCCGCCGCGCTGCCGTTGCTCGACCAGCGCCCGGACGCGCCGGCGGGCGATCAATTCGCCTATAAACGCAAGCAGGATGGTGAACTCGCCAAAACAAACCCCGACGCGATGACCACGGCCGATTTCGGCGCCCTGCTGGACCAAGTGGAAACCACCCTGCGACGGATGGGCGAGGCGGTGTTCGCCGGGGCCGCCGCGGTCGATCCCTACCGGCACGGCGCGGCCACCGCCTGCGACCACTGCGACTACGCGTCCGTGTGCCGGGTGGATCCGTGGACGCATCCCTTCCGCGTGCTGCGCGCGTCCGCCCCCGCCACGGGCGCGGGCGCGGCCCCGCCGGAACCCGCCACCGCCGCATGAGCCCCACCCCCACCCAACAAGCGGCCGTGACCGCGCGCGGCAACGTCCTGCTGGTCGCCGGGGCGGGCACCGGCAAGACCAGCACGCTGGTGGCGCGCTGCCTGCATTGCCTGCTGGAGGAGGAGCCGCCGGCCGCACTGGACGAACTCCTGCTGGTCACCTTCACCGACGCGGCGGCGGCCGACATGCGGCGGCGCATCCGGCGCGAGTTTGAGCGCCGGCTGGAGGAACTGCGGGCGGCGTCCCCCGCGGACCCGGACGCGCGCCGCCGGGAGCACTGGCTGCAGGAGCAATTGGCGGGGTTCGACACCGCGGCCATCGGCACGCTGCACAGCTTTTGCCTGAACCTCGTGCGCGAGCACTTCCACGAGTTGGGCCTGGACCCGCAACTCAGCGTCCTGCCGGAGGAGGAGGGCCGCCTGCTCATGGAGGAAACCCTGACCGAGCTGCTGGAGACGCACTACGCGGGCGACGAGCCCGCCGATCTCGCGGTGCAGGAGTTGATTCAAACCCAGGCCCGCGGCTGGGAGGTGCCGATCCGGGCGCTGATTCTCAAACTCCATCACTACACGCAAACCCTGCGCGACCCGACGGCATGGCTGGCGGGCCAGTTGAACCGCTTCACGACGGCCGAACCGACGGACTGGCGGGAGTGGTGGCGGACGGGGGTGGGCGAATGGCGCGACCGCTGGCGGCCGGTCCTGGGCGAGGAAGCCGCCGCGGGCAATGACAAGGCCGCGGCGTGCTGGAGCGTCCTGGACGGGCTGCCCCCCCACCCCACCCCGGAGGCAGCCGCGGCGGGGTTGACGGCCGTGCAGGCCGCCGATGCGGAATGGCCCCGCGGCAAAAAGACCAAATGGCGCCCGCAACTGAAGGCGTTTTTCGACGAAGCGGGTTTTCTGGCCGCCTTCCTCCCCCGCCCGGGGGCCCCGGAGCCGTTGGCGGAGGACTGGGACTGGGTGCGCGGCCAGATGCTGGCGTTGCTGCGGCTGGCGCGCGATTTCGCCACGGCCTACAGCGCGGCCAAGCGCGAGCTCGGCCTGGTGGATTTCCACGACTTGGAGCAACACACCCTGCGGGTGCTGTGGGAGGCCGAAACCGGCCAACCCACCGCGGTGGCACGCGAGTGGCGGGGCCGCCTACGGTTCGTGTTCGTGGACGAGTACCAGGACATCAACGAGGCGCAGGACGCCATCCTGCAAGCCCTCGGGCGGGAGGGCGCGGCCGCCAACCGGTTCCTGGTGGGCGACGTGAAGCAGAGCATTTACCGCTTCCGGCTCGCCGATCCGCGCATCTTTCAGAATTACGTCGGCGCCTGGGCCGCGGAGGCGGGCCGGGTGCTGCCGCTGGTGGAAAACTTCCGCAGCCGGGAGGCGATCCTGGCGTTCATCAACCCGCTGTTCCGCGCGATCATGCGCGCCGACCTGGGCCGGGTCACATATGACGACACGGCGGAACTACGCTTCGGCGCCCCGGGGGAGCGCGCCGCGCTGGGCCGGGCGGGCCACCCGGAGCCGCGCGTGGAACTGCATTTGTGCGTGCGGTCCAAAAGCGCCGGAACCGCCGGGGAAGCGGAAGCGGAGGGGGAGGGCGAAGCGGAGGCGGCGGGCGCCGACGCCGCGCCCGCGCCCGCCGGGTTGGACCCGGCGGAGCGCGAGGCGCGGCTGGTGGCGCGACGGCTGCGGGACTTGCGCGCCGCGGGCCATGGGATCTGGGATGAGCAACTGGGCGCCGAACGGCCCGCGGAGTGGCGCGACATGGCCGTGCTGCTGCGCTCCCCCGCGCGCAAGGCGGAGGGCTTCGCGCGCGCGTTCGCGCGGCTGGGCATCCCGCTGAACGTCGCGCGCGGCGGCTTTTACTCCAGCCTGGAGGTCACCGACCTGTTGAGCCTGCTGCAAGTCCTGGACAATCCGCGGCAGGACACCCCGTTGCTGGCCGTGCTGCGCTCCCCGCTCGTGGGGCTGACGGTGGACGAACTCGCCGGCGTGCGGCTCGCCGCGCCGCGCGGGCCGTTCTGGCTCGCGGTGCAACGCTTCCACCAAGCCGGGGACCCGGCCGGCGCGGGCCCCAAGATCGCGCGCTTTCTCGCGCGCCACACCGCTTGGCGGCGGTTGGCCCGGCAGGGTTCGCTCTCGCACTGCCTGGAGACGGTCCTCGCCGAAACCCATTACGCCGCCTGGCTGCTCACCCAACCCCGCGGCGAGCAGCGCCAGGCCAATGTGCGCCGCCTGCTGGCGCTGGCCCGGCAGTTCGACCGCTTCCAACGCCAGGGGCTGTTCCGTTTCCTAAACTTCATCAAGGCCCAGCAGGAAACCGAGGCCGAACCGGACGCCGCCGTGGTCCCGGAGGAGAATGCGGTGTCGCTGCTGAGCATTCACGCGAGCAAGGGGCTGGAGTTTCCCGTGGTGGTGGTGGCCGACCTGGGCAAGGAGTTCAACCTCCTCGATCTGCGCGCCGATATCATCCTGGACGAGGAGTTCGGCCTGTGCCCGCAGATCAAGGCCCCGGGCCAGGGCACGCGCTACCCCAGCCTGCCCTATTGGCTGGCCCAACGCCGGCAACGCCGCGAAACTTTGGGCGAGGAGTTGCGCCTGCTCTACGTCGCCCTCACCCGCGCCCGGGACACGCTGATCCTCACCGGCACCCTCAAGGCCGCCACTTTCGAGAAAAACTGGGGCGCCGTCCGCCCGATCACGACCCCGCGCCTGGCGGCGGCCAAAAGTTTCCTGGACTGGCTCGCCGCTTGGACCGGGGAATCCGCGGCGACCCTGGTCACCGCGCCGGCGGGCGCCAACGAATGGTGGCGCTGGCAAATCCACGGGGACGACGACGCCGGCGCGGGCAACGCCGATGATGACGCGGTCCCGGTAAGCGCCGGGACTGGCATGGAACCGCCCGGTCCCGCCGCGTGGCGGGAACTCGAACAGCGCCTCGCCTGGCGTTACCCGCACGCCGCCGCGACGGAATTGCCCGCCAAGGCTTCGGCCACCTCCGTCAGCCGGCGGCTCAGTCCCGCGGCGGACGGGGAGGCCCGCCCGTTGCAACCGATCGCGGTCGCCTCCGCCCATTTCGCGGCGCCGGCGCGGCCGGGGTTGACCGCCGGGGAAATCGGCACCGCGCACCACACCTTTCTGCAATACGTGGACCTCGCCCGGGCGCACGATCCGGCGGGGTTGGCGGACGAAGCCGAGCGTTTGACCGCCGCAGGCCACCTCACGGCGCCGGAAGCCGCGGCCCTAAACCTGCCCGCCATCGCCCGGTTCTGGCAATCCGGGCTGGGCCGCGAAATCCGGGCGCACGCGGGGGAGGTGCGGCGCGAACTGCCGTTCACCGCCCGGTTCCAGCCGGCGGAATTGCAAGGCGCGGACGAACCGCCGCCGGATTTGTTTGCGGAAGATTTCGTGCTCATCCAGGGCGTGGCCGACCTCGTGGTGCTGCAACCGGGGGAAATCTGGCTGGTGGATTTCAAGACCGACACGCTGCCGGCCGCGGAACTGCCGGCGCGCACGGCGCACTACGCGCCGCAATTGCGGCTCTATGCGGCCGCGCTGCACCGCATTTACCGCCGGCCGGTCACGCGCGCGGTGTTGTACTTCCTGGCCCGGGGGCAGGCGGCGCCGGTGGCCCTGGGAGCGGCCCTTGCGCGGGCCGCCGCGCCGGAGTAAGCTGGGGCCACATGATGGATTTGCTATGACGCCGGCCTGGCAGGATGACTACGACGACGCGATGTTCGCGTTCAGCACCGGGGATTACCCCGCCGCCATCGCCAAGTTGGACGCGATCCTGGCCGGCGATCCCGAGTGCTTTGACGCCCGCCTGTCGTTGGGCATGGCGTATTACCGCCTGGGGGATTACCCGCGCGCGATCGCCGAGGGTCACTTGGCGGAAAAACTCCGGCCGGGCGAGCAATTGGTGCACACCAACCTCTCGCTCTTTTACATGAAGAGCGGGGACAAAACGACCGCCGAGCACCACGGATTGCAGGCGCGGATCGCGTCCTGGAAGGGCAACATGGCCGCGCCCACCACCGGGGGCGCCCCGGCCGAAGATCCGGAACTGGCGATAGCCAAACCCGCCGCGGCCCCGGTGAAGGTGAACCAGAAGTTCCCCGAGATGCCCTGGAAGAAGAACAAAACCGCCGGCGGCCCGGGCCATTGAGCGAGCGGCGCGCGTTCGCCCCCGGCCGGCCGACCCACCCCATTTTATGAAATCCTCGTACGAACTCGCCATGGAGCGGTTGAACAAAACCGCCCCCGTCAAGAAGCTCACGCCCGAACAAAAGGAGGCGCTGGCGGAAATCGATTCCAAATACGCGGCCAAAATCGCCGAACGCGAAATCTTCGTGAAGGGCGAATTGGCCAAGGCCCGCGAAAAGGGCGATTACGAAGCCTACCTGATGGTCGAAAAGCAGTTGGTCAGCGACCGCAAATCGCTGGAAGCCGAGCGCGAGGAAAAGAAGGACCAGCTCCGCCAAGGTTGACCCGAACCACCCCCATGAGCATCGCCACCCGAACCGGGGACAGCGGCCAGACCGGCCTGATGTACAACCGGCGCGTCTCCAAATGTCACCCGCGCGTCGAGGCCTACGGCTGCGTGGATGAACTGAACACCGCCCTCGGCCTGGCCCGCGCGTCCGGCCGACACGCCTTCGTCACCGAAAAGCTCCTGACCATCCAGCGCGACCTGGTCACGCTGATGGGCGAACTCGCCACGGGCGTCGAGGACCTGCCGCGGTATGTGAAGGACGGTTTCACCCTCGTCACGCCCGAACTCACGGTCAAACTCGACACTTGGGTGGCGGAGATCGAGGCCCAAAAGATCACCTACCACGGTTGGGCCACCCCCGGAGACAGCCTGGCCTCCGCCACGCTGGACGTCGCCCGGACGGTCTGCCGCCGCTCCGAGCGGCGCGTCTGCGCCCTCCAGGAGGCGGGCCAGTTGGAGAACGCGGAGATTATCATCTACCTCAACCGCCTCGCCGATTTGCTGTGGCTCTTCGCGCGGTGGGTGGAGAATCAGCCAGCGGGCGGTTGAGGGGGGACAGAAAGGAGCGCGCCGCATCCCTTCAGGAGGCGGAACGCAGCTTACCGGGAACTTTGGGGGGGCGGCGAGATTGGAAGCGAAGGGGGATTTGCGCCGCCGAATTACCGGCACAACCCTTTCCGGGTTGGGAAATTTCCCCGGGTGAACCCAGGGTAGCTCCGGGGTCGCAACCCTGGGCTGGACGGCGCAATCCCTTTGGGATTGGTCGTTTTGCGGGCTTTGGGGATGGGGGGTCCGTTTCGACTGGGCGGGCGTGAGGTTTGCGCGTTTTGGGCCGGCCGTGGGGGGCGTGAGTCAATGGCGGTGCCATCGAGATTTCCCCTCCCTTTGACCGGCTGCCAGGGGCCAATAAAAAAAGCGGGCGGCGAATGGCTTCGCCGCCCGCCGGCGGGGGGGAAATTACCAGCCGCCCGTTAGTGGGCGGGGGCGGCGCCCTTGCCGGCTTCGGTGGAGACGGCCGGGGGATGGAAGAACAGGGCCAAGGCGATGGTGGCGACCAGGGCGGCGCCGAGGGGCACGAGGAAGAGGCCCTTGAAGTCGGTCACGCCGTCATGGAAGAAGGTGACCTGGCTGAGGCGCGGGCAGACGGTGTTCGCGACCAGGGCGCCGACGCCGAGGATCATGACGTTGAACAAGCCCTGGGCGCTGGAGCGGACATCCTTCGGGAAGTAGGCGTCCACGAAGATGTAAACGGTGGCGAAGAAGAAGGCGTAGCAGACGCCATGGAGCACTTGGATGAGGATGATGACCTCCCAATGCTGCGGGAACCAGGCGTACACCGCGAAGCGGGCGGCGTGGCCCAGAATGCCGACAATCATGGTGGCGCGCCAGCCGAGGCGCTTGAGGGTGGCGCCCAGGATGAGCATGGTGAGGAGTTCGGCGATCTGGCCCACGCTCATCGCGGGCATGATCCAATTGCCGGGAATGCCCACGCCGCCTTTGTCCACCGCCGCGGCGAGGAAGGAGCCGGTCCAGTTGAAATAGCAATTGTGCACGAAGGAATCCACCAGGGTCACCAGCCAGAGCACGAGCACGAAGGGTTTGCCGAGGAGCTTGACGGCTTCCATCCAGGCGAAGGTTTCCACCGCTTCGGCATTGTTGGTTTTCTTGGGGGGCGTGTGCGGCAGGGTGAGGCTGAAGGCGGCGAGGAGGAGGGAGGCGATGCCCGCGACGATGAAGGTCCACTTGGTGGCGTCCTGCAGGGGTTGGCCGCTGAGGCCGTTCTTCAGCACGGTGCCGACCCAGTCCACGACGCCCTGGGGATGGGCGGCCTGCACCTTGGCCCAGTCCACGAGGATGAAGGTGAACGGCCAGGCGGCGAGAATCCAACCAAACGTGCCGCCCATGCGGACGATGCCGAACTCTTTCTGCGCGTCCTTCATGTTGGCGAAGGCGATGGAGTTGGTGATGGAGATGGTGGGCACATACAGCAGGCAGTGCACAAACATCAGCACGCAAAAGGGCACGAAGTCGTGCGTGAAGGCCAGCCCCAGCATGGCCAGGCCGCCCACGAGATGGCTGAACGCCAGGAAGCGTTCGGCGGCGAAATTACGATCCGCAAACTGGTTGCTGAAAAACATCCCGACAATGGCGGCGATGGGAAAGGCGTTCAGAATCAACGACTGCTCGCCGGGCGTGAATTTCAAACTGGGCAGGTAGCCGAAAATCAACGGCAACCAGGCACCCCAGATAAAGAATTCCAACACCATCATCAGGAAGAGTTTGAAGCGAATCGCAGTATTCATATTTACGTGGCGCGAGCATAGTTGCGGGCTCGGGAAGTTGACAAGACACTTCCCCCGGAAAAAGCGAAAGGCCAAGGGCTGAAGGCTAAAAATGGAGACCTCCGGATGGAGGGAGCGGATGGGCGGGGCGGGGGCGGGCCTCAGCGCGGAAGGGGCGGCCGGCTGGAAGCCGGCGGTCCCAGGCGCCCGGTAAAATTCCTCCGCCCGTGCTTGACTTCCGTTCGCACTACTGCTCAAATGAGCAGTATGCAGGAATTGAGTGCCAAGCAGGAAGCGGTGCGGGCGTTTATCGCGGCGGAATTGGGGGCGGGGCGGCCGTGCCCGAGCCATCGGGAGATCGCGGCGCACTTTGCGTTCGCCAGTACTTATGCGGCGGCGTGCCATGTGCGGGCGCTGGTGCGCAAGGGGGTGCTGCGGGCGGTGGCGGGCAAGGCGCGCGCGCTCCGGCCGGCCGTGGCGGGGGCGGACACCGTGGACCCGGCGCGCCTGGCGGGCATTCCCCTGCTGGGCTCCATTCCGGCCGGCCTGGGGCAGGACCGGGAGCAGACGGCGGAGGGGTTGATCGCGGTGGATATCAACACGATCGGGTTCAAGCCCACGCGGAACACGTTCGCGCTGCGGGTGGTGGGGGATTCCATGATCGGGCGGCATGTGTGCGACGGGGACATTGTGATTTTGGAGCACGGGCCGGAGCCGCGGCCGGGGCAGATGGTGGCGGCGTTGATCGACCGGCAGAGCACGCTCAAAACGTTTCTGATCCGGAACCAGCGGGCGTTTCTCAAGGCGGAAAACCCCCGCTACCCGGATTTGATTCCGGCGGAGGAGTTGATGATCCAGGGGGTGTTTCGGGCGCTGATCCGAAAGGCGCGGGAATGAGCCATGGCGCCCCGCTCCATAGTGCATCTCGATGCGGACGCCTTTTTCGCGGCGGTCGAGCAGGCGGCGGACCCGCGCCTGCGGGGGTTGCCGATCGCCGTGGGGGGCGAGAAGCGCGGCATCATCGCCTCGGCCTCCTACGAGGCGCGGCGGTTCGGCGTGTACACGCCCATGCCGACGGCGCGGGCGCGCAAGCTCTGCCCGAAGCTCATCGTGCTGCCCGGCGATTTCGAGCGGTACGAGCAGTTCTCGAACTGGATGTTCGGCTATTGCTACGACTTCACGCCGGATGTGGAGCAAACGTCGATTGACGAGGGGTATCTGGACCTGTCCGCCACGCGCAAGCCGGCGGCGGAGATCGCGCTGACCCTGCGCCGGGCCATCGGGCAGGGGTTGAAAATCACGGTGAGCCAGGGGATCGGGGCGAACAAGCTGGTCAGCGCGGTGGCGTCCAAGCTGCGCAAGCCGGCGGCGTTTTGCGAGGTGCCGGCGGGGCGCGAGGCGGAGTTCCTGCATCCCCTGCCGAACAAGTGGCTGCCGGGGGTGGGGCCGAAAACGAGCGGGCGGTTGAACGCGGCCGGGTTGGTGGCGATCCGCGAGGTGGCGTTGACGCCGCCGGCGATGTTGGAACTGCTGGTGGGCGGGCAGGCGGCGCAATTGCACCAATTCGCCCAGGGCATCGACGAGCGGCCGTTGGTGCAATGGCGCGAGCCGCAAAAGACCTTCAGCCACCAGGAAACCTTCGCGGCGGATCTCACGGACGAGGAATACGCGGAAGCGGTGCTGCGCCGCATGGCGGACAACCTGTTCGCCACCCTCCGCAGCGAGGGCCGGAGCATCCGCACGCTCACGGTGCGGGTGCGCTACAACGACTTGGGCGAGGACCAGGCGGCGGACAGCCTGCCGGAACCGACGGATGTGGAGACGGACGTGTACAGCCTGCTCCACACGCTGCTCCGCAAGGCGTGGAAGCGCCGGGTGAGCCTGCGCCTGGTGGGATTGAAACTCTCCAACGTGTATGCGGGCCCGTTGCTCACCGAATTGCCGGTGCTGCCCGCCGCGCGGCGGCACGACGCCAACGCGCGGGTGGCGGCGCAGGTGGACGCGCTCCGACGGCAGCACGGCCACGGGATTATTTTGCGGGGGCACGATTTCCGGCTGCGCACGCCGCCGCGCGATCCGCTCGCCCCGTCCGCGGCGCCCGCCGCGCCGGGACGCGCCCGGCGCCCCG
>CAIYZC010000097.1 GCA_903930565.1 uncultured Pedosphaera sp.
CGGCGAACGCTACAACAAGGTCATCGACATCTGGACCCATTGCACCGACCAGATCGCCAACGTCATGCTCACCACCCTGGACAAAAACCAGGGCAAGGCCGAATACAACCCGGTCTCCTTGATGGTGGATTCCGGCGCCCGTGGTAACCGCCAACAGGTCCGCCAATTGGCGGGCGTGCGCGGCCTTATGGCCAAACCTTCCGGCGACATCATTGAGAAGCCGATTCTCTCTAACTTCCGCGAAGGCCTGACCGTGTTGGAATACTTCATCTCCACGCACGGCGCCCGCAAGGGCTTGGCCGACACGGCGTTGAAGACGGCCGACTCGGGTTACATGACGCGCAAGCTGGTTGATGTGGCCCAGGACGTCATCATCCGCGACACCGATTGCGGGACGACCAACGGCATTTGGGTGCAGGCGATTTACGAAGGCGAAGACCAGGTGGTCAAGCTGGGCGAGCGCCTCATCGGCCGCTTCTCGTGCGATGACGTTTATAATCCGAACAACCTGAAGGAACTCGTCACCCGCGCCAACGAGGAGATCGATGAGCTCAAGGCCAAGCGCGTTGACGCCGCCGGCATCGAACGGGTGAAGATCCGTTCCGTGCTGACCTGCGAGAGCAAGCACGGTGTTTGCATCTGCTGCTACGGCCGCAACCTGGCCACCGGCGGCTTGGTGAAGTTGGGCGAGGCGACCGGCATCATCGCCGCGCAGTCCATCGGCGAGCCCGGCACCCAGTTGACCATGCGCACGTTCCACATCGGCGGCACGGCCTCCGCGGTCTTCAAACAACCGCAGATCAAGGCCAAGCACGACGGCACCCTGCGCTACAACGAGCTGCGGCTCGTCGAGTTGGAGGACGGCAACAACATCGTCCTGAACAAAAACGGGTCCATTACGATCGTCGGTGACGATGGTCGTGAATTGGAAACGCACAACCTGGTCATCGGCTCCGTCATCTCCGCGCCCAACCAGGGCCGGGTGAAGAAGGGCGAGGCCTTCGTGCAATGGGATCCGTACAACGTGCCGATCCTTTCCGAAAAGGCCGGCCGCGTGAAGTTCAGCGACATCATCGAGGGCGTGACGATGAAGCAGGAAGTGGACGAGACCACGGGCCAGGAGGCCATGGTGATCATCGAACACAAGGAAGACCTGCATCCCCAGATCGTCATCACCGACGAGAAGGGCGAACCGCTCGCCAACTACCCGATCCCGTCCGGCGCGCACATCGTCGTGAACGGCGGGGACAAAATCGTCGCCGGCACCCTGATGGCCAAGACCCCGCGCAAGACCTCGAAGACCAAGGACATCACCGGCGGTCTGCCCCGCGTGGCCGAGCTCTTCGAAGCCCGCCGGCCGAAGGACGCCGCGGAGATCTCCAAGATCGACGGCATTGTGGACTTCGGTCCGAGTGTGCGCGGCAAGCGCTGCGTGCTCATCAAGAACCCGCAAACCGGGTTGGAAGAAGAGCATCTCATCCCGATCGGCAAGCACGTCATCGTCTTCAAGGGCGATTACGTCAAAAAGGGCCAGCAACTCACGGAAGGTCCGGTCGATCCGCATGAAATTCTCGACATCTGCGGGCCGCAGGAGCTCCAGGAGCATTTGGTGAACGAAGTGCAGGAGGTGTACCGCTTGCAAGGCGTGACCATCAACGACAAGCACATCGAGACCATTGTGCGCCAGATGCTGCGCAAGGTGCGTATCACCGAACCTTCCGACACCACGTTCCTTTGGGGCGAACAGGTGGACAAACTCGCCTTCGAGGAAGAAAACGCCCGCGTCGAGAAGGTGGGCGGCAAGCCCGCCGAGGCGCAGCCGGTGCTGCTGGGCATCACCAAGGCCTCGTTGGAGACGGAGAGCTTCCTGAGCGCCGCCTCGTTCCAAGACACCACCCGGGTGCTCACCGAGGCCGCCACGCTGGCCAAGGTGGACTACCTGCGCGGCTTCAAGGAAAACGTGATCATGGGTCACATCATTCCCGCAGGCACGGGTTACGAATACCACCGCAAGGCCAAATTGGTCCCCTTGGTGGAACTCCAAGAGGAGGAACCCGCTCCGGAAACCGCGCTTTCATTGGACAATCCGCTGCTCGCTTGAGCCAACAAAAAAAATCAAATTATTTGTTGCAAACAACCATCACCCTGTTACGATCTGCGCTCCGTTTCGCCGATATTCGGCTGAACGACGCAACGCTGAAATGCCGACAATAAACCAACTGGTCCGCAAGGGCCGCAGCAAGTTAAAGCGCAAGTCGAAGTCGCCCGCGCTCGAAGTGGCGCCCTTTCGCCGGGGCGTCTGCGTTCAAGTCATGACCCGCACGCCTAAAAAGCCCAACTCCGCCATGCGGAAAGTGGCCAAGGTGCGCTTGACGAACGGCTACGAAATCATCGCCTACATTCCCGACGAAGGCCACAATCTCCAGGAGCATTCGATTGTTCTGGTGCGTGGCGGCCGCGTTAAGGATTTGCCCGGCGTTCGCTACCATATCGTTCGCGGAACTTTGGACGCCGCCGGCGTGGAAAAGCGCCGCGTTAGCCGTTCCAAGTATGGCGTGAAACGCCCGAAGGCCCCCAAGGCCGGTGAAGCCAAGAAATAACTGATCTATGTCCCGACGTCGTCAAGCAGTCAGAAGGCCGGTCGCGAAGGACGCGAAGTTCGGCAGCACCTTGGTTTCCCGCCTGGTGAACACCGTCATGTGCAGCGGCAACAAGAGTGTCGCCCAGCGCATCGTTTACGGAGCGTTCGACCAACTCGCGGAAAAGAACCCCGCCGCCAGCCCCTTGGAAGTCCTCCAACGGGCCGTCGACAACGCCAAGCCCCGCTTGGAAGTCAAAGCCCGCCGCGTTGGCGGCGCCACCTACCAGGTGCCTTTGGAGGTCTCCACCGACCGGCAGTTCGCCTTGGCGCTCCGCTGGCTGGTTGACTTCGCGGACGCCCGCAAGGGGATGCCGATGAAGGAAGCCCTTGCCGCCGAAATTCTCGAAGCCTACCAAGGGCAGGGGAATGCCATTCGGAAACGGGATGAAGTTCACAAGATGGCCCAAGCCAACAAAGCCTTCGCACATTTCCGCTGGTAACAATCTGTATTTGCCTCCGCCCCGAGTGCAAGCCTGACTCGGGGCGGTTTTTAGTCTCAAAATTTAATTCAAAAGTGTAATGGAAAACAAACCGGTAAATTCGCCCACACGGCAGTATACGTTGGAGCGCACGCGCAACATCGGGATTGCGGCGCACATCGATGCGGGTAAGACCACGACCACCGAGCGTATCCTTTTCTACACCGGTTTGATTCACAAGATCGGTGATGTCGATGACGGCAACACCGTGACCGACTGGATGGAGCAGGAGCGCGAACGCGGTATCACCATTACCTCCGCCGCCGTGACCTGTTTTTGGAAGCAGAAGCCGGAAGCCGGTTTGGAAAAGCTGTTCGCCGGGATCGAGAACCGCGTCAACATCATCGACACTCCCGGGCACGTGGATTTCACGGCCGAAGTTGAACGCTCCATGCGTGTGTTGGACGGCGCCGTTGCGGTGTTCTGCGGGGTCGCCGGGGTGCAACCCCAGTCCGAAACCGTTTGGCGCCAAGCCACAAAGTACAAGGTTCCCCGCATTGCTTTCGTTAACAAGATGGACCGCACCGGGGCGAATTTCGAAAACGCCCTGAACGACATGCGCAAGAAGTTGAACGCCTACGCGTTCCCGATCTTCCTGCCCATCGACGCCGAGGACGCATTCGCCGGCGTGGTGGACGTCGTTAATCAGAAGGCCATTGTCTGGGGCCCGGGCGATACCACGACCGAAGGTCTGAAGTACGAGATCACCGAAGTTCCCGCCCGCTTGCAGGAAAAGGCGAAAGCCGCGCTGGCCGAGTTGATCGACGCCGTCTCCAACAAGGACGAAGCCTTGGCTGATTTGGTGCTCTCCGATCAACCCATCAGCCCGCTGGTGCTCAAGGCCGCCATCCGCCGCCTCACTTGCAAAATTGAGTTGATCCCCGTCCTGTGCGGCTCCGCCTTCAAAAAGAAGGGTGTGCAAGTGCTCATCGATGCCGTAATCGATTACCTGCCCGGCCCCTTGGACGTTCCCCCGGCCGAAGGTCACGAACCCGGCACCACGAACATCGTGGAAGTTCCCACGACGGATTTCGAAAAGTTCTGCTCCTTGGCGTTCAAGCTCTGGACGGATCCTTATGCCGGCAAATTGGTGTTCTTCCGTGTTTATTCCGGCCAGCTCAAAAAGGGCGACACCATCTACAACCCCCGCACTCGGAAACGCGAACGCGTCAGCCGTTTGATGGTTATTCAGGGCAGCGAACGCAAGGACATTGACCAGGTCAATGCCGGTGACATCGCCGCGTTGGTCGGTTTACGCAA
>CAIYZC010000098.1 GCA_903930565.1 uncultured Pedosphaera sp.
CAGGCTTGCTCCAGAGCTCTGGAGCGCTCGCCATTCGTGCCGGGAATCTCGAGCGCGGCCGGAACTATTTGTGATACATTGCCAGTTGGTATCGCGGCGGAAGAAGAAGGGGCGCGATTGGCATCCATTTGACGGGCGGCAACAAGGTCGTTCATCTTTATGGCTTCCCGGCGGAACCAACTGCCCACCAGTGATTCATAAACGGAATACTCCGACCATTTCTCGCTGGTGGAGGCTGCAATATCTTCGATATGGGAAAGTAAGAATGGTCGGCACTTTAGCGATGCCATTTTTTCCAGCAGCGCATTCGCCTTCTTTCTCAACGTCAGGCTTGCGCCAAAAGGTAACAAGCCCGTGGGGAAGCGACGGGTGAGGTAGGCTTCGATCTTGGCGGCGCTGAAGGGGGAGAGGAAGACGAGAGGGCAACGGTAGGCGCCCACGGTGATATGGCCCGGGGATTTGAATGGATCGGCACCGGTGGTGGGGAAAAACTGGGTGCGGCAGGAAATGATGGTGCGATGGAAATGTTTTGTGGCGCGCATGAGGTCGGCCAGGCGGGCGTCGATGTTGCCCCAGCCCATCCGGTCCTCGTCCAAGGCGTCCAGGAGCACCACGGTCTGTCGTTTGTTGGCGACCTTTTCCAGTTGGGCGAGGGTGTCCTCGCCCAGCTTGAGCAGGACGCAATCATAGTCCTTGGGCCAGAAGGAGGTCAGGTGCGCAAATTTCAACATGCAGAGCAGGCTTGATTTGCCCATGCCGGCATCGGAGAGGATGAAGAAATGGTAGCGCCCGTCGGGCTCGACGGGGCGGCTCGTGTTCAGCCATTTGTTCAAGGTCTGGAAGACCGGTTCCGTTACGACGGACACGGATGGATCGGACTCGTCGTACTCGGCGGGATTGATGTGCTGGCAATCCGGTTCGATGTAAAGCCTGGCCAGTTCAAAGGGATCGTCGAATACATCGGCGATGGCACGGATCTCGGCTTCGCGCGCCTTGCGGATTTTTGCCAACTGGGTGGCAATGGCCTTGACGGTTTTGAAGGAAAGGAAGGATTCGGTGGCGGGCATGGGATTTCCTATCTGAAGTGGGTCAGTTCATCGTTTGGAACGAAAGTTTGATATACGTGGTGGGGCAGATTGGGGATGGGGAATAAAGCCCGATTATTTAGCCGCAAAGAACGCATAGATCGCAAAAAGGGGGACTTAACCAGGTGGGCAGGAAGCGCCACTCCTGCTTGAATATGCGATAGATTGGCGTTTCTTGGGTCAAGGCATGCCTTCCGAGGCAAATCAATTGGTCTTGAAAATTCATGGGATTCACTGGCGTTGCGGGTGGCAGCAGCGCGGGTCGGCGGGGGGTGGGGTGAGTTTGGTGACGTAGGGGGTGGTGGTGCGGGTGGCGAGGGCGAGGGCGTCGTAGATTTCGAGGATGACGCGCTGGGTGCGGTACTCACCGTGGGCTTTTTCGTCGTGCTTGCGGACGATGGGGAAGGTGTCCAGCAGGTAGGCGGTGTCCGCGCGGTCCAGGCCGTAGAGGTGGAAAAAGGCGGCGTCCAGCTCGCACCGGAGCAGAAACCGGCGCGCGGCGTCCCAGCGGTAGGGCGGGCCGGCATGCCCAACGTCCCGCGCGAAGGGTTCCAAATCCCAGGCGGTGTACGTCAGTTCCAGCACGCGGGGCAGCAGCCAGTCGGCCAGCGTGGTGCCCGGATGCCAAGGGGTGATGCCTTCATAGCTGCTGGGTGGAAGCACGGGCAATTGTTTGAAAGTGTGGTATGTGAGATGAGTTCCTCCAACTTTTTGGCGGGAAGCATAATCCAAGGCAAAACTGCAGAGGTTGGTGTAAAGGCAGGCCACCAGCGGCGGGGCGACGTCCGGGAACGCCAAGAGGAATGTATGGCCTGCCGCCGATCGTGGAATCAAGGAAGGAACCACGGTCCGCTGGTTGTGCGCGTTCGTGATGTCGCGCCAGCCTAACAACCAGCCGCGGCTCCAACGATCATGCAACCGGTCGGCGACTTCCCCGGCGGGAACCCAATACGCCGGCGTCGACTGAAAGTCTGCTTTGGCATGCTGCGTGTCGTTGGCTTGCGGGAGATTGCCGTTGTTCAGGTTGGCTTGGGTGGCACCTTCATAGGTCGAAAAGCGATGATCGAAATGCTGCACGAGAGA
>CAIYZC010000099.1 GCA_903930565.1 uncultured Pedosphaera sp.
GCGGGAAAATCGACGCCCACCCCCAACCCCAATCCGGCGAAGGCGGCCACGAAGGACAGGATTGTCATGGGGTTGCTCAAGGTGAGGAGCACCGTGGAGCAATAGGCGCCCGCCAGACCGGCCGCGCCCGGGGCACCCCCCGCCTCGATCGGGCGTGGTTCCGACCGCAAGATTCCCCACCCCATCCGGCACAAAAACAATCCGCCCACCAGCCCCAACCAGAAGGTCTGCCGGACCAGAAAAGTGGAAATACTGGTCAACCCAAAACCCGCGACCGCTCCGTAGAGCGCATCCGCGGTCGCGGCCCCCAGGCCCGTGACCAAGCCCGGCAACCAGCCTTGCGTGAGGGAACGGCGCAGGCACAACACCCCGATGGGTCCGACCGGGGCGGCGATGCAAAAGCCGAGGAGGCAGCCCCGGGCAAAAAAGCCGGTTACCATGCGCGTCGGGGGTCAATTCCCGCCGGTGATCAGCCCGAATTGCGCCTGCTCCACCCACCCGCCCGCATTCCCGGTGCGAATGAAGACATAATTGCCGCGGCGGCGTTCCCACCGTGCGGCCTCGCCGGCGGGCAGTTTGGTGAGGACCTGCGCCTGCGTGGTCGGCGTGAGCCGGAGCGGCGTGTCCTTCTGTAAGACAATCCCCAGCCGCGAACGTCCATGCACGCCCGCCAGCGCCGGTAGGGTGAGCAGAAAGAGCGCCAACCCGGCGGCGGCCGCCCCCTGCTGCCAATCGGCCTTGCGCCACCGGAACACCCCGGGCAGCAGCACCAAGGCCACCGCCAGCCAGAAACTGACCGCGGCCACCGTCGCCCACCAGTGGCCGGGCAACCACGCCGAACACAGCTCGTACCACGCCAGCTCCGGCCCTTCGACCTGGGCGGCCTTGCGGGCAAAACGGAGATTGCCCCGGGTATCCGGGTTGAAGGGATCCAACCACTGCGCCTGCTCCCAGGCCAGGATCGCCGCGCCGGCCCGGCCGGCCCGCCACTCGGCATTGCCCAAGTTGTGCAGCACGCCGGGTGCCGGCTGGTTCGTGGCGGCTTCGCGGAACGCGGCCGCCGCTTGGTCAAAACCACCCGCCTGATAGGCCTGGACGCCTTGGTCAAAGGCGTCCCGGGCGGCGGAATCGGCCCGGGCCAACGGACCGGCGGCGATCATGGTGAGGAGGAGGGCCCACCAACCGGGCCGGGTGAGCAATTGAAACCAACTCACAGGCGCCCCCCCAGTTCGGCCAGCAACTGCGCCAACTCGGCCTGCCGGCCCAGCAGCTCGGCAGCCTCCCCGGACGGCCCGCCGTAACGGAGCGAGTCGCCGGCGGCGAAGAGCCGGCGCACCAATTCGGCAGAGGCCCCCTGCCGGGCGGAATCCGGCAGGGCCCGCAGGATGTCCGCGCAAACCAAGGACTCGGGATTGGCGGCCGTGTGCGGGGCGCACACTTCCCGGAGGGCGTTGATGCCGCCGGCGACAAACGCCGCCGCATCCCGCGCGGCGCCCGCCCGGCGGGCGCGCAGCCATTCCCGGCGCCAGCCCCGGCGGGCGCGCCGCCGCCGTGCAATCTCCGGGTGCGCGGCCAAATACCGCCGGCGACGCGCCCACCCCCAAGTCCCCGCCAAGGCCGCCGCGGGCAGCAATTGGGCCGCCCAAAACCAAGGCCGCTCCTGGGCGGGCCGCAAACCACCCACCGCCGCGCCCGGCCGCTCGGCCAAACCGCTCAAGACCGGCTCGCGCTCCCGGACGGGGTCATCCCCCCCGCCCGCGCTCTCGGCCCGCGCCGCCAGCGCGGCGGCGCCGCCCGCCGCCGGGAGCACCGTCACGGGCACCGGGGGCACGGTCAAGTCGACATAGGCCTGCTGGCGCGGATCGAAGGCGCTGAACGGAATCGCCGGGGTGGCCTTGACCCGGTCGGTCAACGGAATCAAGGTGTAGCTGAAGGTCGTGTAACCACGCTGCAGGGCCGCCGCCGGCGGCACGGCTTCGGTGATGGGCGGGTAACTCATCCATTCCCGCTGCGCCGGCAATTTGGGCGGGTTCAAGCGGCCCAGATTCCCCTCCCCCCGGACCCTCAGGGTCAGGATCAACACCTCGCCGGCGGTCAATTGGTTGGTCGAAAGCACCGGGGCGTCCACGCGGTAACCGCCCACCGCGCCGGCGAAGCCCGCGGGCACGCCCTCCTTGGGCAGCGGACGAACCACGAGCTCCCAGGGATCGGAGTCCACGAGCACCTGCCCGAAACTCATCCCGGCCGGTTGGCCCGGCAGGGAACGGCGACCGTAGGTGGAGGCTTGGGCCACCAGCTTTTGCCGCCCTTCGCGCACCGCCGTGACCACCAGGTCCTGGACAAAGGCCGGAAAACTCCGCCCCTCGCGCTGCACCACTTCATGCCGCTGGCCGCCGACGCCGGGCTCGACAAACACGCCCTCCCCCACAATCACCGGCGAAATCAATCCCTGCAGGGAGCCGTCGCCGGGGTCCGGCAGCAGGATGCCCGCGCGGAACGTCTGGCCGGCGTAAACTTCCCCGGCGGGCAGTTCGAGCAGGAGATGCGGCGCCTCCGGACCGCCCGCGGCCCCCCGGGGCGTGACCACCAGGCGCGCGGCCGGCACGGTCACGTCCTTGCCGTAGGCCTTGAGCGTGAACGCGGGGATGACGTATTCGCCGGGGGCGGCGGGCATCGCCCGGAAATTGAGGGTGGTTTGGGGTTGGAGCCGGCCCGCGGGCCCCGGTTGGTAGCTCTGCGCCCGCCCGCCCGCCAGCAATTCCAAACCGGGCGGACCGGCCAGGCGCTCCCGTTTTTCCACCGACTCCTCCAACGCCGAGAGCACCAGGCGAAAAGTGATCCGCTGCCCCAACGCCGCGGTGGGCGGGTCAAACTCCGCGCGGGCGGTGACCGGCGACTCCAGATCCAAGGAGGCGGAGGCGTTCACCATCTGGTCGAACTGATCGGGTTGGCCGCCGGCGGCGGGGGGCACGCCCGGGGCGGCCGGCGGGAGCGTTCGGCGAACGGGCGCCACTGCGCGCAAGGGCACGTTGGTGCGGGCCACCTGGGCCCGGGCGGCAGGGATCCCGCCGGCCACCAGGCTCAACCCCAACAACATCATCAGCCCGCGGCGGCGGGCGCTGGAAAGGAAGCGGTCCATGCGGTTACCAATCACGGAGTTTGCCCGCCCGGGGTTTGCCGGGTTCGTCGCCGCCCAGCGAAAGCTTGCGGTTGCCATCCAGCCGGAGCATCCCGAGCAAACGCTCGGCATCGTCGGGGGTCATGGGCATTTCCTTGCCCTCCTTGACCGGCCCCTCCTCCTGCCCTTCCTGCGGCTCCTTGGGCTTGCGACCGTCCTCTTCGTCGTCCTCCTCGTCGCCACCTTTCATCTTCTGACCGAGGTCGCCGGGCATCTTCTCGCGCAACTGGCCCATTTTGGCGCCCAGCTCCTGGCGCTGCTTTTGCAGGCCCGTCATGCCCTGCATCATCATTTGCACCTGGTCCACGAGGCGGGCGATGCTGCGATTCACGACC
>CAIYZC010000100.1 GCA_903930565.1 uncultured Pedosphaera sp.
AACTTCATCGACGCCGTCCGCAGCCGCAAGGTCGCGGATCTGCACGCGGACATCCTGGAAGGCCATTTGTCCAGCGCCCTTTGCCACACCGGCAACATCTCCTACCGCCTCGGCAAAAATGCTTCGCCGGAGCAAATGCGCGAAAAACTGAAAGGCGACGCGGATGCCCTCGACTGCCTCCAGCGGATGCAGACGCACCTCGGCGCCAATGGTGTGGACCTCGCCCATACCCCCGCCACGTTCGGCGAGTTCCTGAAAATGGACCCCAAGACCGAACGGTTCCCCGGGAACGCCAAGGCCAACCAACTCCTCACCCGCGATTACCGCGCCCCGTTCGTCGTGCCCGCCAAAGTCTGATATGAAACTCACCCTTCTGCGGTTGCTGTCCGTCTTCGCCGCCGTCCTTTTGGCCGGCTGCGTCTCCACGGATGAAGCCAAGTTCGGCAAGACGATCCGCGAATGGGTGCCCCTCGGCACCCCCGTGGCCCAGGCCGAGCGCACCTTGCGCAAGCACGGCTTTGAGTGCCATCGCGTCGCCGGTGACAACCTCTTCAATCGCCTTGGGGTCCCCTACCTGGCCTGTGAACGTTCCGACAGCTTCCTCCGCACTTGGACGGCTCAGTTCATGCTGACCGGGGGCAAAGTAAGCGGCTACGGGGACATCAACGTCGAGCATTAGTCGGCGGTTGGCGCAACCGTGGAGGGGCGTTCCGTAAGGGATGGTTGCCTTCCACCGCGCGTTGCCGCAGACTGCCGGTGACGCTATGACGAAGGATTTTGATTCAGCAAAGCCGGGGCGGAGTTGCCCTCGCCCACGGCTCGCGCCGCCGAACTCTAACCCCGCCGGTCGGTGGGGCCTGGCGAATGGCCGTCTCGCCGGTCCCGCAACCGTTTTACTCCCCGCCCCGCTGAGCCGGGATCTTTCGGGCTTCCACCGCGCCGCCTAGGATGAAACCCAACCGTCCTTGGCGCCACGTCGCCTCCGCTTTTCTCATCGCCTTGGTGCTCTATGTCGTGGCGTTCTCCTGGTTCCAGTACATGCGGAACCACAAGGGACCATGGGAAGTCACCTTCGCCACCGATCCCGCCGGGGTTCCCGGCTTGACCATCACCCAGCCCGCGCTGGGTTTGGCCGACATCCGGCTCGACTTCCCCAAGCAAAAGGTCGCCGCCACCAATTTCACCGTGCGGTTCGACCAAGCCCGCGAAGTCCCCTATCCGGTCCCCTTCGGGGAGTGCCTTTTCATGGACCCGACGTTCCTGCCCGGCACCGTGGTCTTCAATTGCTACGGTCACGAAATCCAACTCCTTCCCCGCGTCCTCACGGTGGATCAGCGCGAAATCCCCTGGCACAACGGCCTCCGCCTCAGCCTGACCAACCACGCCATTCTCCCCAAACCGCTCCCGCCCAAGCCGGCACCGGGCGGGAACGGCTGATCGGCGTCGCCGGTTATCCTTGCCCCGGAGCTTTCGGTTCGGTCGGCGGCATCGGAGCGGCAGCGCCGGCCAGGACCCGCTCCAATCGAGCGACCACCTGCACCGCCGCGCCGGCCAAATTCAGTGCCCCCTCCGGGGTGAATATCGCCGTGCGGGGCTCCCCCGCCAACGTCATCTCGAAGAGTTGAGCGGAAATGAGCCACACATGCATGGCGTTGAAGTATGCCTCATAATCCGCCTCCCCCAGGTTCCGCAGGGCCAAACCGGGAACGCGGTCGGCGGCCAGCGTGCGCAGCGGGGCCAGGATGGCCGCGAAATCATCGGCGGTATGGCCCAACGGGTCCTGCAGGGCGGGCACGGCGAGGAAAAGCAGTTCGTTCAATTTCGCCTCCACCATTCCATAATCGACCGGTCCGCTCAAAACCCAATCGAGCATCGCGCAAAGCACGTTCAAAGCCACCTGTTCCAATTTGCGCTCCAACATCCGGTGCCGGGGATCCTTTAGAATGGCCTCCCGGCGGCCATCGTCGGCATGGCGGGCTTGGATTTCCTCCAGGCGACCTCTCACCAAGGCGCCCTCCACCTCGGAATATTGGGTTTGGCTGATCGCGTACTTGAGCTCGCGCAGGCGGCGGTCAGTTTCCGCCATGCTCCGCACGTGGACCTCCATCACCCGCCCCCGGTCGGCCGGGAAATTCTCCAACCGCCGCAGGGAGCAATCCAGTAACTCACTGAAGGAAGTATTGGCCAAATCGGCGAGGGTGAGCGCCCGAATGATGGGAGTTTGGGCTGCGGCCCCTTCGGGAAGGGAAGCGAGCTTGGCGATTTGCCGATCCCGAAATGCCGGAATTCGCCAGTCCAAGGCTGGCAACCAAATCAAGTCCGGTGAGGTCTTTGCCGGCGGCGTCGGCCGTTGCTTTCGTTTCATGGCCCCCGAGCCTCCTCGTCCCGCCCCGCCAAGTCAAGGCGTCCCGCGGCCTCGACGCTAACTGTCCAGCCGGCCGTACTTCCGGATTTCCGGCCACTTCGCCGCCACGGCGAGCACCACCAAAATCGTCCCCACCCCGCCGGACACCACGGCAAAAACCGGTCCGGCAAAGCTGGCGACAAAGCCGGACTCAAATTCACCCATTTGGTTCGAGGTGCCGATGAAGAGGCTGTTGATCGCGGAAACCCGGCCGCGCATCGCGTCGGGCGTGAGCACTTGCACCAGCGTATGGCGCACCATCACGCTGACGTAATCCGACATCCCGCAAATAAAGAGCATCGCAAAGGCGGGCCAAAAGCTCCGGGAGAGTCCGAACCCCGCGGTGGCCAGCCCGAACAAGCCAACCGACCAGAGCAGATTGTGCCCGGCCCGTTGCATCGGCGGGCGGTGCAGCAAAATCACGGACATCAGAAAAGAGCCCAAGGGCAGCGCGGCTTGGAGCCAACCCAGCCCGTCGGGTCCGACCTTCAGGATTTCCTTGGCGTACACCGGCAGCATCGCGGTGGCCCCGCCAAAGATCACCGCAAACAAATCGAGCGTGATCGTGCCCAGGATGATCTTGGTGCGGTACACGAACTTAAGCCCCGCAACCACAGTGGCCACGGACATCGGTTCCCGGACGGCCACCTTGTGGTGGGCGCGAACTTGGGAGATCAGCGCCAGGCAGGTCAAAGCCGCCAGCGCATTGCCTGCATACACCCACGCGGCCCCCTGGGTGGCGGCCGTTTGCCACGCCGGACTGACGTGCGCGGCCAGCCACTTCGCCCACGCCGGACTGCGGGCCAGGGCGATGACCAGCCCGCCCAGGGCCGGCCCCGTCACCGCCGCGATTTGAAAACACCCCGAATTCCATGTCACCGCCCGCGGAAACTGAGCGCGCGGAACCAGGGAAGGCAGAAATGCCGCGCTGGCCGGCCAAGTAAAGGTGCGCGCCACCCCGATCGCCAACAGCCCCGCGTAAGTCCACCGCACATCCGCCCGCAAAGCCGAGCTCACCGCCAACCCCGCGCACGCCACGGCCAGCCCCCCTTGCGTCCAGAGCATGATCCGCTTGCGGTTGAAATTGTCCGCGACATGCCCGGCCGGAAAGGTGCAGAGCACCATGGGCAACATCTGCACCAAACCCACCATCCCCAGCGCGAAGTAGCTGTTGGTCCGTTCGAAAATCTCCCAGCCCACCGCCACACTCAGCATCTGTTGCCCGAACGAACCGATGAACCGACCGATCAGGTACAGTAGGAAATCCCGATTTTGCAGGACCGCATAAGCATCATGGACGTCCGGAGTTTTATTCGGGGGGACGTGGGCGGGTGCGGGCGGCCCCGCGGGCGGGGCGCTCATAAAAGGGCTGGGAAGCGGCGCCGCCCCCGTGACCGGGCGGCGGACGGACCGTTCCCGACCGCCCGGCGGGCGGCCTGCGCACCGCGGCGCATCAACCGGGTCTCAATCGTCGAATTCAGAATGCGCCCACTCTAAAGTTTCGCCGTCCAAAGTCAAACGGCCAGAAATGGCGCCCGAACCGCCCTCCCCCACTGGGCAGAGGTTGGAATAGCCGCCACCGGTCCCCAACGATCACTCGCCCCCGGCCAGTCGCCGGCGCTGGCCCCCCGTAATTGAGTGCAACCATCCGTTGGCAAGAAATCCGAAATAATCCGCACGGCGACTGTCAGAATTCGGTTTTTGTTTGCCTATACAATAATAAGCACCCGCTGATCGGGCGCTTGAAGCAGTGGGCCGCGCGGCCCGCTTGGCTCCGCACCAACACAACGCCAGTTCACGACCAAGTTACCATGAATACCACTCAAGCTTGCCCGCCGTTCATCCCCGCTGCACGTCATCGGTTCACTGCTTTCGCGAGCGGATTGACCATCGGCCTCCTCATTCTGACTTCGAACGCCTTCGCTGCCGGCCACGGCGGAGGCGGCCACGGGGGTGGGAGCCATGGCGGCGGTCATGGCGGCGGCGGGCGGCGCTCCTCCGGGGGCGGCTACCGTGCTCCCCGTGCCACGACGTTCCGTTCCGCGCCCCGCACCACCACTTACTACTACCGCTACACCACCACCACCACCGTGCCGGGAACGATGACCGGGACGCCCTACGCCGCCCGTGGCTTGGGGCATACCAACCGCACGGAAGCGGTTGCCCCCCAATCGGCTCCCGCTCCAAACGGAGCGGCAACTTTGCGCCCCCACCATAGTTGAGACCCCGAATCCACCGGCGGGGTCGGCAACGGCGGATCCCGCTTTCACGCCGTTGAGGGTCAATCCCCTTCGGGTGCAGCCGCGCCACCCCATCCGGCTGGCCCGTCAGGGATAACTTGGCTCCGCCGGGGCGTCCTCCCGCATACGTTCCGATCCCCGCCGCGATGGGGGCCGGGCGGCAGGGGAGTCGCGCTTTCCTCCGGCATAATGGAGTTTTTGTGCAGCCAAAAAGGGATTGTCGGACGCATCAATTCGCGGCATTCTCCTCGCCCTTATGCACCGGGTCAACCTAGGGATTGTGGGCGGCGGCACCGTGGGCGGTGGCGTGTTTCAAGCCATTGCGCGCAATGGCGGCCTCATGGCGTCGCGCCTCGGCGTGGAGCTCCGCGTGGTGCGGGTGGCGGTACAAGACCTTGCCAAGACTCGGCCCGTCCGCATTCCGGCGGCTCTGCTGACCACGGACTGGCGGAGTCTGGTGGACGACCCGGCCGTCAATCTGGTCGGTGAATTCATTGGCGGCACCACCACGGCGCGCGAAATTTTGCTGCACGCCTTCTCCCGCGGCAAATCGGTGATCACCGCCAACAAAGCCCTGCTCTCGGCCCATGGCGAGGAATTGTTCGCGGCCGCCCAAGCCAATGGCGCCAATCTTTATTACGAAGCCAGCGTCGCCGGGGGCATTCCCATCGTCAAGGTGCTCCGCGAAGGGTTGATCGGCAACCAGTTCACCCGCATCTACGGCATCGTCAACGGCACCTGCAATTACATCCTCAGCCGGATGAAGCTGGAGGGGGCGGAATTCGCGGACGTGCTGGCGGACGCCCAAAAACTCGGCTATGCCGAAGCGGAACCCTCGTTGGATATCGACGGTCATGACGCGGCGCACAAAACCGGCATCCTGGCTTCGCTGGCGCACGGTTTTTGGGTGAACCCCAAGGAAATCTACGTGGAGGGCATCCGCTCGGTGAGCCGCAAGGATATCCAATTTGCCGGCCAGATGGGCTATACCATCAAATTGCTGGGCATCGTGAAAAAATCGACGACCGCCCCCGCCGGTTCGAAACGCTTCGCCCCGGTCCAAGTCTCGGTTTATCCCGCACTGGTGCCCAACACGCATGTGCTGGCCAGTGTCAATGGGGTGTTCAACGCCATTCTGGTCCGCGGTGACGTGGTCGGCGATACGCTCTATTACGGCCGCGGGGCGGGGCAGGACGCCACCGCCAGCGCGGTGTTGAGCGACCTGGCCGACGCCGCCTTGGATCTCAAATGCGGGATTCAAAACCGCGTGCCTCCCTTCGTTCCTCATGAACGGGCCGGGGCCGTCACCCCCATCGGGGACGTGGTTTCGCCCTACTATGTTCGCCTGAGCGTGGTGGATAAACCCGGAACCTTGGCGGCCATCACCGCCATTTTCGGTCGCGCCAAAATCGGCATCTCGTCCGTGCGGCAGCCGGAAGGGACGGAAGGCGACAGCGTGCCGCTGATTTTGATGATCCATGACGCCACCAACGCGGACCTGACCAAGGCGTTGGCCAAGATCGCCAAATTGGCGGCGGTGAAGGCGCCGCCCATCATGCTCCGGGTGGAATCCTTTGAGTAAGCGCATCCCATGAATTTGAAAAGCACCAGATGGAACGGGGTCATTGACCATTACGCCCGCTTTCTGCCCGTGACGGACGCCACCCCGGTGGTTTCCCTGAGCGAAGGCAACACGCCGCTGATCCGGGCGGATAATTTTGTGACGGCGATCGGCGGGAATTTCGAACTGTGGCTCAAATATGAGGGCCTCAACCCCACTTGCTCCTTCAAGGACCGCGGCATGACCCTGGCTGTTTCCAAAGCCAAGGAGCGCGGCGCCAAAGTGGTCATTTGCGCCAGCACCGGAAACACCTCGGCCTCCGCCGCCGCCTACGCGGCCCGCGCGGGCATGAAATGCGTCGTACTGATCCCGGAAGGCAAAATCGCCCTCGGCAAACTGGCCCAAGCCCTGATGTACGGCGCCACGACGGTTTCCGTGCGCGGTAATTTTGACGCCGCCCTCCGCATCGTCCGCGAATTGGGCGAAACGGGCTTGGTGGAAGTGGTCAACAGCATCAACCCGGTCCGCATCGAAGGCCAAAAAACCGCCGCGTTTGAAATCTGCGACCAATTGGGCCGCGCCCCGGACTTCCACTTCCTGCCCGTGGGCAACGCGGGGAACATCACCGCGTATTGGCGCGGCTTCCGCGAATACCTCGCCGCCGGGTTGAGCGACCGGTTGCCGCGCCTGTTCGGATTTCAAGCCGCCGGTGCCGCCCCCTTGGTGGACGGCGCACCCGTGCTGCATCCCCACACCGTGGCCAGCGCCATTAACATCGGTTGTCCCGCCAGTTGGGACGGCGCGATCGCGGCGCGGGACGAGTCCAATGGGTGCATCGACAAGGTGACGGATGAGGAAATCCTCACCGCCTACCGGCTCATTGCGCGCACGGACGGCATCTTTGTGGAACCCGCCTGCGCGGCCCCGCTCGCCGGGCTCACCCGCTGCGTGCGCGAAGGCCGGATTCCCGCGGGCTCCGTGATCACAGCCACCATGACCGGACATGGCTTAAAGGACCCCGATAACGCAATCAAAACCGCCGGCTACGAACCCTTTGTCGTGGACGCCACCCGCGAAGCCGTGATGCAGGTGATTGGCTTGTAACCCTCCACCCTGGCGTTGCGGGTTTGCCAAGCCGACCCGTTTCGCTTATTTTGGCCTTTTGTTTATCCATGGCACTCATTGTACAGAAATTTGGCGGCACTTCGGTGGGCAACCCGGAGCGCATTAAGAATGTCGCCCGTCGCGTGGCGCGGTACCGCGCCCAAGGCGATCAAGTGGTCGTGGTGGTTTCCGCGATGAGCGGGGTCACCGACGGCCTCATCAAACTCGCCCGCGAAATCATGCCCCTGCCCACCGAGCGGGAAATGGACATGCTGCTGGCCACGGGCGAGCAAACCACCATTGCGCTCACCGCCATGGCCCTGCACGCCCTCGACCTGGCCGCCGTCTCATTGACCGGATCCCAGGCGGGCATCCTCACCGACGATGTCCACACCAAGGCGAAAATCCAGGACATCGACCCCAAGGAGATCCACTCCCTGCTGGATGCGGGCAATGTGGTGATTGTCGCCGGCTTCCAAGGCCGGACGGCGGATGGCCGCATCACCACCCTGGGTCGCGGCGGATCCGACCTCACGGCCATCGCGTTGGCCGCGGCGATCAAGGCCGACCTGTGCCAGATTTACACCGACGTGGACGGCGTTTACACCGCCGACCCGCGGATCGTGCCCGGCGCCCGCAAGCTCCCCGAAATTTCCTACGACGAAATGCTGGAACTCGCCAGCCTGGGCGCCAAGGTCATGCAATCCCGCTCGGTTGAATTCGCGAAGAAATTCGGCGTGGTGTTTGAAGTGCGCTCCAGCCTCAACGACAATCCCGGAACCATTGTGAAAGAAGAAACCCAAAACATGGAGGACGTCGTCATTCGCGGCGTTTCCCTCGACAAAAACCAGGCCAAAATCACCCTGGTCGCCGTGCCCGACCGGCCCGGCGTGGCGGCGCGCGTCTTCAAGGCCATCGGCGAAGCCGCCATCAATGTGGACATGATCGTGCAAAACATCAGCCACGGCTCCGGCCAGCCCGCCACCGATTTGTCCTTCACCGTGGACAAGCCCGACCTGCTCAAAACCCGCAAGGTGATCGACGCCCTGCGCGGGGAAATCGGCTACGAGGAAGTCATCGCCGATGAAAACATCGGCAAGCTCTCCATCGTCGGCGTGGGCATGCGCAGCCATTCCGGCGTGGCGGCGAAAATGTTCGAAACCCTGGCTTCCGAAGGGGTCAACATCGGCATGATCTCCACCAGCGAAATCAAGATTTCAGTCGTCATCGATCTCGCCCGCGGCGAGGCCGCCATGCGCGCGGTGCACGCGGCGTTTCTCGGCTGAGGGCCGCGGCCCCCTCACGGCGCCACCCCGGCGCCGGCCGCGGGCGCGTGGGCGTTGAGCCGCAACGACCACCAACATTCCGTCGGGTTGCACGGGATGGCCGCGGCGGCCAGCCGGTCGGCGTGGCCGTCGGCGAAGACATAAACCGCCCCGCCGGCATGGCGACGGCATCCGTAATCATCCTGCGTCAGGCGGTTGAACCCGGCGTTGTCCTCCGCCCCGGGCGTGACCTCCTTGATCCACCAATTGTCATCGCTCCAAGTGGCGGTGCCGCTGCCGCCGTCGCCGAAGCAAATGAGTTTTGCCGGGCTGGTCATTTCGGTGGTGCGGTGCAACCCCTCATAGTAACCCCCGCCCAGTGGCCGGCCGAACGGCATGGTGCTCACGCGCGCCAGCGGATCCACGTCATCGCGCACGGGGATCCAGTGCGCCCCCGCCACCCCGATGCCACTGGCGTTCCACACCTCGTACTGGCTCGGATAACCATAAAGGCGGCTCCAATCCACCGCCGGGTCGAGGGCGAAGCCGCCCAAGGCCGCGTCCGTCGTGGAGATGCCGTCGGCATACACCGCCACCCGCTCGGTCGGGCAGTCAAAGACCGCCGGATTGCCGCCCACGTAATCCCATAATATCACGCGATAGGTCGTCTCCCACGAGTTGCCATCCGGACCGACGCGCACGTCCTGCAGCGGATTCAACCATTCCGCGTTGTCGATGGCATAGGTGAGCGCGGCAATGGCCAACTGCCGTTGGTTCGACCGGCAGGCGGTCAGCTTGCCCCGTTCTTTGGCCTGGGTTAGCGCCGGCAACAACAGCGCCGCCAGAATGGCGAGGATGGCAATCACGATCAGCAACTCGGTAAGCGTGAACGCACCCGGCGCCCGCGCGAGATTTCGATTAGCTTTCATGATCCGGTGATTAGACAACGCGGACCCCGTTTCGTTCCGACTGCTCCGGCAGGTTACCCGGCAAACCGGCTGAAGGCACGCACCAGCCTTCGCTTTTCCGCTTGATCCCCGGGCCAAAAAGCGGCCCATTGTGCCCATGCGCCCTGCTTGCTTTCCCCCCCTGCCCTGCTGGTTGAGCGTCCTGCCCGCCCTCGCCGTTTTGTTTGTGGGAGTCTCCCGCCTCCCGGAGGCCTGCCGCGCGCAAGCCCTCGTGCCGCGCGGCCAAGTGATGCTGCGGGGCGTGGAAGGGCGTCTGGATCATTTGGCCTACGACCCCGCCACGCACCGTTTGTTCATTTCCGCTCTGGAGAATCAAAGCGTGGAGATCGTGGATCTGGCGCGGCGCCAACAGTTGCCCGGCATTAAAGGAGTGCGCGATCCCCAAGGGTTGCTCGTGATCCCCGGGCGCAACCGCCTCATCGTTGCCAGCCGCGGCGACGGCACCTGCCGAAGCTTCGACGCCACCACGCTGGCTGAAGGCCCCTGGGTCGATCTCGGGCGCAATGCGGACAACCTGCGCTATGAACCCGCCCGGCAATGGATTCTCGTCGGCTCGGGCGGCGAACCGGGGGACGGCCTGGTTTCCATCATCGAACTGGCCTCGCTGCTCCCCGCGGCCGAAGGCGGTCGCCCCGCGCCGCCCCAATCCCCGGCGGATTTCCGCCTGCTCCGGCCGCGCCAGGGCATGCCGCTCGCGGAAATCGCCCTGCCCTCGCATCCCGAATCGCTCCAAATCGATGCCGCCACCGGCCGGGTGTTGGTCAACCTGCCCGACGAGCACCGCGTCACGGTGCTGCAGCTCGGGACCAACAGCCTTGCCAAAGTCGCCGACTGGCCGGTCACGGTCGGCAGCCGGAATTTCCCCCTGGACTTGGACCCGGCGCACCAACGCTTGTTTGTGGCCACGCGCCAACCCGCGCGCTTGGCCGTGTACCACCTGCGCACCGGCGCCCTGCTGGCCGATGTCCCTTGCGTGGGGGATGCCGACGACCTGCAATTTGATGCCGCCTTGGGGCGGATTTACCTCATGGGTGGCGAGGGCGCGGTGGAGGTCTTTCAATTGGCGGAAGGGGTGGCCGCCCCCGTGCGTCTGCTCCGCCTGCCCACCGCCGCCCGGGCGCGCACCGGCTTGTTCATTCCGGAACTGCATTTGCTTGCCGTGGCCGCCCCCCACACCACCAACACCTCCGCGGCCATCCTTTTGTTTGGCGTGAGTCATTGATTTTGCGTCGATTGTAGAAGGGGACAATGTTTGCGGCCGGCGGACGACTCTGCAAAGCTCTCCCCGCGCCCGGGTGAACGCCCCGGGCCAAATTGGATGCTTATGCGGCCTCATCTCTGGTCGGGATTGCTCGTCTGCGCTTGTTTGCTGGGTGCCGCTTTTGGCGCACCCGCGGAAGTGGCCTTTTCCGGTCCGGATCCCGGGCCCGCCACAGCGACGAACCGGGATGGCGTCTTTCTCCTCCAAAACGCGGTCGTGGGCGCCGCCTGGCGCGAGACCAATGGCCAATGGGAACCCGCTTGGTTGGAAAACCGCCTCACCGGCGTGCGGTGGGATCAAACCGGTGCCGAATTGTTTCGCCTCGCCTCTCGGCCCGCCCTAGCGCATTCCGGCTTGGTGGTCGGCGTGCGTCTGGAGTCTGACCGCGTGGTGGCCCTGGCTTCGAAAGACGGTCAATCGTGGACCGAGCTCGCGGCTTTTCCCCGCGCGGAGTTCCCCGGCGAACCGATGCTGGCGCGCTTGGGTAAAATGAACTTGCATGCCCTGGCCCGCGACAATCCGGGCGACCTCGGAGCCTTGGGACATTCCGTGATTTCGGAGTTCAGTCTCGCGCCGGCGGGCGAAGGACGCTACGAATTCACCGCCCGGGCGCACGCCGCCTCGGCCCGGTCTTTCACCGTTCCCCCGGGCACGCGCCTCATCACCTGTCGCATCGAAAAGGACACTGACCAAGGCCTGTCCTGGGGACCGGCTTTGGCCTTGGTCTGGGAGGAAGGACGACGCTTCCTCCTCATCGGCGTGCGGGAGCCCAAGGCGGTCTTCAACGTCACCACCGCGCGCGGGGAAGCCATCCTCGGCGGCCGCGTGGATGACTACGCCGACCTGGATTGGTCCGCCGCTGACTTCCGCCTGGCCGGGCCGCCCCGGTTGGCCGCCCTGCCGCCGGAGCCCGCCGCTCCGCGCCTGGGCGGCCGGCCGCCGGGCTGGGCCTTGACGGCGGAGCTCACGTCCGCGCGCGGCCTCCGGGCACACTGGCGCGCCGAACTCCGCGATGGCGCGAACTACCTCCACAGCACGCTGGCTTTGGAAGCGGCCGGCGTGGAAAAGCCGATTTATGGCCTGGCCTGGCCGGCCATTCGCGCCCCGGGACTTCACGCGGTCGGCACCGTGCCAGGCAGTCCCGTCGCCGGCGGGGGCTGGTTCTTCGGTTTGGAAATGCCCGGGGCGCGGAACGTTTTGGATGAGCGCGGCGGCCGCACGGTGGTGGATTGCCAACTCCGGCTCGCGCCCGGGACCCACGCGGAGTTTGGCGCGGTGGCCGGGGTGGCGCCTGATAACCAATTGCGCCGCGGCTTCCTCCACTACCTCGAGCGCGAACGCGCCCGGCCCTCCCAACCCTTCCTACATTACAATTGCTGGTATGACCTCGGCTTCGGCGTGGACGCCGCCGGACTGCTGGACGTGGCCGCCCGGTGCCATCAGGAATTGGAATTGCGCCGCGGCGTCAAAGTGCAATCCTACCTGATCGACGACGGTTGGGATGATCCGCAGGGTGGCTTGTGGCGCGAAGATGCGCGCAAGTTCCCCGGTGGCCTCGCCGCTCTGGCCAAGAAAATGGCCCCCGTCGGCGGGCGCTTGGGCGTCTGGATTTCGCCGCTCGGCGGCTACGGCGGGGCGGAGGAGCGCCGGGAATGGGCGCGAAATTTGTCGCTGCTGCCCAAAGATGGCGAATTCGACCTTGCGCAGCCCCGGTACCGGGAATGGTTTCAGGCTCGCTGTCTCACCCTCATGCGCGAGGCGGGCGTCAACGCCTTCAAATGGGACCGCGCGGGCGATGGCGTCAGTCCCCATTTCATGGCCCTGCTGGAAGTGGCCCGCGCCCTGCGGCGGGAGAATCCGGCGGTGTTCCTCAACGTCACGGTCGGCACCTGGCCTTCCCCTTTCTGGCTCCCCCATGTCGATGCCACCTGGCGCATGGGCAGCGCGGACGTGGGCTGGGCCGGGGTTGGTGATGACCGCGAGCGTTGGCTGACCTTTCGGGATGGCAATTGCCGTCGCTATTTTGTGGAACCCGCCCCCTTGTATCCGCTCAATTCCGTGATGCACCACGGCGTCGTCCAAGGCCGCCAGTTCCAAGGGGAAAAAGTGGGCCGCGCCGGCGCGAACTTGCGCCACGAAGCCCGCTCTTACTTCGCCAATGGCTCCTCCCTCCAGGAGTTGTATCTCACGCCGTCCATGATGAACCCGGCGGCGTGGGATGACGTGGCGGCGGCCGCGCGCTGGGCGGCCACCAATGCCCCGGTGCTGGCCGACGCCCATTGGGTGGGCGGCGATCCGCTCAAATTGGAAGTGTATGGCTACGCCGCTTGGACGCCCCGGCAGGGCACGCTGATGCTCCGCAATCCTGCCGACCGCGCTCAACGCATCCGGTTATCCGCCGCCCAAGTGTTTGATTTGCCCACGGGCGCGGTCGCTTCGTTCACCCTCCGTTCACCCTATCCGGACCAAATCCCCGCGGAAGTGTCCTGGCCGGCGGGCGAATCGCTGGAACTCACCCTGGAACCCTTCGCCGTTTGGGTGTTCGACGCCTGGCCCGCCGCGCGCTGAGCGCCTCAGGGATGCCCCGCCAGCCAATACCGGATCGTTTCGGCTTGGGGGTGGTTGGGTTCCAAATCCAGCACTTGTTGGAAATGCGGCCGGGCGGCCTTGGGCTGGTGAAATTGGTCCGCGTACAAGGTGGCCAGGAGGAGGTGCACGGCGGAACGACGGTTGGCCGCCTCGGCGGGATGCATCGCCAGCACGCGCTCCCACTCCTCGGCCGCATCGATCGGATACCCCGCCGAGCGGAGCGCCAAACCGAAATTCACGCGCGGGCCGAACGCGCGGGGATTGAGTCGCAGCGCGCGGTCCAAGGCACTGAGGGCCTGCGCCGAATCGCCCGCCTCATAGGCGGCCAAACCCAGATTCGATTGGCCTTCGAAATAAGTGGGATCCGCTTGGGTGGCCGCTTGAAATCCCGCCAGTGCCTCTGCCATGGCCCCATTCCGTTGGGCGGATTGGGCCGCCAAGGCCAGGCGCTCCGCTTCGACCCGGTTGCCGGGATTCAACTTGCCGGCCACGGGCCGCGGGTAGCGCGGCGGGGCCGGGTGTGCGGGTTTGGGCGCCGGGGCCGGTTTCAATTCCGCCACGGTCACCGGTACGCCCGCTCCGGCAATCGGCGTTTCAGGACCCAGCTCCAAGGGGGGCAGCGGCGTCTCCGTCACGACGGGCTTGGCGTCCCGTCCGAACAACTTGGCGGGGTTGAGCCGGCTGAAGAAACTCTTCTTGGCGGGCTTGTTCGTTTCCGTGTTGGCAACCCCGGTCGGGATCGAATCGACCGGCGTCGGCACGGGTGTCGCCGCGGGTCGGGGCCCCTCGGCCAGGGCCTCCGTCGGCTGGTAGACGGGTACCACCACGCTGGGCAAGGTCGGTTCGGCTTCGGCCGCGGGCGGCGGCACAACTGGCTTGGGCGTGGGGAGGGTCGCCGGCGGCTCCACCGGACCCGCGGGCGCCACCAAGGCGGACCAAGGCCGGCTGTCGACCACCACCACGGTTGGGGTCAATGCCGGTGGTGCCTTCATCACCGGTTTGGTCGCGGCGACGTTCAGGGGCGGGACGATTGGCGGGGCGGCGACCACCACCGGTCGAACCGCGGGGGCGGTAACCACGGCGGGCGGCACACTGGTGGCCGCCCCGTGACCTGGAAGCAGGGGAACCGGGTTCGTCCGCGCTGCAGCCATTGCGGAATTGGTGGCGGCCGCGCGCAGGGCATTGGTTGGGGAGCCGGTTTTGATGAGCGGCGCGGTGGCCACCAACGGCGGTTTGCTCGCGTTCGTCAAGGCGATGGGCGATGCCGGAGTCGGATTGGTGGCGGCCGCCAAGGTTGCGGGAGGCACGGAGGTCTTGACCAGCAGCGGCGGATTCGTCGTCCCCATGGCCAGGGGCACCGCCGGCGGATTGGTGGCCGCGGCCGCCAAGTTGGCCGGGAGCGAATTGGAAGCAACCGGTTTGACGGCATTGGTGGCGGCGACCACCGCCACCGGGGGGGGATTGCTCACCACCCGCGTCACCGGCGGGGGATTAAGTTCGAGTTCCAACTGCCTCGCCGCATTGCTGATCGCGTCCCAATTGGCGGGCCGGGGTTGCAGGGCCAGGTATTCCTGGTATTTGCGGAGGGCATACCCCCGGTTGGCGGGGATGGATTGGTACAACACCGCCAAGTTGAGCAGGGTGGGACCGTAATCGGCCTTTTGCTTGAGGGCCAGCGTGAACCAAGTCTGCGCGTCCCGTAGCCGTCCCCGACGGAATTGGATCACCCCCAAGTTGTTCAACGCCTCCAAATTCTGCAAATCGAAGTTCAGCACTTGGCGGAACGAAGCTTCCGCGCCCACCAAATCGCCCAAACGCAATTGGGTGTCGCCCAATTTCAGCCATCCCTCGGGTGCTTTGGCTTCATGGACGGTATAGGCGGTCAGTTCGTTTTTGGCGGCTTCCAAATGGTTCTGCTCCAAATGCAGGCAGCCGAGATTGAAGTGTACCACCACCAAATCGTGGTTGAACTTCAGGGCGGTTTGATAGGCCGCCAAGGCCTCCGCCGGGTGGTCGGAATGGTGGTAGGCCAGACCGAGGTCGTTCCAGGCGGCGGCGTTGGTGGGCAGCAGGCTGACCGCGAGGCGCAGTTTTTGCGCCGCCGGCCCGAACTGTTCCGCCTGCAGGAGCCGCCGGCCGTCGAGTAACGCCTTCGACCCCGAAGGACGGCAGGCGGTCAGCCCCGTCACCAATCCCGCCAAAAGCAGGGCGGTGAGTGCGGGCTTGATTGCGAATTGGATGGTCGGCATTCTCCGTGGTGGTAACATTCGCTTTCTAAAGTGTCAAGAAACGCACAGTTTTTCAGTCAGTGGACGCCCCTGCGCCTCCCTTGGTTCCTGCACCTGACCGCCCTCCTGCTCGCCGGGGGGCTCCTGCCTGCCGCCGCCGAACCGCCGGCCGTGCCGGCTTCGACCGTCGCCCCCGCGACCATCAATTCGCGCGTGGTGATTGCGCAGGACAACGCCGCCACCCATGAATTGGTTCCCGACGCCGGCGTGATTCAGGGCATGGTGGACCACGCCATCACGAACCTCACCGACGCGAAGTCCCTCAACGCCGCCTGGCTCAATTTGGTCACCACCCAGGACACCGTCGGCATCAAGGTCTTCTCCCAGCCGGGCGCGTACGCAGGCACCCGCCCCGCCGTGGTCACCGCGGTGGTCAAGGACCTCCTCGCCGCCGGTCTGCCCCCCCAACACATCATTGTGTGGGATAAGCGGCTCATCGACCTCCGCCTCGCCGGCTATTTGGAGCTGGCGGGCAAATACGGCATCCGCATTTTGGGCGCCACGGAAGCCGGTTGGGATGCCTCCACGAATTACGAATCCTCCGTGCTGGGCACCCCTCGCTGGGGCGATCTTGAGTTTGGCGAAACCGGCGACCACATTGGCCGCCGCTCCTACGTCACCAAAATCCTCACCCACGAGGTCACCAAGATCATCAACATCGCCCCCCTCATGCACCACAACCAAGCGGGCGTCTCCGGCTGCCTGTACAGCCTGGCCACCGGCAGCGTGGACAACACCTTCCGCTTCGAGCGCAGCCCGGAAGTGATGGCCCGTTCCCTGCCTGAAATCTATGCCTTGGGCATCGTTGGCGACCGCGTGGTCCTGAGTATTGTGGACGCCTTGATTTGCCAGTACGAGGGGGAGCAGCGCGGATTGTTGCACTACAGCGCCCTGCTCAACGAACTCCGGTTCAGCCGCGACCCCGTAGCCTTGGATGCCTTGTCCCTGAAGGAGATCGAAACGCAACGCCAACTCGCCGGCGAACGCGCGCCCAAACTGGGGGCCGAACTGCTCGACAATGCCGCCCTGCTCGAGCTCGGGCTCGCTGATCTCCGCCGCATCCCTGTCTTCCGCCTCCCTTGAGGCACCGGAATGGGCGCCGCGCCTCCGCCCGCACTTTCGGCTGGCCCTGCCCGCACCCGCGAGCTAGCTTGTCTTCGCGATAACAAAATCAACAATTTCGTGGAGACTGGCTTATGTTTGATATTGGCTTGTTCGGCATGTGCGCAGTGGCGATTGTTTGCGGCACCATCTACCAAATCTGCCAACTGCGCACACGGACGGATCCTTACGTCGAACTCGAGCGCCTGCACGGCCTCCTGCTGAAAGGCGTGATCACCCAGGCTGAGTACGACGCCAAGAAGGCCGGGCTCCTCGAGGGTTAGCCCACCCCTCCCCGTCGATCCGTTCGTTCGTCGCGCGCTGGAAATCCGCGCCGCGCCGCGCTTCGGCCATGCTTCCTCAATCCTCCCCTCCGAGGATCAGGCCCGCCGCCAGCAAGCCCAGCACGCCGCAGCCCAGCCAGACCCAGACGGCATGTTGTACGACCAGGGCCAGGCCCAACGCCGGGCCGCCCATGAGGGCGAAGGCGTTCGCGAACCCAACCGCCCCGGAGTATCGGCCCCGCAAGGCTGGGGGGGCGAGATTGGCCACGTAGGCGGAGGCGGTCGGGGCGGCGAGCATTTCACCGAAAGTGAACACCGCAATCCCCGCCGCCAAAGCCGGCACGCCGTGCGCCCCGGCCAGTACCGCAAAGCCTCCGCCCACCAGCGAATACCCCAACGCCATCACCCGCCGGGGCGGAAAACGCCGGCTCCAGGTCGTGAGCGGCAGTTCGCACAACACCACCAGCACGCCGTTGCTCGAAATCAAGGCGCCGTAAACCGCCGCCGAATATCCGAGGTTGGTGACATGGAGGCTAAAAGTGGACGCCATCTGCTGGAACACCACCCCCACGGCCAGGGTCGCGCCCAGCACCCGCCACATCCGCCGGTCGCGGCGGATCACCCCCAGGGCCGGCCCCCAACCGGCCTCCGTGCGCGGCGCCCGCACGCCCTCGGGCAGCGCCACCCAGGCCACCCCCGCAAACAAAAGCGAGGTCGCGGCATCGCCGGCGAAGAGCCAAAAGAAGGAATGCCCCGCCAAAAAGCCCGCCGTCGCCGGGCCAAATGCCCAGCCGGCGTTGAACGCGAGCCGGTACGCGGAGTACGCGGTCACCCGCTGCGCGGGCGGCACCAGGTCCGCCAACAAGGCACTGCTGGCCGGACGGTAAAACTCGCCGGCCAGCCCCGCCAAACCGACCAAGACCACAATCCACGGCAAGGTGCGGGCCTGCGACAACAGGAGCATCGACGCGGCGCCGCCCAGCATGGAGAGCACAATGGTGCGGCGCCGGCCCAGGGAGTCCGCCAAGTGACCACCCACCCCGGCGGCCAGGCAGTTGCCCACCCCGTAGGCCGCGATGGCCAGACCCGCCTGCGCGGTGCTGAAGCCGCGCTGCGTCAAGTACAGGGAAAGAAAGGGAATGACAAACGTCCCGAATTTGTTCAGGAACGTGCCCGCGAAGAGCACCCAAACCGGCCGGGGCAGCGCCGCCAGGCCCTCGCGCAACGAAAGCTTAGGCGCGGCGCCCATGGGAATCGCCGACGCCTCCGCCGGTCAAGGCCGCCGCCAAGGTCCGCGCCAAGTTTTGGGCTGCGGCCGCCGTTTGCCGCTGAAATTGCAACAACCGCGGAATCCGCCCCGGCGAGCGGGCCACCGCCAGCGCCAACCGGGGGAGACTGATCCGGGCATCCGGGGTCATGAGGGCGTTGAAATCAAGGGGCAAATCCTCCCCGGCGGGATCGGAAACGACCCGCACGGTCGCACTCGGCACGCCCTGTTCCCGGCAGAAAGCGCGAATCACGGCCGACTCCATTTCCACCAACTCGGCACCGGTGGCCCGTCGCAACTCGAGTTTCTCCGCCACCGTCACCGCCACCCTTTCGGCGTGGACAAACCGGCCCGTGCGCGCCCCCGCCGTGCGCAGGCGCGCCGCGAACTCCACCAACTCCGGATCGGCGTCGAAGGCCACCGCGCCCGTCGGCCAACTCGGATCGAGGCCGCCCGCGAACCCGGCCGTCACCACCCAATCCGGCCGCTCCGCCGCGAATGCCCGGCGCACCCCGGTGGCCGCGTTGCGCGCCCCCATGCCGGTCACGCAGGTTACCACCCCGGGGGGCACCGCCGCGCCGCGGAAAAAAACCGCCTCCTCCCGCACGGCGAAGCACACCAGCACGCGGGCCGCGACCGGCGGAAGGGAATGGATGGGGGAACTCATTTTGGACGGATGCTTGGCGATGGGCCGACGGGAGCAGGCTCCCGCCCGGCGGGACGGACCGGCTGCGGTGGCGGGGTTACTTCACCCCCGTCAACCGCTCTTTCCAGATTTTGTGCAGTTGCACCGTCGCGCGCACATCGCGCAGACAGTATTCCGCGATTTCCCGCTGGCGCCCCGCGGCGACCATTTCATTCATATCCCAGCCCGTGACGCCGTGGCTCTTGGGCGAATCCAAACCGAACGCTTTGCAGTAGAAGTCCAGGTTGAACCGCCGCGCCGCACCGTCCCGGCCGCTCACTCCATGGAAGGTGAACTGTTCCGCCAAGTCGCAATGCGGTTCGGCGGCGAACCGATTCCCCAGCCAGTGTTTCCGTGTGATCGGAACGTTCATGACGGCCGAGCGCAAATACAGGAACGGCACATCAAAACTCCGACCATTGAAAGTGACGATGTTTTCGTAGTGCTGGGCCACGTCCCAAAACGCGGTGAGCAGCTCGCCTTCATCCACGCAGGGCACGAACTCCACGGGCCCGGCCGTTTCGTCCTCCGTCTCGAAATCCTCCGCCACGAACAGCACCTGCCCCCGCGCCGACTCCGCATTGAGCATGGCCACGCAGACCACCTGCGCGGTGAGCGGCCAGCGGTTGAACTGCCGTTGGATTTCCTCCCGGCGCGCCGCGCGCGCTTCCAAATCCGGCAGGCTTTCCGCCTCCCGGAACAAATACTCCTGCTGCGCCTCGTCGAAGTTCTCCGCCGGCAGCGCCGAGGTCTCGATGTCGAAGACCAGCGTGGCCATCAGGCGCCGAATTTGTCGAACATCCGCGCGTTGGCCTGCATCAAGCGGATCAGGAACTTCGCGTCGAACACACCCAACGAGCCGCTGTTCGCCCCCGTTTCGGTGAAGCGTTGCAATTTGTCCCAGCCCGACAACTCCGAAACCAGCAGCACCGGCTGCGGATGCCAGGAATGCCCTTTGGCCGCGCAGGGGGTCGAGTGGTCGCCCGTCACGGCCAGCACGTCGGGCCGCTTGCTCAACAAGATCGGCAGCGCCGCGTCCAAATCCTCGATGGCTTTCTTCTTGGCGGCAAAATTGCCGTCTTCCCCGTACATGTCCGTGTACTTGTAGTGAATAAAGAAGTAATCGTAGTTGTCGTACTCGGCCACGTAGCGCTCAAATTGTTCCGCGATGGTCTGCGGACCTTCCATCTTGGTCATGCCCACCAATTGGGCCAGGCCTTTGTACATCGGATACACCGCCAGGCAACCCGGCCGCATTTGATAGCGCTCCTGAAAGGTCGGAATCTCGGGCTGGTGCGCGATGCCGCGCATGAGGAAGCCGTTCGCGGGCTTCTTTTTGGCCAGCAAGGGCAGCGCCGCGGCGTAAAACTTCTGGATCAATTCCGCGGCTTTCTTTGCTTTGGCGGATTTTTTGTCCACGGGTTCCACCTGGGGAATCGCCAAGCCTTCGCGATGCGGATCCGCGTCCGTCAACGGTCCTTCCAGGCCCTTGCCCCGGAACAGCACCACGAACCGGTGCCCCTTGCCCGCCTTGATGATCACTTCGGCGTCCCCAATCTTCTTGATTTTCGCGGCCAGCAAGGCGCACAGCTCCTCGCAAACCTCGGTCTCAATGCGGCCGGCGCGCCGGTCGGTCACGATGCCCTTGGCGTCCAAGGTGCAAAAATTTGCCCGCGCCGCGACGTCGCCGCCGCGCAACTCCAACCCCAGCCCCAGCGCTTCGATCACCCCGCGGCCCACTTGGAATTCCAGCGGATCATAACCGAACAAACCCAAATGGCCCGGCCCGCTGCCCGGGGTGATTCCCGGCGCGACGGGGATCATGCGCCCCTGGGCGCCCTGTTGCGCCAGCGCGTCCAGATTGGGCGTCACGGCCGCTTCCAAGGGCGTCAGATAATTCTGCTCCTTGGTGGCGATATCGCCCAGACCGTCCAAGACCAGCAGCACCATCTTGGCACTGTTTTTCAACGTCAATTCCGAATAAAGCGCGTCCAGATTCATGATTGAATTAATTAAGGTGGCCGGGGTCGGGCGCTTGGCGCCCAGCCCGCAAACTGGCGCGCATTCTGAAAGACCCTCGCCCCAGCGTCAACGCGATTGTTTTGCCGCGTCGGAGGGAGTTCAAACCGAGCAACGCCCGGCCATCCCTCGCTCCCCCGCTTCCCGGAACCAACGCAACCCTTCGTCGCCGGTCGACTTCGTCCCCGTCCGAAGGGGATGATCACATCCCCCGGGCTGTGGGCGCGCATCACCCCCGGCTGGGCGCGGGCTAACTTTGGCCGCAATCCGGCTGCATGGTAGGAGCCTCGTTAATTGGCGCCTTCCTTGATTTCCATCTGCTGGTTGATCCCCAGGCCGCTGGTGATCACTTGCTGGGTGCCCGAGGGCCACTTGATTTCGATGGCCTCGATCTTCGTAGCGTTGCCCAAGCCGAAATACATGGGCAACAAGCTCTGCGCGAAATAACCGGACTTGCCGTCGTAGTATTGCGTGTACGTCTTCCCGCCCGCCTTCACCTTCACGGTCGCGCCCAAACCATCCCGGTTCGACTTGGTACCCACCAATTTGATCTTCAGATAATGGATCGTCTTCTTGGCGGTCAAATTGCTGATCAAGACCTGCGGGCGGTCGTTGAAATCTTCCACGATCAAATCCAGGTCGCCGTCGCCATCCACGTCGAACATCAAGCTCGACCGCGAACTCAGCACGCCGCGCACCGGCAGCAGCCCCTTTTTGTGGTAGCACAGGGGGTTCTTTTTGTCCTCGCCCGAGCAGTCGCAGGTGAAATAAACCTCGTCCACTTGCATCCCCGCGCGGGGCTCCACGCCCAGCAGGAATTCCGCGTCGCGGAACCGCCTGCCGCCCTCGTTCAAGAGCACTGAATTAATGGAATAGCGGAAGGGGTAACCCATCCCGGAGGTGATGAACACATCCTCGTAGCCGTCCGCATTCAGATCGCCCACGCTCAACCCCCAGGGCCAGTACGTTTCCGCGTTGGCCGGGTCCGAAATTTCCGTGTATTTGCCGCCGCCTTGGTTCAGGTAAAAGGCGTTGCCGTAAATCAGGTTTTTGAGGCTGTTGGCCCGCTCCTCCGCGCTCCATTCCGCGCCGCACCACGGCTCGCTCTTGGCCTTTTCAAACTCCAGGGTGAAGTTCTTCTCCCCCACCCGGTTTTGCAACGGGGACATGTCCGAATGCATGTCCGTGACATACAGGTCAATCAAGCCGTCCTGGTTGAAATCAAAAAACTTCACCCCCATCGCGCCGCTGGGCGTCCGGGGAAAATACTGGGCCGTCTTGTCCACAAAACTCTTGCCGCCCTGGTTCTCGTAATACTTGGACCCGCCCGCCATGTTCAACACGAACAGGTCCGGATACCCGTCTCCGTTCACGTCGCAGAAGGTCGCGTCGCCCGACCACAAATCGTGCAGCAAATGCGTTTCTTTGGAAACATTCTTGAACTTCATCCCCCCGAGGTTTTTGTACAGAATGCTCGGTTCCTTGCGGTCATCCATCGAGAACCCCATCGCCACATTGGTCACGCCCACATAATAGCCGCCCCGGCCCTTCACGTCGGTCGTGTACACCCCGGTGTTCACCAAAAAGATGTCCAACAACCCGTCGTTGTCGTAATCGAACATCACCGCCGCCGAGGAGTGCCCCACATAATCCAACCCGGCCTCCTTGGAAATGTCCTTGAACCGGCCGCCGCCCAGGTTTTTGAACAGCACATTCCCGCCCTTCACCGTGGTGACAAACAAGTCGGGCAGCCCGTCATTGTCCAAATCCGCGAACGAAGCCCCCACGCACACCCGGCCCGGCAACCCCACGCCCGCCTTTTCCGTGATGTTTTCGAATTTCCCGCCGCCCACGTTGCGCCACAATTCGCAGCCGCCAATTTGGTTCACGAAGAACACGTCGATCTTCCCGTCCCCGTCCACATCCGCCGCCGTCACTCCGGTGCCGTGATCGTACAGGATCGCCTTCAATTCCTTTCCGCAGTCGTCCACGATTTGGTGCCGGAACGTGATCCCGCTGTGGTCGATTTCGTTTTTGAATTGAAAGCCGTAAAAGGTCTGGAATTGCTTCGCGGCCGCTTCCTGTTCCGCCTTGCGGGCGGCCAGCGCCTTGTGCGTCCCCGGCACATCCGGGGCCGGCGGGGCTTGGTTCGCCTGGCCGAACACGCCCTGGATGCCGCCCAGGCACACTGCTAGGGCGTAAGAAAGTGTACGGCCGGTCAACCCGGTGCGGACGCATGAATCTGGCATATAAAATGGGGCGGTTGGAAACCGCAAAACTGGGTAATATGGATAATTAAATTGGCAAACGCCGGTCGCCCGCCGCCAAGGGTATAGAACCGGAATGCGGGCTTTGACAAGCCGAATTGCGCTAATTCTGTCCGGAATGTGGGTTCTCGGTGAATTCGCCGTGAATTCACCTTGACCCCCCGCCGGGGCTGCGCTAAGCCTCCGCCACCAACATCATGCTGCGGTTCCGCCACCCCTGCCTACCTGTTTCCGCCAACCGGCCCTGCCGGTGGCCGCTGGCGATTGCGCTCCTCTTGGGATTCTTCCTCACGGGCCCGTGTCCCGTCGCCGGAGCGCTGTCGCCCGCCGCGGACGGCTTCCATGTTCACCCGGGCGAAAGCATTCAAGCCGCCCTGGACGCCGCCGCCCTCAACCCCAGCAACAAAGTCGTGCGGGTTCATGCCGGTCTCTATTACCCCGAGGGCAAACGCCAGGCCTTCATCTGGTTCAACCAACGCCACGACGGCGTCCAGCTCTTGGCGGACGGCGCCGTCACCCTCTCCGCCGCCAATCCCGCCCTGACCACCCCGCGCGCCGAGGGCTACCCCGCGGTGGTCAATCATGTGGTGTACTTCGGCGTCGGCGTCGGCAGTAACACATTGTTGCAGGGCTTCCGCCTCACCGGCGCCGCGAATTACGTGAGCCAGAAACTCACCCAGGCCATGGAACCCGACACCAGTTTCCACAAAAACCTCTTTTTTTACACCGATGGCGGCGCGGTAAAAGTCTTCGGCCGCTCCTCCCCCACCCTGCGGGATCTCGAGGTCGTGGACAACTTCGCCAGCCCCTGCGCCGCCGGGGTCTCCATCCAGCAGGAAGGCGCGAACGAGTTGCCCGTGCTGCTGGAAAACTGCGTCTTTCGCAACAACCGCGCCCAGGTCACCGGCGCCGCCATTGACCTCCTCGCCGGCAGCGCGGCCGTAATCCGCAACTGCCTCCTGGTCACGAACGCCGGCAACGCCGGCATGGACCCGCTCACCCTCCGGGGCGGCCCCCTTACCTTCACCAACAACGGCGTCCTGACCATCTTCACCGGCTCCCGGGCGGTGGTCGATCACTGCACCTTCACCGGCAACCGCAACGCCGTGGACGACATGGGCGGCCGCAGCGAGTACCGTGATTGCATCTTCTCCGACAACACCCTCGCCACCGGTTTGACCGGCACGACCCGCTACGAAATCGACCTCCTGCTCGGCGGCAAGATCACCGGTTGCGTCTTCCACGCCCCCACCCCCGACCTCCGCACGCGCGTCCCCGCCGCCGCGAACCGCCTCGACGCCCCCCCGCCCCGTTTCACCGCCGATTTCATCCCCACCGACCCCGCCTACGCCCGCGCCGGCTACCGCCCGCGGCTCGTGGCCGTGCTGCACTAAACCTGTTTGCAGCAGCCTCTCGGCTCCCCTTCCCTCACCTATACCGCCCGCTTCGAGCCCCAGTCAGAGGCTTCCGCACTTCCGCAGGTCGCAGCCAACCACAATGCAAATCCTCCCTGAATCACACCCGGAATCTCTGGCGCCATCCCGGCGAACCAAATGGGCGCGACGCCTCAGCTCAAGATAAAATCCTGGGTCCTGGTTCGAACGCAATCCGTCGGCCCGTACCCCTTACACCGCACCCCTGCACCAAATGCTCCGCAACCGGGGTGCGGCAGGCATTTAACGCGGGGATTGGGCTGGCGAGGGCACCCAAGGCAATCAGGGAAGATTATGAGGGGGTTGAATTGCCATTGGTCGAGAATCACGCGGGTTTGGGCGCGGGGAAGGCGTAATGCGTTGCAGCTGAAAGCTAAATCCCGCTTCAACCAGCTCGCGATGGGGGGATGCACATCCGCAGATGCCAATCGCCGAGATAAAAGGTTTTTCCAGCGCTTTGTTTCCAATCCTTGATTTCGTCAATTTCAGCAAGAATCTGCGGTGGTTGATCGAACAAATTGCCTGGTCTTGACCATGGTCGAAGACTGTGCCATTTTTCGGGCTGACGTTCGCAGCTGATGGGCTAAGGAAATGGCCAATGCCCGGCGGCGATTCCTGAAATAAGCAGATTCAACTCAGCGGCATGAAAAAAAACATGGTGAGAATTTGGTTGGAGCGCCGTTTGCCCCTCTTGGCGGGGTGGATTGCACTAACCTGCGCGGCAACTAAAACTCAGGCGCAAAGCGGAACCGTCGTTGGTTGGAGCGGGACGAATCTCAATAGCGATGTCTTGCAGTTTCCGATGGGCCAATCCAACGTGGCACGCGTGGCGGCAGGGACGTATGCCAGCTATTTTCTGCTCACCAATGGCACCCTCCAGGTCCAAGGCGGAACCCGGCCCTACTCCACGAACCTGCCCACAGGATTGACCAATCTAGTTGACATTCAGGCAGGCAACCAACATGCCGTGGCTTTGCGACGGGATGGCTCAGTGATCGTTTGGGGGGATAATTCCTATCAACAGCTGAATGTACCGCCGGGTTTGAGCAATGTTGTGACCATTGCCGCCGGGTACAACCACAGCCTCGCCCTGACTGCCTACGGCACGGTAACCGGGTGGGGTTACAACAGTTTCGGACAAGCGACTGCACCCGCCGGTTTATCGAACGTCGTTGCCATTGCGGCGGGCATCGACCACAGTCTCGCGGTAACCGCCGGCGGCCAAGTGGTGGCTTGGGGGTCCAGCAGCAGTGGCGCCGCAACTGTTCCCGCAGGTTTGAGCGGGATTGTGGCGGTGGCAGCAGGAAACCAGACCAGCCTGGCCCTCGACACTAACGGTATGGTGACGGCATGGGGACGGAATTACACGGGGGGCACCACGTTCCTGCCCCCGGGGCTTTCCAACGTGGTCGGCTTAGCGGCGAATTTCATGAATTCCCTGGCGGTACGCAGCGACGGGTCACTCATGGTTTGGGGAGGCAATGCGTTTCCGGTCACCAACCCGCCTCCCGGGCTCAACCAAGTGGTGCAAGCGACGCTGGGCCTCAGCTACGGTCTGGCCCTTCAGGAAAGCGGCCCGCCGTGGGTCTTTGCCCCGCCGGGCGGGGCAACCGCAAATGCGGGTGTACCGGCGACGATCGGGACCGGCCTTGGCATCCTCGGCGCCCGCCCGATCACCTACCAATGGCAGTTCAACGGCACCAATATACCTGGCGCCACCAATGCAAACCTCAAACTGCTCAATGTCCAACCAAACCAGGTTGGTCCTTACCAATTGCTCATCGCCAATCGTTATGGTGCCGTGCTCTCCCCCGGCGCGGTTTTGAACGTATTGACCAATCCTCCGGTCTTTCTGCTCCAACCCACCAACGTGCTGGCCGGAATCGGGGGCTCGGCCGTCTTCCAGGCCCAGGCAGGGGGACCACAACCAATTTTTTATCAATGGCAGTTTGGCGGAACCAATCTGCTTGGGGCCACGAACGCCCAACTCCTCCTCCCGAACTTTAGCCCGGCCAATCAAGGGGTGTACACCGTGGTGGCCGCGAATGCCTATGGCAGCGTGACAAGCACCGGCGCACTCGCGGGCAGCATTGATCTCGGCACCGCCTTGAATTGCCCGGGCTTGAACTGGAGTTCGACCAGCAGCATCCCCTGGCTGGCGGAGACCAGTTTGTCCCACGATGGGGTGGCGGCGGCGGAAGCGGTCGTGTTCCGCACCAACATCGCCACCCTGCAAACAACAGTGACAACGGGCGGCACCATCAGCTTTTGGTATGAGGGCTTGGATTCGCAGCAAGCATTGGAGATTGAGTTCTGGATCAACGGGGTGAAAACTTACAGTCAGGTGCCCGGTGACCGAGTTTGGTATCACGAAACGTTTGTGGTGCCTTGGGGCACCAATCTCCTGCGCTGGCAATTGAGCAATTCCCAAGGTCTGAACGTCGGCACGACCGGGGTGGTGGACCAGGTCACTTTCACGCCCGACACCTCGCCCCCATCCGTTACGAACGGCATTGGCACCCGCACCGGCCCGGCAGGAACGCCACTTTCCTTGGCCGTCGGCAACACTGGGGCGCAACCGGTCTCGTATGCCTGGCAGTTTAATGGGCTGGGGCTCACAGGAGCCACCAATTCCAGTCTCGTGCTGTCCGACCCACAAGCCGCCCACAGCGGCAACTACACGGTTTGGCTGACCAACGCCTACGGTTGGACCTTTTCCACGGGAACCCTCACCGTGGTGCCCGCCCCGCCCAGCTTCCAGCAGCCGCCCACGAATCAGACGGCGGTTGCGGCGGGAATCTGCGAATTCACCGGCCTGGCGGCGGGCACCGAGCCGCTCAGCTACCAATGGCAATTCAACGGCGCGAGCATCGCCGGCGCCACCAGCACCCACTTGGTGCTCGGCTTCCTTTCAGCCGCGAATTTGGGAAATTACACCCTCGCAGCCAGCAATGCGGCGGGAGTAACCGTCAGCCCACCCGCCACCCTCACCCTGGTTTCCAACCGATTCATCGGCTGGGGGGACGACTCGTTTCTTGAACTAACACCCCCCGCAGGCACCGTCACCCCGTCAATATTCCTCGCCGGGGACTTTGCGAGCGCGCTGGTCAACCCGCAAGGTAATTTGGTCACTTGGGGCTTTCCCTACCCCAGTCTGGATGCAACAGCCACCAACCTCCTGGCCGTGGCGGCACGAGGCCACACGCTGGTGGCCTTGCGGGCGGACGGCACCATCCTGACCGCCGGAAGCCCTGCGCCGGCGAACGCCACCAACTGCATCGCTGTGGCCACGGCCGTTTATTACGCGCTGGGTCTCCGTGCTGATGGTGGAGTTTTGAACTGGCCCATCGCGGGCACCGGGGATCCCAACAACCTGATCGCGACGCCGCTCGTTGCCACCAACGTCGTGGCCATTGCGGCGGGGGCGGATCACAATTTGGCATTGCGGCAGGACGGTGTGGTTTTGGCGTGGGGGTTGGATTACGATGGTCAAATTGATATCCCGGCCAATCTTCGGGATGTAGTCGCCATCGCCGCGGGGTTTTACTATTCTGCGGCCGTGCGCAGTGATGGCACGGTGGTGGTTTGGGGCGGCGCACCGGGTTCCGGAATCACCAACATCCCCCCCGGCCTGTCCAACGTGGTGGCCATTGCGGCGGGCGATTCTCAGATCATCGCCTTGCGCCAGAATGGTTCGCTGGTGACTTGGGGGGCCTCCAACCTCTATTCACTGCCGGTCACCTTGACCAACGTGGCGTCCTTCTCAATGGGTGCTGAACACGGACTGGCGGTGCTCAACAACGGAGCCCCGGCGATCTTCCGCCAACCTTGGACCCAAACTGCGGACAATGGAGACTCGGCGACCTTGACCACCGTCGCGCTCGGTCTACCACCCTTGACCTACCAATGGCAGTATAACGGCGCCAACGTGCCCGCGGCCACCAATTCCAGCTTTGTGGTGCCCGCCTCTTGGTCGACCGCCGGCAGCTATCGATGCAACATTAGCAACGACCTCGGTGGGGTCATGACCTCACCGGCACAACTTTTCATCCGCCGGACCACCCCCTATTTCACCACCTTGGCCGGGGGCGATACCGGAGCGGGCGAGAAATTTACCCTAGCGGGCCTGAGCGGCCATGGCCCGATCATTGTTTCCCAATCGACCAACCTCCACGATTGGTTCCCAATTCTCACCAACCCGCCTGTCCTCGGCATTTGGACGACCTCGTTGCGCGGGCCTTCCCAAGGTCCCGCGGTCTTTTATCGCGCCGCAGAACAATAATTCTTCGCCATCGGGAGCCAGCTATTCGTGGCAGGTCGCGACCCGCCCTACGGGGGCCGCCCGCCTTATCCGGGCACCAAATGCTCCGCGACCGGGGTGCGGTAGGCCTTCAAGGCCGGGATCACGCCAGCAAGGGCGCCGAGGGCGATGAGGATCACAGGGGCGAAGACCATGACGGGGTTGAATTGCCAGGGGTCGAGAACCACGCCGGTTTGGGCGCGGATAACGCCGGCGGCGGTGACCATGATGGAGGCATAGCCCCCAAAAGCGGCGGCCATGCCAAACGCGGCAATCGCCGCGGCTTCGCCCAAGATGGCCCCGCAGATGATGCTTCGGCGCGCGCCCAAGGCGCGGAGAATGGCGATCTCGCGGCGGCGTTCGTTCATGGAGTTGTAAATGCCGGCCAGGATGGAGGCGGTGGCCACCAGCGCCACCAGGTCGGCGACCAAGGCGAGGATTTCATCAAACCACCCGATTTTCCGGAAGAGTTCGACCATGACCTGGCCAATGGGCCACGCGAAGGTGAGTCGGTTGCCTTGTTTATTGTAGGCCTGGTCCATCGCGAACCCGCCGGCGGCGGACTTGAGTTTGACCAGGACGGCGCTCAACTCGCTGACGGTGTTGGTGGCGTGGCCGCTCATGCTTTGCAGGCCCTCCAGCGGAATCCAGATCACCCGGTCGGCGGGGGTGTTGGAGGGCTCCAGAATACCGACCACGACATAGGTTTCGGCATGCTGGTCGGCTTCGTTGAAGGTGAGTCCGTGGTAGGGATGGAACTGGTCGCCGCGGCGGAGGCCGAGCTTTTGCGCGGCAAAGCTGCCGACGACCGCCTCGCGCCGGGTGGGATCGAAGAACTCGCCGCCGGGGCGCAGGGTGAAGTGGCGGCCGGGCGCGAATTCGGCGCGGGTGAAGAGTTCGGGCAAAGTTCCGGCGAGGCGGTAGCCGCGGAAGTTGTCCCCCACGGCCAGAGGAATGGCGAGGGCGACATTCGGATGCCGGGCGATAGTGAGATAATCCTCCCATGCGACGTTCCCGGGCGAGGCTTCCAGATGGAAGACGGCATTGAGCACCAGTTGCAGCTTGGAGCCGCGCGCGCCCAGGACGGCGTCGAACCCGGCGTTGACGCCGGTGAACACCGCTTGGGATTGCGTGCGCACGGCCCACACGGACATGAGCAAGCCCCCGGCCAAGGCGATTGAAAAGGCGGTCACCAGCGTGGACAGGGCGTGCTGGCGCAGGCTGCGCCAAATCATCAGGGGCAGGATCATGCGCGCCCCTCCGGTTGGCCCGCGATGGTTTCCGGCGGGCGCAGTTGGGCCAGATCGGCCACGTGTGGGAATTGCGCGAGGACCTCCCGGTCGTGGCTCACGAAGAGGAGCGCGGCGCCGTGTTCACGGCAGATTTCGCGGATGAGCGCCAAAGCCTCCGCGGCGTTGCGATGATCGAGGTTGCCGGTGGGTTCGTCGGCCAGCACGAGCCGGGGGCGGTTGGCCAGGGCGCGGGCCACGGCGACACGCTGCTGCTGGCCGGTGGAGAGTTGGCGCGGATAGTAGTTCAACCGTTGCTCCAAGCCCATGCGCCGCAGGAGGCCGACCGCGTGGGCGCGGTCCGGTCCGGGCCCGAAGGACATGCCCAAGAGGACATTCTCCAGGCAAGTGTAGCCGGGCAGGAGGTTGAAGGTCTGGAAAATATAGCCCAGGGTTCGGGCGCGAAGCCGGTCACGGGCGGCCTCGGGCAGGGCGGAGATCGGTTGCTCGGCAAGAGTGATCGTGCCGGCGTCGGGCGTCAGAATGCCGGCGATCAGGTTCAGCAGGGTCGTTTTGCCCGAGCCGCTCTCCCCGCGCAAACCCACCTCCGCCCCGGCGGCAAGATCGAAATGGTCCACCGCCACCACCAAGTGCCGGCCGCCTTCGGGGATGGCGTAGGACTTGCGCAGGTGGCGGATGGCGAGCAGCGGGTTCACGAGCGGAAGGGTCATTTGCCGGTTTTCACGTGGTTGGTCTGGAGCTCGGCAAAGCGGGCGACCAACTCATTGAACTGCTCCACCACCGCGTTGCGCTCCTTCACGCTGTCGGAGTACTTTTGCACATACTCGTCCCGCTGGGCGGCGAGTTCCTTCAGGGAATCGTTCTGCTTCTGCACGCCGGCATACACATCCTTCAACCGGGCTTCGAAGGAATCCACCGCCTTTTTGTACTCGGCCACTTGTTGGGTGAGCGCCTGGTTTTCGGCCTTGGCGCGGGTCAATTCACGCTTTTGCTGGGCGATGAACTGGTCGTTGGTGCGAAGGACTTCCTTGTACTCGCCGATCCGGGCGTCCATTTGCGCGACCTGGCGGTCCAGGGTGCGGAGGGAGTTGGTGTAGCCCTGGATCGCGGCGGCGCGCTCGAGCAGGGTTTGGTTCAAAGCCGCCGTGCGCCGGCGTTCCTCGGTCTGGCCATACCATTGGTAGGCGCACAAGGTGCACAGGCCGCACGCGAGGAGGAGAAAGAGGTTGAGTTGGAAGTTGCTTTTCATGGCGGGGTCAGGGACGGGCGACGGCGGGGGCGGCGGCTTTCACCGAGATGGCGACGCGCTGGATGCCGGCGCGTTTGACGAAGTCCAGCACGTACACCATCGCGCCATGCGTCGCGTCGCGTTGGCCGGTGATGTAGACCGGCAGGTTGGTGTTCAACTGGAACCGGTTCGTGAGGAGCGTGTGCAATTCGGGAAACGACACCGGCCGGTCTTCCACGCGCACCCGCCCGTCGGCGTCCACCAGAAGGTTGAGCAGGTCGGGCTTGGTGTTGGTGGGCGCCGCCAGCGTGGCGGTGGGCAGCGCCGCTTTGAGGGTGCGCACCTTCTGCATTTGCAGGCTCACCATCATGAAGGACGCCAGGAGAAAGAACATGATGTCAATCAGGGGAATGATCTCCAGGCGGGTGCGCCGGGGGCGCAAGGGGGAGCGGATTTTCATGGCGTGGGGGCGGCCGCTTCCTCGCCGCCGACGGTGAAGGCCACTTTTTGCACGCCCACGCCGCGGACCATGTCGAGCACGTCCACCATGGCGCCGTGGCGTGTCAACCGGTCGCCGCTGATGTAAACGGGCACGTTGGTGTCGAGCCGGAAGCGGTTGCTCAAGGCGGTTTGGATTTCCGCGAGCGTCACCTTGCGCTTCTCCAGCCAGGTGTCCCCGGCCCGGTCGACGGCGATGTTGAAGAGATCCGGGCGGAAATCATGGCGCGCCGCCACCGACGGCGGCAGGTCCACGGGAATGTTCCGGGACTGGTCCAATTGGAGACTCACCATCATGAACGACGCCAGGAGAAAAAACATGATGTCGATCAAGGGGATGATCTCGATCCGGGAATGGCGCCGGCGGACGGGTGAGGGCAGTTTCATGTCAGCGGGTGGCGGGGGCGTCCGCCCCGGTCCGGGCGGCCAACACCATGACCTCCACATTCGTGGCGGCGGTTTCCAATTCGTATTGGAGCCGGACCACGCGGCCGCTGAAGTAATTGTAAGGAATCAGCGCGACGATCGCAATGCCCAGGCCGCACGCGGTGGCGATCAACGCCTCGCCAATGCCGCCGGTCACCGCCGCCACGGCGAGCTCGTTCGAGCCGATCTTGAGGAAGGCGCGCATCAAACCGGTCACGGTGCCCAGCAAACCCAGCAAGGGTGCCAGGGTCACCAGGGTGTCCATGACCGTGAGAAACCGGCCCGCGCGCTCGAGTTCGATGCCCGCGGCGAGTTGGAGCGCGCCCACCATCGCGGCCGAAGAGTGCCCCAAGCCGCGGCCAATCATGCGCACCACGGGGTCCTCGGAACCCTCGGCCGCCTTCGCGGCGGCGGCCGGGCCGGCGTTTTCCAACTTTGCCAGGACCTCCTCCAATTGGCGGGGATTCCGGCGCCGGCTCTCGCGGAACCACCAGAAACTCCGCTCGCCGACGACGGCGATGGCGACCAGGGCGCTGGCGAGAATCGGCCACATGACCGGTCCGCCTTTGACGAAGAATTCAACCGCAATATTGGCAAGCATAAGTTAAAGGGAAATCGGAAAGCGTCAGGGCAATTAGTGTCGGCGGGCCAGGGTGTACCGGATGGGCACCGTAAACGCCCGGGCGGCCTGGCCGGGCTCGCCGGGCGGCAGGGTCCAGTGCCGCCGCACCCAATCCTTGGTGTGGTGGTCGAGCACGGCGTGGCCGGAGGAGCCCGCAACCTGGATCTCGGTCACCCGGCCCGCCGCGTCCGCCGTGAGGAGCAGTTGCACGGTGCCCTCCATTTCCAACCGCTGCAGGGCGGTGGGATAATCCGGCGCGGGGCGCGAACCGCTCCGCCCCGTGTCGAGAATCGTGACGGGGGGCGGCGCCACTTCGGTCTTGGCGACGGCGGGGGCCTTGAGCGGCGTGAGCGGCGGCGCGGCCGCCATGTGCAAGGGCACAACCACCACGCCGATGGTGGGGACTGCAAAGTTGATTTGCGGGCTGTCCAACGCCACGGCCACCGCCGGGCTGGGCTCGACGGAGTCCGGCGCCGGGGCGTCCGGGCTGGGCGTCTCCGTTGCGGGGGGCGGCGGGGGCGGCGGGGTGGGCTCGATCAAGACCGGGATGGGCTCCTCGGCCGGCGGCGGCAGCCGCGGCACCGGCATTTCCGGGGCGGCGCCCAGAATGCCGGTGAGGAGAAATGTCAGGCACAAGGAATTCGTCCACGCCAACCGGCGACTGGCGGAGGGCCGCAGGGCGGGCAGCGAAAGTCGCGCGAGCTCGGAGCGCAGGGCCAGTCCCGCGCCCGTTCGCGACCCCTTCGCCGTGTTGGTTTGGCCGTCGGTCATGCGCCCTTAAAACAGAAAACTCAGCGTGCCGTAAAAGCCGCGGCGCTGGCCGTATTGCGGCGCGTTGACCCCCACCCCGGAGCCGTCGCGCAACTCATAGACGTTGTCCGACACGTTCACGATGTCCAGGCGGGCGCGCAGCTTCGTGCGTTGGCTCAGTTGCAATTCCTGCTGCACCCCGACGTTCACCGAGGAATAAACCGGCACACTGCCGCCGTTCGGAATCCCGACCGAGGGATCGGCCGGCAGCGGGGCGCCGTCCGTGCGCAGCCCGCTCCCGAACAAGGCATCCACAAACACCAACGTATTGGCGCTCCGGCTCTCCTCGAATTTGTAGGACGCTCCAAACGAACCCGTGACCGTTTGGTCGTGATCCAGCGGGATATAGTTGCCTTGGATGTAGTTGAGCGCCGCTTGGGAAAAGAGGAACTGGGAGGCGACCACATTCCGCCCCTGCGCCTTGGACACCGCCACGTTGGCGAAGGTCGAGAACCCCTTGTCCGTGTACGAGGCCGTGAATTCGACACCGCGAACTTCGCCCTTTTCAAAATTGAACGGCGCCAGAATGAGTGTTTGGCCGAACAAACCGTCGTCCAATTGGTCCTTGGAGACTTTGTAATACGCATCCACCCCGACCTTCAGGCCGGGCGCCAAATCCTGCGTGACGCCCGCATCGAAATAATGGGCGCGCTCGGCTTTCACCGGGTCGTCGGTCGTTACTTGGGAGGCGTTCGCCGTGCCATTGAATTGCGCCACGCTGCCCGAGCGGACCAATTCCAAGGGTGGCGGCGTGAAATACCGCGCGTAACCCGCATGCAGGGTGGTGCTCGTCACCGGCTGATAGACCAAGTTGAGCCGCGGACTGATCTGCGACTCGGTCACGTAGGAATCAAAAATATCAAAGCGCGCGCCATAATTCATGGTGACTTTGGGTGTCAGCTTCCACGAGTCCTGCACATAGGCGCTGAAGGTCGTGGCGTGCAGGGTTTCCTGGTCGCGGATGACCTGCTGCCCGGTGGGCACGCCCAAGGCGGACAAATCCCACACCGTGGATTGGTTTTTGTCCGAGGCCGTGGATTGCGTGGCGGCGAGCCCCGCGCGCAGGGTGTGGGTTTCGCCCAAATGATCCGTGAAATCCGCTTGAAAACCGCCGGTGTCCAAGCCCCGGTTCACATCGCTCGCGACGCCGTTGAAATACAAATCCCCAATGGTGTCGGGGCGGAAATGGACGCTGCTGTCGCGCCCGAACCCGGCGATTTGCAGGTTGGCGTCCGCAAAGGTCTTCGTGTAGGCCAGCACGCCGTAGTAATTTTTTTCGTACTGCCGCTCGTTGAGCTGCGCGGAATCAAAGTAGCTGGGAGCCCCGGGCGCTCCGGCGTAGGTCCCCGCCAGGCCGGGCCGGTTCGGCACCTCAAAGCCGCCGTACGAGGCGCTGTAAAGGAAACCCAGGCGGCTGGTGTCATCCAGTTTGTAGGACAAATAACCAAAGGTCTTGTATTGCTCCGTGAGATCATGCAGCGGGGTCGTGCCCGGTGCCGGATTCTCGATGCCCAGGTTGTTGTGGTTGTAGCCGCCGTCGAAGAAATAGTTCAACTTCCCCTCGGAACCGCCATACGCGAAACTCGGGCTGAAGGTGTCGTAGGCGCCGCCATAGACCGTCGCCGTGCCCCCTTGATCAAAGCTCCCGCTCTTCGTCTGGATGTCCACCACGCCCGCCGTGCGCAACCCGTATTCCGCGGGCAACGCCCCGGTGATGAACCGCAGGCTCTCCATGAAGCGCGGATCCAATTCCTGGCCGAAACCCGTGATGCCTTCCGGCAACACGATGTCATTGATGCGGTATTGCAGGTTCGCGTGTTCCCCGCGCACATGGACCTGGCCCAACGAATCCGCCGCCACGCCCGGGGCGCGCAAGAGCAGTTGATTGAACCCGCCGTTCTCCCCCGAAGGCAGCGCCTGCAGCTGCTGCTCATTGATCGTGTAAGCGCTCGTGCCGAGATCCAAAGGAATCTGGGTGCGGACCTCTTCAACGCCACCCACGACCGTGATGGCCTCCAAACGCGTGGCGTTCGTGAGGCCGCCGGTGCCGGCCGCGGTTACCGCTGGTGCCGGGGGCACGGCCGGGGCCGGCGCATTGGTTTGGGAACGGGCGGCCGCGGCGCCCAGGAGCACCACGGCCGCGATCACGGCTTGATATTCGCGGCGCCGGGCGCCGGGCCGGAGCGGACAACGGTCCACCGACGAAGCGGACAAAACCGAGGAAACGGAACGGTCGAAAAACTGGGAATTCATATCACTCACTGGCTCGCTACAAGGGCTGAACGGGCAACCGGTTCAGGACGAATCAGGTTCGGGCGGGCCGGGTCTGGTTGGGGGAGGGATTAAACCCACCGGGGTGGAGGGCCGCCGATTTGCGGTTGCCCCCGGCCGACCGGGCCGTCCAAGCGAAAAATCGCCCCGGCCGCGGAAACGCGGTGGGAGCGGAGGCCTGGCCGGCCTCAGGCTGGAAGCGGTGGTCCGCGGTCCGGGGGCGCGCGGAAATCCACCTGCCGCCAAAGGACGGGGTGCGGTGGACGGAGAAAAAAGAGGAGACAGAAAGCCACCGCCATCGCCGCCAATTGCGTCGGCAGGGAATCGGTCAAGCCATGGGCGATGAGGCAGGCGGCGCAGACCTGGCTGTCCGCCGTGGCATCGTCGCCGTGCCACCACTGGTGCAAGCTCGGACTGGCGGCCAGCAACCCCGCGAAGAGCAAGGACAAGGCGAGCACCACGGCCAATGCCGTCTTGGTCGCCCAACTA
>CAIYZC010000101.1 GCA_903930565.1 uncultured Pedosphaera sp.
CACGATGCCGTTCCGCGCCAGCAATTCCTGAAACCGCGTGGCGAACCACCCCGCCGGATTATGGATCGCAACGTCGTCGCTGAAGCCCGTGGCGTCGTCCACCACCACCCCGCCCGACACATACACGACATTTTCCCCCAGTGGACGGTAAAGCGAAATCTCCCGGTGCGGCCCTTTGGCTACGGTGCGGGTGCGGTTGCTCACCGCCAAGTAGCCGGTGGGGGGCGAGAGTGTCACGCGGCCGGGCGCGCCGATTTCGGCCCCGGGTTTGACCACGACTTTCACCGTGTTGTCGTTGAGCGAGAGCGCGGAGATTTCCGCGCCATACCCTTCCTGCAAATCCTCCCATTCCCACGCCCCGCCGATGGGCGGACCGTGGAAGAAGCTGTCATCGCCGATGATGTCGCCCGTGATCCGGTGAATCCCGGCGTTCGTCAGGGCCGCGACGAGCGGTTCCAAAGCCCGGTCCAAGCTGCCGCCGTGCAGGCGGGCGTTGAGGGTGGGATCCCCGCGTCCGAACAGCACCAAATCCCCGGCCACCGTGCCCGCGGCATCCGGCGGGGTGGTGGCGTAGAGCGAGGTGCGGATGCGGAATTCCGGCCCGAGCCGGTCCAACGCCAGCGCCATCGTGTAAAGCTTGGTGTTGGAAGCCGGGCTGAAGAGCTTGCCGGCATTCGCCTCGAAGACCACTTGATGCCGCGCGAGTTGCACCACCTTCACGCCCCACAGCGCGCTGTCATACCGTGGTTGGCTGAGGATCTGCTGGATCCGCGCCCGCAACTCGGCCGTGGTGGCCGGGCCGTTGGTGTTCGCCGCGGCGGCGGTTTGGCCCTGCGCCGGGCGGGGGCCGGCGCCCAGCGCGAGCAAACAGCCACCAACGAGGCCAAGGAATCGGGTCAGGGTTCCGCGAGAAAAAGCACCTGCATTCATCGTGCGCCCAAATTACGCTTGCCCCCGTTCCTCGGCAACCTTCATCTGGACGGCGCATGAGGAATGGTGGTGAAGTTGCCCGATCAGGGAATATGCCGGCGATTATGCGGCAGCGCCGCGTCGTTCATCGCTCGCACAAGTCGATCCACCTCCGTGGAGGGATTCGCGGGCTCCGTGGTGCCTGCGCTGGCATGATATTGGCGAACCCTTCCCGCGTTACGCACCGCTTCCGGCCAGTGGTTCAGCAGTTTGGCGATCGCCGCTTTGGCTTTTTTCGCCTCGGTGGAGTAATCCAAATTCAACTTCATTTTGACCTCCGCCGCCAAAGCGCGTTTGGCACGGTCGCCGTCCCAAAGGTCGGTTCGAGTGTTGTAACAAAGGTGCAGCAACAGCCAGAATTCGATGCAGGGTGTCGATGGGGCCAAGGTTACCTTGTGGGCCTGGGCCAGTTGGACAACCTCATTCCAAAAGCCTTCGCGCACCGCCACATCGGTGTCCACCACGGCCCAAACATGGTCAAATCTGGCCGGGGCCGTGTTGGGTAGCTTGCCCTTCTTGAAAAGGCGATGATGTTCTTTGGCCTCCCGAGCCGCCGTTTTGACAACCAGCCGGGGATCGGGGGCCTCTCCGGGTTGAATACGGATGTCCACAATGCCCAGATGCAAATTAGTGCGCAGCTGGTCAAAATAAGCTGGTTCAGTGACCTTCCCTTCCGTGATGATCAAAAAAGCGTCCCCGGGCTTGGCCAAAGCCGAGGGGGCCACCAACGCGGGTTTGTGCGCGACGTTTCTGGCTCGTGCCCCTTGCCACCAAGGAGAGCTTGAATTCGGATTCTCATTCATGGTTTTCCGTTCTGTTTTTCGCCATCCACCGCTGTCTCCGGGTTGGAAGTGGCGCCCAGTAATCCGTTGGGCAAAAACGGCACCCCTCCGTAACGTCCGGAAAGGTAGCCGCGGACGAGGGATTCCCCCCGGCGCGGGCTGAAATCAGATAGTGGGTAAAGGTGCGTTGCCCCGGCGGCATCCTTCTCGGTGAACCAGACTTGATCCCGGCGGAGCAAGGTTTCGTCGAGCAGCAAAGGGTTATGCGTCGTAAACAGAATTTGGGCGCCATGCGGATTTTCGGAAGGGTTAAAAAAAACGCGCAGCAATTCGCGGACCATCAGTGGGTGCATGCTGGACTCCAGTTCATCCACGCAGATTATCCGGCCTTTTTCCAAAATATCGAACCAAGGACCGGCCACGCTGAATAATCGTTGGGTTCCGGCCGATTCCGAGCCCCAAGGCAGGGGCACAGAATCTGCTGTTGTGGTATGGTGGGTCAATGCTGGCTTGGTCCAGCGTCGTTTTAGGAATTGATTTTGCAATTCCATAGGCAGCTCTTTAACCATTTTGGCCAAATCGGCCCCTGATGGTCGATCATCAATGATCCGAGCATCCGTTACCCCCAAGTCTGCATGGCGCAGCAACGCCACGATTTTTGCTTGCAACGCGGAATCCTTCTCCATCAACCCCAGGGTAAATCCAGGCCCCAGTTTGCCTTGAACACTCAAGTCCACAAAACTTAGACGGTCCTTGAACCAGCGGAACACCGGGGCCAAATCGGCCCGATTGTTGGCGACGGCCTTGGATAAAAAAAGCACGTTGCTCAAAGTGTAGCCCTCCAGCTGTCGGTCGCGTTCGAAGCCCGAGGGCCGTTCGGGAGTCCAAGCGTAGCGATTGGCGGCGGCGTCCCAATCACGGCAAAACCAGAGCTGCTCCACCTTTTTGGGAAACGCGCGCAGGGATTCATGCCAAATCCTCGCTGTCGTGGCGGCCACGCGGTATTCGTACCGGATGTTTTCCGCCACCAAGCTGACGGCAAACGCAGTGGGCTTTTGGCGATCCGCGGGGCAGAGGGCGAAGGGTTCGATTTGGGTCAATGGGTCTGAGGGATCAGTCGCTTTCGCGGAGTTTTCCACCAAGCTATTGAGCGCCGCCAAGGCCTCCAAAATCGTGGTTTTGCCGCTGGCGTTGGCGCCGTACAAAGCCACCCCTTTGAGCCAGCGTTTGCCCGCCACCCCTGGCAATTCGACGGGGATGCAGTTCTCCGGCAATGATTTATCCTGCGGGCTGGCGGCGAAATTCAACGTCTGCAGTTCTCTCAAGCAGCGGTAATTGGACACGGAAAATTGTAACAACATGCCTATATACTACATGGAAGACGCAGCAAGGCAACGGTCCTTGCGCAAAAGGTGCGGCTTGGGTATGCGTACGGACTCTCCCCATCCAATCGCTTTTGGCTAACGAACCCCTTTGAATGGGAACGCGAGATGGGTCACGCGAAGGCGCGGAAAGCGCGGAAAATGACCGAAGCGGAAAACGTCCCACCTCCCTGTTCCGGTTCGCCTTTGCCCCATTCACGGACTTGGGGCTTTGCTGAACCTTCCCGTTCCCGGACGGGATGCTTTCCGCTTGCCTTGGCGGCGGGGGGCGGGAAACACTCGGGCATGATCATTCCCGACCGCTGGATGGCCCTGGCTTTTGTTGCCGGGGTGAGTTTGATGATGAGCTTGTGCTCGACCGCCGCTCCGGTGCGGCGCGTCGAGGAGGCCGAATTCGGGCAAATGCCCGACGGCGCCTCGGTGCGCTTGTTCACCTTGCGCAACGCCTCGGGGATGTCGGCGCGGATCATGACGTTTGGCGCGACGATCACGGAGGTGCAGGCGCCGGACCGCCACGGCAGTTTCACCAATGTCGTCCTCGGGACCACGAACTTCGCCGCCTACCGCCGCTTCCCGGCGGCCGGTTCGGTCATGGGCCGCGTGGCCAACCGCATCGCGCAGGCGCGGTTCACTTTGGACGGCGTGGAATACAAGTTGGCGGCCAACAACGGCCGCCACCACATTCACGGCGGCCCCAAGGGCTTCGGTCAGGTGAACTGGGAGGGGCAGGCCTTGCCCGCCGGGGAACACTCCGGGGCGGTGCGGCTCACCTACCACAGCAAGGACGGCGAGGAAGGTTACCCCGGCAATTTGACCACCTCGGTGACCTTTACCCTGAATGACGAGGGCGAGTTGCGGTTGGACTACGAATCCACCACGGACAAGCCCACCTTGGTGAACCTCACCACCCACACCTATTTTAACCTCGCCGGCGGCGGGAATTGCCTGAACCACGTGCTCCAAATTCCCGGCGACCGCTACACCCTGGCGGATGACCAATTGATCCCCACTGGCGAAATCGCGCCGGTCAAAGGCACCCCGGTCGACTTCACGCAACCCGAACGCGTGGGGGCGCGGATCGATCAACTCAAGCCCCGCATGAACGGCTACGACCACAACTTCATCTTGGGTGGCAACGGCAAGGACTTGCAATTCGCCGCCCGGGCCACCGACCCCGCCAGCGGCCGGGTCATGGAGGTCCGCACGACCGAGCCCGCCGTGCAATTGTACACCGGCAACCACCTGAACCACGGCGGCTTGGCCCTCGAAACGCAGCACTACCCCGATTCCATCCATCACCCGGAGTTTCCCTCGATTGTCCTGCGTCCAGGGTCCACCCTCCGCAGCAGCACCACCTTCACGTTTTCGGTGAAGCCCTGACGTGGGTTGGCCTGGAGCCTTTCGAGGGCGCGTCTCCCCGCGGGCGAAAACTGCTGCGCGGCAGCGGCTTGGAGTGCGGTGTGAACGAAGTGAAGCACCGCTTTCGAGCGCGGCCGCGGTGTCGTGGCGCGGTAGAGTGCCCGCAGGGGCGGAGGCGTCCGCGGGCTCCCTTTCGTAATCTTCCACCAAATGGCAGAGCGCTTCGAAAAATCCTTCTGGTCGGTGGTCAATTCGTGCCCGGCCATCGTCACGGTGATTTCCAGGACGTTTTCCAGTTCGCCGCGGTCGTGGAGCGGCCGCGGCAACCGAATTCGAAGCGCTGAAAGCGCGACCAAGCCACCGCCCTGGGCAACGCCCAGGGTATTTGCGGTTGGCTTGCCAAGCCCTGCAAGGGCGGCCTAATCGTGGGAAGTGCGAAGACCTTCCCGAATTTCGTCATCGCAGGGCTTGAAACCCAGTCCCATTCCCCTCGGCGTTGCTGGGCTGGGGTTTATTTCCCCCTTTGGGCTGCGGATCCCGCCCCGTCCTACCAGTCCCCCCGCCTCACGCCGCCGCCGGGTCCGGCTGCATGAGATTAAAAATATTCCCTTCGGAGTCCTTGCAATAGGCCAGCCAGCCAATCGTGGGAATGGGGAATTTGGGCTCCACGATCGAGCCGCCGTTGGCCTGGATTTTGGCCGACGCCTCATCCACGGAGGCCACTTGCACGGTGCCCACGTAGGCGATGATGGCCTGCCCGTCGATCGGGCCGTGGCGCTTCACCAAGCCGCCGTTGATGCCGGGTTCGCTGTCCGGACCGGTGGTGATCAGCCAGTAGGGGATCGGTCCCTCCCACTTGCTGAACTGCCACCCAAAGGTTTTGGTATAGAAGGCGATCGCCCGCTCGGGGTTCTCGGCGTGGATTTCAAAATGAATGACCCGGCCCATGGTGCGTGTTCCTTTGTTTTCGGTTGGTTAGGTTGGTTTCGCCACGAAAATCCCAGCGCTTCGATCCCGGGACGATTAGCGGCGTTTGCCCAAGCCGGGGATGCCGCCACCACCGCGCTTCATCATCATTTGCTGCAGCTTGCCCATCTTCTTCATCATCTGCTGCATTTGGTTGAACTTGTTGAGGAGGTTGTTCAACTCGGAGACGCTCACGCCGGAACCCTTGGCGATGCGGATGCGGCGGGGGGCGTTGAGAATTTGCGGGGCGCGGCGCTCCTTGATCGTCATGGCGCAAATCATCGCCTCCATCCGGACAAATTCCTTCTCCTGTTTGGACAGGTCGGCGCCCTTGAGCATGTTCGCCCCGCCGGGCAACATGCCCACGATGCTCTCCAGGGAGCCCATTTTTTTCATCTGGCGCAACTGTTCGAGGAAATCTTCGAGGGTGAACTCACCCTTGCGCATCTTTTCCTCGAGCCGGCGGGCGTCCTCCTCGTTGACCGTTTCGGCGGCGCGCTCCACCAAGCTGACGACGTCGCCCATGCCCAGGATGCGCGAGGCCATGCGCTCGGGGTGGAACGGCTCGAAGTCCTCCACCTTTTCCCCGGTGCCCGCCAGCTTGATGGGTTTGCCGGTGACCGATTTGAGGCTCAAGGCCGCGCCGCCGCGGGCGTCGCCGTCCAGCTTGGTGAGGATCGAGCCGGTGATGTTCAGCGCCTGGTCGAAGTGCGTGGCGACATTGACGGCTTCCTGACCGGTGGCGGCGTCCAGGACCAACAGAATTTCCTGCGGTTTGACCAGATCGCGGAGCCGGACCAATTCCTGCACCAGCGGCGCGTCAATTTGCAACCGGCCGGCGGTGTCGAAAATAATCGTGTTGCGCTGGTTGGCGCGGGCAAACTCCAAGGCTTCGCGGGCGATTTTAAGGACATCAGTTTCCCCCAGGCGCACAAAGCAGGGGATGTTGATTTGTTTCGCCAGGGTCTCCAATTGCTCCATGGCGGCGGGGCGGTAAACGTCCGCCGCAACCAGCAACGGGGTGCGCCCTTGTTTGAGCAACAAACGCGCAAGTTTGGCGCTGGAGGTGGTTTTGCCCGAGCCGTGCAACCCGACCATCATCACGCAGGCGGGGTTGCCCGAGAGATTCAAACCGGCGTTGGCGTCCCCGAGCAGGGCGACCAGTTCGTCGTGCAGAATCTTGATGATCTGCTGGCCCGGATGCACGCTTTGGATGACCTCCACCCCCACGGACTTGGCCTTGACCCGGTCGATGAAATCGCGGGCGACCTTGAAATTCACGTCCGCCTCGAGCAGGGCGAGCCGGACATCGCGGAGCGAGTCCGCGACGTTGGACTCGGAGATTTTGCCGAGGCCGCGCAGGTTCTTGAAAGCGTTCTGAAGTTTGCCGCTCAGGGAATCGAACATTCCCCAAAAATAAAGCAGTGCGGACCAGTTGACAAGTGCCGCGGGTTTTGGTTTATTGCGCGTCCCGTGCGGGGCTGGCACGGTTTTTTGGTCGGTAGGATACCCAAGTGGCCAACGGGGGCAGACTGTAAATCTGCTGGCTTACGCCTTCATTGGTTCGAATCCAATTCCTACCACCACTTTTTCTTTCCCCCTTCCCGCCGGCACTCGCCCGCGCGGGTTCCGCCATTCCAGCCCCCTTTCCAGCATACTGGAAATTTGTATTTTTCCGACTTCCCACCTTTCCCGCGCCGGCCTATGATCCTCGGGTATGCACTGGCAGAAAATCGCATTGATCGGCGTTGGCTTGCTGGGCGGCTCGCTGGGTCTGGCCGTCCGGGAGCGCAAACTCGCGGTCAAGGTGGACGGCCATGTGCGGCGCACGGCGAGCATCGCGGAATGCGAACGCCTGGGCGTGGTGGACCATGCCACGCGGGAAGTTGGCCGGGCGGTCGAGAATGCGGATTTGGTGGTGCTCTGCACCCCGCTGGGGCAGATGCGCGAGCTGGCGCGGGAGTTTTTGCCCTGCTTGAAGCCCGGCGCCATCGTCACGGATGTGGGCAGCGTCAAAGGGATCGTGGTGCGCGAACTGGAGCCTTTGGTGGCCGCCGCCGGCGGTCATTTCGTGGGCAGCCACCCCATGGCGGGCGGCGAAAAAGTCGGCGTGGCCGCGGCGCGCGCCGATTTGTTTCACAATGCGATTTGCCTGGTGACCCCCACGCCGCGCTCGGACCGCGGGGCGGTTTTGCAGGTGGAGGAATTTTGGCGCGCCCTGGGCGGCCGTCCGGTGCGGATCAGCCCGGCGCAGCATGACGACTTGGTAAGCCGTTCCAGCCATCTGCCGCACGTCGTGGCCGCGGAACTGGCCAACTATGTGCTCAGCCCTGCCCATCCCAAGGAACAGGCCTTGGTGTGCGCCACCGGCTTCCGGGACACCACCCGCATCGCCTCCGGCTCCCCGGAAATGTGGCGCGACATCGCGCTGGCCAATCGCGAGCACCTCAGCCGGGTCTTGGGCGTTTTCATCGAGGATTTGGTCGAATTTCGGCTGGCGCTGGACAATGGGGACCACAAGGCCATCGAGGAGTTTTTTGAGAACGCCAAGGCCCGCCGCGACCAATGGACCGGCGCGGTGGACGCCGCGGGCTGATCCCATGCCCCCCGGCCGCGGCCGGCGCGGCATTGCGCGGCGGCCGGTTTCGTGTTTCACTCCCCTTCTGGTCATGCCCTTGCCTGAACTGATTGAAATCGTCCCCCCCGCCGCGCCGGTGCGCGCCCGGGTGACCGTCCCGGGATCGAAAAGCCTCACCAACCGCGCGTTGGTGTTGGCCGCCTTGGCCGTCGGCGAAACCGTCCTCACGGGCGCCTTGTGGTCCGAGGACACCCAAGTGATGGTCGACTGCCTCCAACGCCTGGGCTTCACCGTCCACGTCGCGGCGGACACCCACGAACCCGCCAACCGCACCATCACGGTCCGGGGCCGGGGCGGGGAAATTCCGTGGGCCGGGACGCCGACCGCGCCCCTGGATTTGTTCGTGGGCAATGCGGGCACCGCGGCGCGTTTCCTGGCCGCCTTGGTGTGCCTCGGCCGGGGCGCCTACCGCCTCCACGGGGTGCCCCGGATGCACCAGCGGCCGCAAGCGGCTTTGTTCGCGGCGTTGCGCGAGTTGGGCTACACCGTGGACGCTCCCGGCGACCATTTGCCCGCCGTGATCCATGGCACCGGCCCCCGGCCCGCGCTGACGGGTTGCACCGTGAGTGTCGCCGAGAGCTCGCAATTCGCCTCCGCCATCCTGTTGTCCGGCGAAGTGGGCCGGTGGCGCATCGACCGGCTCACCGGCACCAACGAGGCCGCCGAACTCCCCTACGTTGGAATGACCGAAAAACTGGTGGCCGGATTTTGCAAAAATCCCGGGCGCTTCACGATCGAGGCGGATAGTTCCAGCGGGAGCTACTTTCAGGCGGCCGATTGGCTGCTGCGCCGCGCCCCGGACGGCGCGGAAGCGAGCGTGGCGGTGGCCAACTGGCCCGTGACCCGGCTGCAGATCGACTCCGAATTCGGCGCCTGCTTGGAACGGTTCGACGCCGCCGCCGCCGGCGCCAACCCGGCGGAAATCGTGGTGTCGCGCCGGGACGAACTGGGCGACAGCATCATGACGGCCATCATCCTGGCGCCACTGGTGGGCGTCCCGGTGCGTTTCACCCACCTGGGCCGTTTGCGGGTGCAGGAATGTGACCGGGTCGCCGCGCTGCACTGTGAGTTGGGCCGCTGCGGCGCCCGGGTGGAGTTGGCGGATGGCGGGGAGACCCTGCTCGTCCATCCCGGGGCCGCGTTGCACGGCGCCGAAGTGGCCACGTACAATGACCACCGCATGGCAATGTGCCTGGCCATTTTGGGACTGCACGTGCCCGGCATCAAAATCCGGCATCCCGAGTGCGTCAAAAAGACTTTTCCGAACTTCTTCCAAAAACTGGCCGCCCCCCTGCCCGACGGCTTGGGGGTGGCCATCCGCCACGGGGGCACCGGCCTCCCGCTGGCGGGCGACGAATTGTTTGCCCACTGAATCCGGCCGCGAAATTGACTTCCTCCATCATGTCCACCCCCGCCCCCGCCACTCCGCCCACCCATCAACCCCTGTTGGTCGTCGCCATCGACGGCACCAGCGCCAGCGGCAAGAGCAGCACCGCCCGTTGCGTGGCGCGCGCCCTGAACGCCATTTACGTGGACACCGGCGCCATGTACCGCACCTTGGCTTGGTACTGCCTGCAACAGCGCCTGGATATCCATGACGAAAAAGCCGTCGCCACCGCCTGCCGCAAATGGGTGACCAAGCTCGAATGCGTCGATCAAAAAGTGCGCCTGCTGGTCGGCGGCTACTACCCGGAGAAGGAAATCCGCACCGCGGAAACCAGCGCCGCGGTGGCCCACGTCGCCGCCGTCCCCAAGGTGCGGGATTGGATGAAAAAACGGCAACGCGACTGCGTGCAATTCGGCCCGTTGGTGATGGAAGGTCGGGACATCGGCACGAACGTGTTCCCCGAGACCGAGTTCAAATTCTATTTGGACGCCAACTTGGATGAGCGCAACAAGCGCCGCGCCGCCGAAGGCGTGCAGGAAAACCTGGCCGCCCGCGACCAACGCGACAGCCAGCGCGCCAGCGCGCCCTTGATGATCGCCCTGGGCGCCCGGGTCATCAACAACTCCGTCCTCACCCTGGAAGCAACCAGCCAGTTGATCATCGACGACGTCCGCGCCCGCGCGACTTGGCCGAAGTGAAGCCGCCCTCGCCGGCGGTACGCCGGGACTGGTCAAAGCGCGGACAACGTGGCTTAATTTGGGAACGAACTATGCAGAGGCCCTCTTTTTCTCCTGATTTCCGGTTGTTTGCCGTGAATGCCCGTCGTGGGTTCACGCTCATTGAGCTGCTCGTGGTCATCGCCATCATCGCGATCCTCGCCGGGATGCTGTTGCCGGCCCTGGCGCGCGCGAAGCAGAAGGCCCAGGCCACGGTGTGCCTGAACAACACCAAACAAATTACGTTGGCTTGGATCATGTACGGCCAGGACAACCAGGACCGTTGCGTGAACAATTACGGGGTGGACCAGACGCAGAACGAGATCACCGCCCGGACCTACCGCACTTGGTGCGTGGACAACATGTCGTGGGACTTGAACCAATCGAACACGAATTTCACGGAATTGAAGCTCGGGCTCCTCGGCCCCTACACGGGCGGCAATGAAGGTTCGTACAAGTGCCCCGCCGATACCAAAGTGGCGCCGGTCCAACGGGCCGCCGGTTGGACTTCCCGCTGCCGCAGCCTCTCCATGAACGCTTTCCTGGGCCTCTTTTCCCCGGATCCCACGGACGTCACCTACATGGGGCGCAACGAGTTCGCCAACGATTACCGGCAGTTCATCAAAATCACCCAGATTCCGCAGCCCTCCGAAATCTTTGTGCTGCTGGACGAGCACCCGGACAGCATCAATGACGGATACTACCTGATCGCGGGTGGTGGCTTCGCCGGGCCAAATTACCCTTGGGGCTGGAGCGATCTCCCCGCCTCCTTCCACAACAATGCGGGCGGGATTTCGTTCGCCGACGGCCATTCCGTCGTTCACAAGTGGATGAGCTCCTCAACCTATCGCAACGTGGAGTTCCAATCCTTCGGGGGCATGAGTTTGGACGCCGGTCAAGCCGCCGATTACAAGTGGCTGGCCCAGCGCACTTCGGTGCCGTTTTGAACCCGGCCGCCGCTATTGCCTGCCGCGCGCCGGCAAATACCGCTCATCGGTGAGCGTTTCCAAGAAAGCGATCAACGCTCGTTGATCGGCGGCGGACAAATCCAGACCGCCCGGGGGATGCTTGGCCAGGTTGGGATCCAGCGTCGCGCTCCGCACCACGCCGCCGGCGTAGTGCGCCACCACTTCCGCGAGGGTGGTGAAGCGGCCATCGTGCATGTATGGGGCGGTCACCGCCACATTGCGCAGCGAAGGCACCGCGAATTTGCCCGCGTCACCATCCCGATGGGTCACCGCTTGCCGGCCGGTGTCCCCGCCCGCCGGCGCCAGGCCGTTGTTGGCGAAGTTTTGGCTCTGGAAAAGCGGCCCGCCGTGGCAGTGGAAACAGTCGGCTCCGAATTGTCCGTGGCGCGGGTCGTATTCGGTGTGGAACAAATCAAATCCTCGTTGCTCTTCGGGCGTCAATTGCGCCGTGCCCGCCAGCACCCGGTCAAACTTGGCTTGATGCGATTCCTGCACCAGGAGGAATTGCTCCAATGCACGGGCCAGGCGGTCCGGGTTGATCTCCCGGGAGCCGAATGCCCGCTCGAACAGCGTCGGATAATCCGGATCCGCCGTCAGCCGGCCCACCGCTTCGGGCAAGGTGGAGTGCATTTCGACCGGGTTCTCAATCGGCTGCACCACCTGCTCACGCAGCGTGGCCGCCCGGCCATCCCAAAAGAAGGTGCTCTTCCACGCCAAGTTCAGCAGGGGCATGCTGCTGCGTGTCCCCGCTTCTCCGTCCGTGCCGGGACTGACGGCCAGTCCGTCGGTGAAGGCCGTGGCCGGCCGGTGGCACGAGGAACAGGATTGGTGGTGGTTGCCGGAGAGCAGGGGATCCGTGAACAACCGCGCGCCCAGCGCCACCCCCTCCTCGGTCAACGGATTGTCCCGCGGCAGCGCCGGCCGGGGGAAGAAGGCGGAAATGGTGAATTTGTAAGGATGCGCGGTGGCGGCGACCAACGGGGCGACCACCCGCTCGTTGGTCGGGCCCGCCGCCGCGGCGTCCGGGGTGGGGGCCGGGCCGGCCGTGACCGTGTGAAAAGCCGCGACCACGTTCGCCCGTAAATCCCCCGCCAGGGAGTCGTTCGTGCGGGAGTGGGAGGAGGTGTTCGCCGCGGTGATGCGCAGCGGGTGGGGGCCGGCAAAGATCCGGTCCACGGCGAAACCCACGGTCCATTCCGCCCGCGGCCCGGGCCGTCCCTCCACCGGTAGTTCCACCGTCATTAATTGGGTGTCGGTGGCCAAGTGGTAGGAGAAGCCGCCGGTGTCCCCGCCGGTGTCCCGCCAATTCCCTTCCAGCGCCAGAAACACGTAGCCGCCCATCCAGCCCCAGTGCAAACCGTTCACGCCGGGGTGCAGCGGATGGTTGGCGGGATAATCATTCGGCGGCCGATGGTTGACCGCGGCGGGCACCCCCACTTGGAAGCGCAAGCGGTCGTAGCTCCGGTCCGGCACGCCGGGCACGTCGCACGCCAGTCGGCCTTCCCGGCCGCTGATGTAGGCGTAAACGTCCGCCGCCTCCCACCAACCGCCACCGGCCTGGTGCAACGCCACCCCGGATACCAGGAAGTCCAACCGGGTCACCCCCACCACCTGCCCCGCCGCCGTGGTGTTCGTGGGGGCGTCGAAGACCAGGGGGACGGGGCCGAATTCCGGGCGGAAGACGAGCCGCAGGCCGGCTTCCGCCGCATCCGCACCGACGGCGAATGCCACCGCCAGTAAGCAACCCGCCGCGAGCCCCGCCCAGGCCGCCCGCCCCGGGGGGCGGAGCGGGAGGCGACGGCGGTCTGGACGGGGGCGTAACATGGGGACGGAGGCGGTGGGGTTAGTTGATCGTGAAGCCGTTGGCCAGGGTGAAACTCACCGTCTGGGTCGGGTTCGTGGGCGGACCGGGGAAGACCACCGTGACTGTCTGCGGTCCCTGGGCGGCCCCGGACGGAATCGTCAGGGTGGTCGTGACCTGGGTTTGGCTCAAATGCACGCTGCCGGTGCCCGTCAGCGCCCCCACGGTGACACTGTTGATCGGGGCGTTTTGCGGTGGGGGCGGCGGCGTGGCATTGGCGCTGAAGTTAATGGTCAGGGTGATGGTCGAGCCCCGATGCGCGCTCGTCGGTGACACGCTCGTGATCCCGCCGCCGCCGCCGGTGCCGCCGCCCGTGCCCGTGGAGCCGGTGTCGTAACTCGCCAGACTTGCCAGCGCCACGCGGAAGAACGCCGCCCCGCCCGCGGCCGGTCCGGTGTAGGTGCCGGTGTTGCCCACCGCCGCCACCGCCGTGGCGTTGGTCGTCCAATTGCTCAGGTTGGTTGCGGAAAGGACCCGGTAGGTGCCGCCTTCCACCGCGGACCACGCGAGGGTGACCTCCGCATTCGCCACCCTGGGCGCGCCCAGTCGCAGCGGCAAATTCGCCGCCCCCACAAAGTTGGTCGTCACCGTTTCGGTGATCGTTGTGACACTGCCGCCGGTCACATTCCCATGGAGGGCGCGGCCGACGTTGTACGGAAACACCGGGGTGCCGGTGGCGTCGATGGTCACGAAGTAAGCGTAGGTGCCGTTCGGATACTCGGGCGTCATGCAGAACCGGCCGTTGTTGGTGTCGAGGTCATAATCGACGCCCATTTGGTAAGGTTGGCCCGTGGCGGAATTGGTCAGGTCGCCCAGAAAGTCGTTGTCCTCAATGTAGCGGCCGAGCGGATACGTGCTGGAAACCGCCGGCCCGGTTTGGTTCACGGAGCTGCCGTAGAAGCGGGCGGCCCAGAGCGGAATGGTGTTTCTGCCGGCCGTTGTCAGGTTCGTCGTGCCGGCCTGGCCGTTGCGCCGGACGAATCCGGTCAGGATGCGCCGGACGCCGGAATTGGCGTTGGTCGCGTTGGCATAGCCATAGGGGCCGTAAACCGGGTAACCGTCGCCCGCCCAACCCAGGATGGGGGAGTGCTTGGGGCTGGGGTTGTTGGTGTTTTCGCTGTAGCTCTGGGCCGCCGCGTCATAAAGCACATTGTCCCCCAGTTGGTAACGCAGCGCCACCGGGTTCGCGTGGTAGTGGTGGGAACCGGTGTTCTGCTGGTGCGCGAAGCCCGGGTCGAACGTCATGCCCTCGTTCACCCACGCGTCCCGGTTCCAACTGCCCGTCCCTTGGGTGTCGGTGGAACCGTTCCAGTAAAATGCGTCCCGGCAGTCGTACATCGCCACGCCGTCCGCGAAATAGCCGATCACCCCCAACCCGGTCAGGTTGGTGGTCGTGGCGGCGGTCGGGGTGCGGGGAAAGCGCCAGGTGGCGTATTGGTTCACCGGCAAGTTGGGAAAGGTGACCGTGTGCGCCGCGTCGTTGTACCAGGGCCCCATGATGTGCGTGGCCAGCCCGCTGGAGCGGACGTAGACCCAGTTGGCCGAATAATCAATTTCCGAGATGCCGCTGTAGGCGGGCAGGGCTTGCGTTTCGCTGCCGTTGCTCCAGGTGGTGGCGCTGAGGTGGTTGGTGCGGGCGGTGTCGTTGGTGTACACCCGGGCGTACTGCCCCGAGTAATTCGTGAGCCAGGAGGTGAGCAGGGGATCCGCGGCCCGGCTGGCGACGGGCGCGAGGGCGGCCAGCCCCGCGAGGGCGAGGGCGGACGCCGCCGCCGGCAGGCGGCCGGCGCGTTGGCGAAGGGTGTCGTTCATAAGCATGTTGGGTTGATGGACTGCAACTGCGCTCCATTCCGCCGGGGGCGCGTTAAGCCATTGTGTGCCGGCCCGGAGAAAATGTTAAGCCCGTGTAAAACTTGGCCGGGATTCATTTAGGGTTGGCCGCCGCCGCGCCGCTTTGCCACGATTCAGGCCGCATGACTCCGCTCGCCCGTCTGCTCTTGGCCCTCAGTCTGCCAGCCTGCTTCGTCGGCGGGGCGCAGGCCCAGCCGCTCGCCAATATGGTTCCCCTGCCGGTCCGCGTGACGGTCGATCCGGCGGGCCCGGCGGGCCGGATTCCCGCGGACTTTCTGGGGTTCGGTTACGAAACCTCCGCGGTCGCCCAGTCCAATTATTTTCGCGCGGACAACGCCACTTTGGTTCAGTTGTACCGCAACCTCGGTGCCGAAGGGTTGATCCGCATCGGCGGCAATATTTCCGATCACACCCAGTTCCTCCCCGCCGGTCCGGCGGCGCCGCATACGGAGCACGAGGTCACCATCCTCAGTGGGCCAAGCCTCCTGGACTTCGCGGCTTTCGTCAAAGCGACCGGCTGGCGGGTGATGTGGGGGCTCAATTTGGGCACCGGCTCCCCGGAGGAAGCCGCCCGGGAAGCCACGGCGGTCACCGCCGCGCTCGGGACCAGTCTGCAATCCTTGGAAATCGGGAATGAAGTCGACCTGCAGGGCGGTTACACGCGCAAATATCCCAACTTCGAGGCCTACCACGCCGATTATCTCGCCTACAAGGCCGCCATCCGGGCCGCTCTGCCCGCGGCGGCGTTCTCCGGCCCCGATTCCGCCAACAACCTCGGCTGGGTCCGCGCCTTCGCCGCCGCGGAGGCGGGGGACGTCCAACTGCTCACCTATCATTACTACCGCTCCGGCGCCATGCGCCCGGACGCCACCATCCAGACCCTGCTGGGCGGCGATCCGGGGTGGGGGAAGCGGCTGGACGAACTGCGGACCATCAGCCACGAACACCATTCCGCCTACCGCATCAACGAGGTGAACTCCTTTTACGGCGGCGGCAAGGCGGGCGTGAGCGACACGTTTGCTTCCGCCCTGTGGGCGTTGGATTACCTCTACGTCCTCGCCACGCACGGCTGCGCCGGGGTGAATCTGGAGACCGATGTCAACCAACTCGGTTGGATCAGCCATTATTCCCCCATCGTCCATGATCCCACCGGCCGGTGCCAAGCCCGTCCCGAATACTACGCGATGCTGGCCTTCGCCCAGGCCGCGCCCGCCGAGCTGTTGCCCCTGCAACTGGACACTCCGGGGGTGAATCTTTCGGCCTACGCCACCCGGTCCCGGACCGGTCGAATCTCCGTGACGCTCATCAACCGCGATTTGGATCATGACGCCGCCGTGACGTTGTCCGGGCCGGTGGGTGCGACCGCCGCCGAAGCCCTGTGGCTGCGCGCCCCGTCCCCCGCGTTCCGTGATGACGTGACTTTCGCCGGCGGCAGTGTGCAACCCGATGGCACGTGGGCTCCCGGACCTCGCGTCGAGGTCACGGCCAAGGACGGTCGGTGGGAAATCCAAGTGCCCCGG
>CAIYZC010000102.1 GCA_903930565.1 uncultured Pedosphaera sp.
CAAAGCCAGGTCAACGCGGTGCCGGGCCGCGGCTACCTCGCCGAGGATCGGCAGATTTTGGCCATTTTGGGCCTGGGCAGTGGCGGCCTGGCCGTGCTCGTGCTGGCGCTCTATGTTCACAGCCCGGAGGTGGCGGGATTGTACGCCCATCCCCTGCTCCTGCTTGCGGTGTGTCCGCTGCTGCTCTACTGGATCAGCCGGGTCTGGTTGCTGGCCCACCGGGGATTGGTGCATGAGGATCCCATCGTCTTCGCGCTCCGCGACCGCGCCAGCTACCTGATCGGGGGCCTGACCCTGCTGGTCCTCTGGCTGGCGACCCGGGGATGAACCGCCCACGCCGATGACCAGCCCGCTCCCCCAGCATTTCGCGGCCATCGTTTCCGCCTTGGTCTGGTCCCTCGCGGGCGAGCACGCGGCGGCCGGCGACGACCCCGCCCTCGCGCCGCCCTACAACGACCTCACCGCCTTCGCCCTCGCACAGCACGGTCGGCTGCCGGATTTCCTCCGCGCGCCCATGACCGCGGCGACCCTGGCGTTCAACTGGCTGGGCGGCCGCGCGCGTCCCTTCCACCAGGCGGCGCCCATGGCGCGCGCCCGGCAGATTGCCGCTTGGCGGAGTTCGCCGAGGGACTTTCAGCGGGACCTCATCCGCTACTACGAAAGCCTCACCCTGCTGGCCCTCTACCAACGCACACCGGACGAACCGCCCGCGTCCGCCCCGCCCGCCGCGCTCGGTGCCGCCCGCCCGCCTGCGGAAGGCGAGGCGTTTCCCATCATCGTCATTGGCTCCGGCCCCGGCGGCGCCCTGACCGCCTGCCATTTGGCGGAAGCGGGGCGCGAAGTGCTGCTCTTGGAGGCCGGGGATTACCTGCCCCTCTCCTCCTGCGTGCCTTTCTCCCGGCAGGAGATGGAGCAAAAATACCGGCACGGCGGCCAAACCGTGGCGCTCGGCGAAGACAAAATCGCCTACGTCGAAGGCTGCTGCGTGGGTGGGGGCAGTGAAGTGAACAGCGGGCTGTATCACCGCCCGCCGCCCGCGGTCTTGGAGGATTGGCGCCGCCGATTCCAAGTGGCCGACCTGTCCGAGGAAGCCTTGCGGCCGCATTCCGAAGCCGTGGAACGGGACCTCTCGGTCTCCCTCAGCACCGGCGCCACCCCGCCCGCGGCGGAACGTTTGCGCGCCGGCGCGGCCCGGCTCGGTTGGCAGGCGCGCGAGGTGCCGCGCTGGTACCGCCCGCCGCCAGCCGCGACGCCGGACGCCCCCGGCGAACGCCAATCGATGACCGCCACCTACATCCCCCGTTTTCTGCGCGCCGGGGGGCGGCTCCTCCCGCGCACGACCGTGCGCCAGTTGGCGCGCGACGGGGCGTGGTGGCGGTTGGAGTGCGTCCCCCGCCCCGGCGGCCCGGCAACCCTGTTCGCCGAACGTGTCTTCGTGAGCGGCGGCGCGGTGCAAACCCCCGCCCTGCTCCGCCGCAGCGGCATCACCCAGCACATCGGCGATTCGCTCCGGCTGCATCCCACGGCCAAACTCGTCGCCGAATTTCCCGAGCCGGTGAACCACGCCGCCATGGGCGTGCCCGCGCACCAAGTTAAAGACTTTTCCCCCCGCTTGAGTCTGGGTTGCTCGGTGAGCAATCCCGCGTATCTCGCCCTGGCGCTGCTGGAGCATCCCACGGCCGCCCACGAGGTTGCGGCGCGCTGGACCCGGCGCGCGGTGTATTACGCCATGATCACCGGGAGCGGCCGCGGCTCGGTGCGTCCCCTGCCCGGCTGCCAGGCCCCCTTGGTGCGGTATGCCATTACACCGTCGGACCGTCGGGATTTGGCCGACGGCCTGCACAAACTCGGCGCGGCCCTGCTGGCGGGCGGCGCGAACGCCCTCTACCCCGCGGTGGGCGGCGGCCGACCGGCCACGGACGAAGCGGGCCTGGCCGCCTGGCCCGCGGAGCTGCCCGCCGGTCGCGGCAATTTGATGACCATCCACCTTTTCTCCTCCTGTCCGATGGGGGAAAACCGCGCCCTTTGCGCCACCGACTCCTTCGGGGCCGTGCATGATATGCCCAACCTGTGGGTGGCGGACGCCGGCCTTTTGCCCGGCGCGCCCGGGGTGAATCCGCAGGGCACCATCATGGCGTTGGCGCGGCGGAATGTTTGGCATTTCCTCGGGCGCGGTTGATACCGGTGGCTATGAATGAATTGAACTCCCCCTTGGTGTTGGTGACCGGCGCCGCCGGTTGGCTGGGCTTGAACCTCGTGCAAGCCTTGGTGCGCGGCCTGCCCGACCACCCGGCGCTCGCCGCGCCCCGGCCGGACCGTCGCGTCCGTTGCCTCCTCCTCCCGGGCCAGGATGCCGCCCCGCTCCGCGCCATTTCCGACCGGCTCGAATTCGTCACCGGCGACCTAAGGAACCCGGCGGACTGCGCGCGCTTCTGCGCCGGCGCCGGGGACGCCCTGCTCTTCCATACCGCGGGTGTGATCCATCCCCGCAACACGGCGGAGTTCGACGACATCAACGTCCGCGGCGGCACGCAATTGCTGGACGCCGCCATCGCCGCCGGCGTCCGCCGCGCGGTGATCGTGTCCTCCAATTCCCCCTGCGGCTGCAACCCGCATCCCGACCACCTGTTTGACGAGCGCTCGCCCTACCATCCCTACATGGGCTATGGCCGCTCCAAGATGCGGTTGGAACTCGCCGTGCGCGAGCGGGAGAGCCGGTTGGACGCCGTGATCATCCGCCCGCCGTGGTTTTACGGACCGCATCAGCCCGCCCGGCAAACGCTCTTTTTCGAGATGGTCCGGGACGGCAAGGCGCCGCTCGTCGGCCCCGGCACCAACCTGCGCTCCATGACCTATCTCGACAACCTCTGCCAGGGCCTGCTCCTGGCGGCGGCGACCCCGGCGGCCCGCGGTCAGATCTACTGGATCGCCGACCGGCGGCCGTATCCGATGACCGAAATCATCGACACCATTGAACGGCTGCTGGAAACCGAGTTCGGGGCCCGGTGCGCGCACCGCCGGCTCCGGCTGCCCGGGTTGGCGAGTGAAGTCGCCTACGTGGCGGACGCCGCGCTGCAAAAGCTCGGTCTCTACCAGCAAAAGATCCATGTGCTCTCGGAAATGAACAAGACCATTGCCTGTTCCGCGGCGCGCGCGGAGCGGGAGCTCGGTTACCGCCCGACCATCGCGTTGGAGGAAGGCATGCGCCGCTCCCTGCAATGGTGCGTGGACCGCGGTCTCCGTTTTTAGCGCCCCGACCGCCCCCCTATGAACCCACCCGTTCTGATCACCGGCGGCTCCGGCTATTTTGGCGCCCTCCTCCGCGACCGGCTCCGCGCCCGCGGCGCAGCGGTGCGCATTTTTGATTTGCGGGATGCCGACGACCGTTCCCCGGAGGTCGAATTCCAAGCCGGGGATATCCGGGACCCGGCGGCCATCGCGCGAGCCTGCGCGGGCTGCGCCACGGTTTACCATTGCGTGGCGCAAGTGCCGCTGGCCAAGGACCGCGAACTCTTCGCCTCCGTGAACGTGGGCGGCACCGGCAACCTCTTGCAGGCCGCCCGCGCCGCCCGCGTCGCCAAGGTCATCCATGTGTCCTCCAGCGCGATTTTCGGCGCGCCCAAAACCAATCCCGTCACCGAGGCCACCGCGCCCGTGCCCGCGGAAGCCTACGGCCGGGCCAAGCTGGCCGCCGAGGAACTCTGCCGCCAGGCGGTGGCCGCGGGCCTGGATGTGACCATCATCCGGCCCCGCACGATCATGGGGCACGGGCGCCTCGGGATTTTCCAAATCTTGTTCGAATGGATCCGCACCGGCTACAATGTCCCGGTGCTGGGTGCGGGCGACAACCGTTACCAATTTGTCCACGCCGACGACTTGGCCGAAGCCTGCCGCCTGGCGGCGGAACGGCCCGGCCCGGCCACCTACAACTGCGGCACGGATGACTTCGGCACCATGCGCGAAACCCTCGCCGACCTCTGCGCCCACGCGGGCACCGGCGCGCGGGTGCGCCGCGTGCCCATGGCGCCCGCCGTTGCTTTCATGAATCTCACCAGCCGCCTGGGCTGGTCGCCGCTGGGCCCCTACCATGCCTTGATGTACGGCCGTTCCATGTATTTCGACATCACCCGCGCGCGCACCGAACTCGGCTGGCAACCGCGCCATTCCAACACCGCCATGTTCCGCCACAGCTACGATTGGTACGTCCAAAACCGGGAAGCCATCCTGGCGGCCCGGGAGGCTTCGCACCATCGCTCCGCCGTGAAGCAAGGCGTCCTTGGTTTGCTCAAACATTTCCTGTGACCACCCCGCCTTCCCCCCGATGGACGCGCCTGGCCGCGTGGCTCCGCGGTTTCGCCCGCGGGCGGCATCCTTGGGCGCTCGCCACGGGCGCCCTGCTCGCCTGCGCCTTTCCCAGTCCGGGCATGGCGGGGCTGGCGTGGATCGCCCCGGGGCTCATCCTGCTCGTCGCCGCCGGGCAACCGCCCAAAGCCGCCTTCCGCCTTGGTTACAGCGCCGGGCTGGCGCATTATTTGATTTCCCTCTCCTGGTTGCTCCGCATTCCCGCCCCCGGCGCCCCGATTCTGGGTTGGCTGGCCTTGTCGGCCTTCATGGCCTTGAACACCGGCCTGTGGGTTTGGCTGTGCTGGCGCAACTTCCCCGTCCCCCTCGTCGCGCCGCCGGGCGGGGACACCACCTGGCCCGCCTTGGCCCGCCGGTTTCTGGTCGGCAACTGGGCGCAACGCTTCGCTTGGACTCTTTTCGGCGCCTCCCTTTGGGTGGCTTGGGAAATGAACATCGCCCGGTTCCTCGGCGGCTTTCCGTGGAACCCGCTCGGCGCCTCGCAATACCGCCTCATTCCGCTTATCCAAATCGCTTCCTTCACCGGCGTTTACGGGCTGACGTTTCTGCCGGTCTGGTTTTCACTCTCCCTCCTCAGTGCGGGCTTCGCCATTGTGGGCCGGCCCATGCTCAAATCCGCTTGGGCGGCCGAGGCCATCCTGCCCATGGCGACCGTGGGGGCCGTGTATGTCCTCGGCTACCAAAAAGTCATGGTGCCGGAGTCCTCCCATCGCCTCCTCAAAGTGGCCCTGATCCAACCCAGCATCCCCCAAACCATCATCTGGGATGCCAACGGCGCGCGCAGCCGGTTGGACAAGCTGTTGGAACTCTCCCGCGCGTCGCTCGCCGCCCACCCGGACTTGATCATCTGGCCCGAGGGTTTGGTGCCGGGCATGCCGCGCTTCCAAAAAGAAATCTCCGACCCCATCACCGACTTTTGCCGCAGCAACCACGTCTGGCTTATCCTAGGCGCGGATGACGCCAAACCCGCCCCGGGCGCGGAGACGTGGGACGGGGCCGAGTTTTACAACAGCAGTTTTCTGGTCGATCTCGAGGGCCGGTTTGCCACGCAGTACAAGAAGCGCCGCCTGGTCATCTTCGGGGAATACATCCCGCTCGTGCGTTGGCTGCCCTTTCTGAAGTACGTCACCCCGATTCAGAGCGGCTTCACCCCCGGTGAGCACGCGGTCAATTTCCCCCTGAAAGAACCGCGCGCCAACTTATCCGTGCTCATTTGCTATGAGGACATTTTTGCGGACCCCACGCGCGAATACGCCTCCGACCAAACCGACTTCCTGGTGAACCTCACCAACGACGGTTGGTTCGGCGAGGGGGCGGCGCAATGGCAACAGGCGGCCGCGGCCATTTTCCGGGCGGTGGAAAACGGCCTGCCCCTGGTGCGGTGTGCGAACAACGGCGTGACCGGTTGGGCGGACGCCCGCGGCCGCATCCAAAGCGTCCTCGAAACGCCCGAACGCGGCATCTACGGTCCCGGCTGGCTGTTCATCAAGGTGCCGCTGCTGGACAACGGCACCCCGCGCGAGCCGACCTATTACCAGCGCTACGGTGACCGCTTCGGCTGGCTGTGCGTCGCCTACGCGCTGATCCTGGTCTTACCCAGCCGTCGCGTCGTCAAAGCGTGACGATCTCGCCGAGGGACAACTTTCGCACGGTCGCGCCCATGGCTTTCACATTGTCCGCGAAGGTCGAAGAGATCAGCGCCCGGCCGCCTGGCAACTCCGCCGCGTAGACTTGATAGTAGTCCTCCCGGTCCGGCCGTTCGTGGTAATACAACCCTTGCAACACGGGGGAACTCGCGGCCGCGCGCGGAACCGTGAAGACGAAGAGGTTTAGGGCGGCCGGCTGGTGCGCCTTCAGGCTCGGCAACAAGGCCGCCAACCCGCCGGGCTCCTTGACCAATTCACCAAGCGTCCACTCGCTGTCGACCACCTGGGCCGGGACGCCCGGCGGCTTTACCAACCCGCCATTATGGGCGAGGTAAATGGTCTGGTGGACCATGGGTGCCACGAAGGGGTGGGAACAGAGCGGCGACAAAATGCTGTCCTCACCGGTGAGCCGGGAGTGGAGAATCGCCCAAATTTTGCCCGGACGCAGCGGGGGCAATTCGGCGTCATCCTCCCAGACCGGGCGGGCGGTGCGGTAATGGGCCAATCCGCCACCGTTATGCAGGACATAACCCCAGCCATGCGGGTGTCCTTCGCATCCCTGAAAGGCGGCTTTAACTTTCGGATCGCACTGCGACCCGTCGCGAAAGAACGCAAAGAGCTTCCGCAAATCTTCGGCATTGTCCCCGCAATACGCAATCATTCGGCACATAATATGAATCTCCGTGGCCACCCCGCGGGTGGGTGGTGGAAAGGTGCCATGCGGCACCCGAAAATGCAAACCTCCGGCGCGGCGGCGGAACGAGGCCGACCGCTCAGGAGTGGTGGCTCTTGCCTTCGGCCGGCGGAGCGGACCCACCGGCTTTCCCCGACGGACCACCGCCCGGACAACCATGCGCCGGCGGGGGATACGGGGGATGATTCAGACGGCGCTTGCGGGTGGCAACGCATTGGAGGATGGCTTTGGTGGGCTCCGCCAAGTGGTCGGCCCCACCGGCCGAATCGAGATTGGACATCGTGGTCATAGCCAGTGCTTGATTGCATGAACCGTGCCAGTCTCCTGTCCGCCTTGAGCCGACGGCTCCGGGGGGTGACCGCGTGTGAAACGCGCGCATTCCGCGTGGCTTTCGCCCGCCCGCTATGCGTCCGCGCGCCCGGTGGTCAAACCGACCGGGTCCATGCGGGGCACCAGCCATTGAATTATGCCCAGCGCCACGATATAGGCGCTCCCGGAAATGAGAAACAGACTCCAATAACTGCCCGTCCGCTGGAGGATGGTGCCGGCGGATTCCGAGAACACCATGGCCATGAGCGAGCCGCAGGTGCCCCCAATGCCCACCACGCTGGCCACCGCTTCCTTCGGGAACAAGTCGGACACGAGGGTATACAGGTTAGCCGCCCAACCTTGGTGCGCCGCCGCGGCCAGGCCAACCAAGCCCGCGGCCACCCACAGGTTCGGCTGCGCGGTCACCAGCATGACCGGCATGACCGCCAACGCGCAGACCAACAGCGCGGTTTTGCGCGCGGCGTTCACTGACCAACCCTGTCGTAACAGATAGCCGGAAAACCAACCGCCGCCCACGCTGCCCAGGCTGGTCAGCGAGTAAATGAGCACCAGCGGCGGCCCCAGCTTCTGCAAATCCAAGCCGAACCGGCCGCCCAGGAATTTGGGCAGCCAGTAGAGGTAAAACCACCAGATCGGTGCGGACAAGGACGTCCCCACAATATACGCCCAGGTTTGGCGGTAACCCAACAGCCGCCCCCAGGCCAACCGGGGGCCGGCCGGCTGGGGGGGATCGGACAAAATCAACGCCCGCTCCGCCGCCGAAACCCGCCGGGAATTCCGCGGGGACTCGTAAAGCCACCACCAGAAGACGACCCACACAAACCCCAACGCCCCCAAAACCACAAAGGCCGCCCGCCAGCCGTAGGTCGCGGTGAGCCAGGGCACGGTCAAGGGGGCCAGCACCGCGCCCACGTTCGCCCCGGCGTTGAACAGTCCCGTGGCCAGCGCCCGCTCCCGCCGCGGAAACCATTCCGTCACCGCCTTGACGGCGGCCGGGAAATTGCCCCCCTCGCCCAAACCCAACGCGAACCGGGCCACGCCGAAGCCATACACCGACCGCGCCAATGCATGCCCCATGGCCGCCAGGCTCCAGAATACAATCGCCAGGGAATAGCCGTTCCGCGCCCCGATCCGGTCGATCAACCGGCCGAAACCCGCGTAACTGAAAGCGTAGGCGGCTTGAAAGGCGATGACCAACCGCGCGTACTGCACTTCGTTCCACCCGATTTCCGCCTGCAATTTCGGGGCCAGCAGGCCCAGGATTTGCCGGTCCATGTAATTGATAGTGGTGGCGAAAAACAGCAGCCCGCAAACCTGCCAGCGCACGCGGGAGGCGAAGGGCGGCGGCGGTTCGGACACAGGCGCGGCGGAGCTGCTTGGGGTCATGCGGCGGCGAGCGTTCCACCCGCCGCCGGGCTTGTCAACGCCCCAAATTTCCCCGGGCGCCCCCGGCCGGCCCACCGGCACGGATCGGACTAGGCGGGTTTCGCTCCCGGCCCCCGGCAATTTTCAATTGCGGGCTTTACCCCCCTTCGGTAAAGTCCCCGCAGGTCAAAATTCCCAGACCTGCCCCCGATCACAGCAGGACCAATGAAACCAAAAAAGCGCTCCTCGCCGAAGGCAGTCCGTAAAACTGCCCGGCCAACGCGGACCACCGGAAAAACCGGCTCCGCCGACGCGCCGCCGACGCCGGCCGCGCGGCCGTTGGAGAGCGCCCGCAAGCCCGCGCCGCGGCCGCCCGCCCGGAGCCGAACCAAACCGGCCGCCGCCGCCAAACCTGCCGCCCACCAACCGGCGGCGATTGGGGCGCCCAAAGTTGCCCGCCCGCGTCCCCGCCAACGCATTATTCCGCCTTTGCTGTTGGAGGGCGATCATCCCCCGCAGCCAACCGCCGCGGGTCCCGGCCAACGTTATGTCCTCAGCCCCGCCGCCCCGGCGGCCGCCCCGGCCCCCGCGCCCGTGACCCCGGCTGCGGCCGCCGCCTTGCCCGAGTCCTACGGCACCCAAAAACTCTGGCTGGCGGCCCGCGATCCCCATTGGCTCTGCGCCGATTGGGATCTCACCCGCGCCCAACGCGACGCCCATTTGGCGCAATCGCGGGATGGCCAACTCCGGCTGCGCGTTTACCCGGGCACCTTCTCCGCCCCGCCCGCGACGGAAGTTCCCGTCCCGGCCGATGCCCGCCATTGGTTCGTCCACGTTGGCCGCCCCGGCGAGGTCTTCGTCGCCCAACTCGGGTTCTACTCCCCGGACGCGGCTTGGCGGACCATCGCCACCTCGGAGTCCGCCTGGACACCCCCGGACCAAATGTCCACCGATCAAACCACCCGGTTTGTGACCATCCCCTTGGAAGTCCCGTTCACCCAGGTCTTGGCCGTGGCGCGGGAATCCGTGCGCGAGCACATCCCCTTGGTGGAAGTGATCGACCAACTTCACGCCCACGGATTCGCCCAATTCGCCGTGGAAACCGCCCGCCCGGAGCCGCCACTGGAACCGACGGTGGGTACGCCGGCCGGACCGGCCACGGAACCGCTCACCGAGTCCCCCACCGGTGCCGATGTCGAATTGACCGCCACGGAAGTGCCGCCCACGGAACCGGCGGTCGCGCCTTCGGCGCCCCACTCCGTGCCCGCCCCGGCCGCTGCCCCTGCATCCGGCCCGGTGCCGGCCGCTCAACCGAAACCCTTGGTCCGCGCGACCTCGGGTCCCGCCCCCGCCCCCGCCCAGGCACCCCGCACCACCGTTTCGGAACCGCCGAGTCCCGCATCAGCTACGGCGCCGGCCGCGGCTTGGACGCCTGAAAAAGAACGCGCCCTCGCCGCCATCATCCGTCTGGATAGCGAGCGACGGGTGTGGATGGGCTCCTTGGAAATCACCGAAATGGTCCGGCGCGACCTGGCCGAGGCCGCTCCCGCCTTGGTTGCCACCCAGTTCCCGTCCCCTCCGCCCGTCCCGAGGCCCCCCGGCTCCGGGACCAACCCCTTCGCCCCCGGCGGAGATCACGTTTCGAGCCCATCAACGCCCTTTGGCACCGACGCCGCGGAGAGTCCCGCCCCGAACGAATTTTGGTTCACCGTCAATGCCGAATTGGTTCTTTACGGTGCCACCGAGCCGGATGCCCGCGTGACCATCGGGGGCAAGCTCATCAAGCTCCGCTCCGACGGCACCTTCAGCTACCGGTTCTCCTTGCCCGACGGCCAGTTTGAGCTCCCCGCCATCGCGGTTTCCAGTTGCCTGCAACACGGCCGCGCCGCCCACCTCCGCTTCAGCCGCGGCACCCATTACCAAGGCGAAATCGGCCACCACCCCCAGGACCCCGCCCTGAAGCCACCGCATCCCGACCATCTGGCTTGACGTCGGCTGCTGCCGGGTGGAAAACTCCCCTCCAGCACAACTTATCAAATTCGACTGCATCCCCGAAAACTACCATGCACTACTCGAACCTTGCCCTCCTTGCGATCAGTGGCCTCACGCTGCTGCTCACCGTGGCCACCACTATCCCCTCCCAAGCCGCCGCCGGGGATAAAGATCCCCTCGCGGGCACGTGGCAATCCGTTTCCGCGGAATTGGGCGGCATGGTTTTCCCGCCCGCCGTGGGCACCAATTTCACCCTGACCATGAAGGCGGGCAAATATGAGGTCCTGGCCTCCGGCAATCCCGATCGGGGCACCTACCAGGTGGATTCCAAGACCAAGCCGCACCAACTGCACATCCTCGGTGGCCCCGGCGGCCCCAATGCCGGCAAAACCATCCCTGCGATCTACGAAGTCACCGCGGACCATCTCAAAATCTGCTACGACTTGGGCGGCACCAACGCCCCCGCCGAATTCAAGACCACCCCCGGCACCAAACTCTTCCTCGTCCACTACGCCCGCAAAGCGGAATAGCCGCCGAAGCAGTGGTCAATCCGGTCCGACCCGCCCCGGCTCACCTCTTCGGGGAGCCCCGCTCCCTTTGCCGAACTTCGCGCAAGGGCAGGCCCGGGGGATGCTCCGGCGCGAAGTGCTTGGAAACACCCAACCGTTGGGAGAGGTAAATGCCCGAATTGCCGCTCGCGAAATACGCCACAAAACAAGCGGTGGCAAAATAGACGGTGTTGGCGGCGCCAAAAAGTTCCAAGCCCATCACCGTGCAGGCCAGCGGGGTGTTCGTGGCCGCGGCAAACACGGCGATGAAGCCCACCCCGGCGAACAAATCCACCGGGGCGTGGGCCGGACCGGCCAACACGTTGCCCAAGGTGGCCCCGATGAAAAACAAAGGCGTGACTTCCCCGCCCTTGAAACCGCTGCCGAGCGTGAGGCAAGTGAAGACGAGCTTCCACCACCAACTGAAGGCGTGCGCCCCGCCGGGCGTGAAGGCCGAGAGAATGGTCACCACCCCCGAATCCGGATTCGTGACCCCGATCCCCAGATAATCGCGGGTGCCCAAAGCGTAAACCCCGGCGATGACCAGGAACCCACCGACCACGGGCCGGGCCGGCGCCCAGGGGATGGCACGCTTGAACCAGGCCGGCACAAGATGGACAACCTCGGAAAAGAGCAACCCGACCAACCCGAAGATCAATCCGGCTCCCGCCACTTTGAGCAGCAGCCAGAGCTCCACCCGGCGCCCGCCATCGCCGAAGTCAATATGGTAGGCTGTATGATGCGCCCCCCAGGCCGTGCAGGTCAAATCGCCGACAACACTCGCCAACAGCACGGGAATCAACGCCTCGTATTCCATTCGACCGATCGTGAGCACCTCCATGGCGAAAAGCGCCCCGGTGAGGGGCGTGCCAAAGACCGAACCGAACCCGGCGGCCACCCCGGCCATCAAAAGAATGCGCAAATGTTGCGGGGAGAGCTTCCCCCGGCGGCCGCACCAGCCCGCGATGGCCCCGCCCATTTGCACCGCCGTCCCCTCGCGACCGGCGGAACCGCCCGCCAGATGGGTGGCCAGCGTGCCAAACAACACCAACGGCGCCAGCCGCGCGGGCACCCCCCCGCCGGGGGTGTGGATTTCATCAATGATGAGGTTGTTGCCGCCTTCGGCCGGGCGGCCCAACCAATGGTAAACCAAACCCACCACCAATCCGGCCAGCGGCAGGCCGAAGAGCACCGCGGGATGCTCCCACCGGAACCACGTGACCCACTCCAGGCTCCACAAAAAGAACGCGCTGGCCGAGCCGGCGAGGATCGCCGGGGCCAGGATCAACAGGGACCATTGCAGTAGCTGCCGCCCCTCGGCCAGCCGCGCGCCGGAAAGCAACGAATGACGCCGGGAGCTCATCAACCACCCACATCCGGCTTCAGCCAGGGGGAACCGCTCCAATACCACACCGCGGGCTTGAGGTTTTCCACATGCCCGTCCACAAACATGGTGGCGCTCCGGCCGTTGTGCCGCGGAAAGGGTCCGCCCCAATTCGGGTCGGTGCCCGCCACGCCGCCGGTGTCGGGCGCATCGTTGCCCGGATCATGAATGATCCAGCAACCCGGCTTTTCCGGAGACTTGGCGGTGACGCACAGCAGGGGGTTGGTCGTATCCATGGGTTGCGAGCCGGCGTCGGCCACATAGGCCACCGAGGAGGGCCGCGGAATGATTCCAGTGGCGCCATGCCACTGCGCGTAGGGCCAGACCGAGGCCCAGTCGCAGCCGCCCACTTGGAAGTTCATGCCGTAGTTGGACACGCCCACGTCCCCCGGCCCCGTCGGGTATTCCTGAATGAATTCATTGTATTTCTGCGTACGCACCGGGCAGAGGAGCAGGTTGGTGCCCGGTTGGTACGGCAGGAGAAAGTCGAACCAAGCGCGCCGGCCGCCGGTGATGGTGGAGGAATTATCGCCCGTGACCTGGAAGGTCAGGGCATAGCGCCCGTGAAAATCATCCGTGTACGAGCGCGTGGCCACCGCCATCTCATGCAAATTGCTGACGCAGGCCGTGGCTTGCGCCTTGCTCTTGGCCCGCGCCAGCGCCGGCAGGAGCATGGCCGCCAGGATGGCGATGATCGCGATGACCACCAACAATTCGATCAGCGTGAAGCCCGCGGCGGCGGTGCCGGGGGACCGCCTTCGCAGGGGCGCAACGGGCATTTTCATGGCCGGAGCTTAGCCGCCCCCGGTCACCGCGCAAAGCAACAAACGGGAAAACGTGCGCGGACCAAGCCGAAGGTTCAACCCAAGTGCAACGGCGTGAACTGGCGCCCGAGAATCGGGGTGCTGGGGGTGTGCAGCCAATCTTCCAGGACGCCCGCGTAAACGGCTCGAAAATCCACGCCGAACACCGGGTCCCCGTTCACGAGATCGGCGGGGGACAAGCTCGGCGCCTGGCCGTGCAAACCGGCCTTCACGCCGCCGCCCGCGATAAACATTGGCGCCGCCGCCCCATGGTCAGTGCCGCCGCTGGCGTTTTCCGCCACCCGCCGCCCAAATTCGCTGAAGGTCACCACCCGCACCCGCTCGTAGTTCCCTTGCGCCCGCACATCCGCGAGAAAGGCTTTGAGCGAGTCACCCAATTCGCGCAAAAGACGAGGCTGGGCGTTGACCTGGTTGGTGTGGGTGTCGTAGCCGCCTTGGGATACATAATACACCCGCGTGGGCAACCCGCCCCCGATGAGCCGTGCGACGAGCTTCAGGGAGTTGGCCAGGTTTCCCGTCGGGTATTCGCCGGAGTTTTTAATCTTTTGGCTGATCGCCCGGATCTTGTCCGAGCTCACTTGGGCGTCCATGGCCGTGCGTTCGAGAAAATCCAGCGGCGATATCCCGGCATGGGCCGGACCGTGCAGTGAGCCGATGCTGCCGCCCGCCTGCGCGTCTCCGCCCCCGCCCGCCAAGCCGTGCGTTTCCTCCATCTCATTCATCCGCCGGTACGATTCCTCGGTCCCGGCCATCCCGCCCCCGTCTTTGCCGTCGCCGGCAATAAAGCGATAGGAACCGGGCGTCTCCAGACTGACCCCCTTCGGGGTTTGGGCGGCGAAGGCCTGGGGCATTTGACGCCCCACGCTCACCCCCACAGTGGGATCCGCCCCGGGGCAGGCTTGGTCAAAATACCGCCCCAACCAGCCGAACTTCTCAAACCGGTCCGCGTCGGCCGCGGTCTGCCAAATCTCCGTGGAGCGAAAATGCGAGCGGTTCGGATTTGGGTAACCCACCCCCTGGATCACGGCCAGGTTCCCAGCCTCGAACAAGTCCCGAAACCCGGTCAAATTCGGATGCCAGCCCAGGTGATCATTCAGCTTGAGCACCTCGCCCGGCGCCAAACCGAGCTTGGGCCGCGCGCGGTGATAATCGTCGTTGGCATAGGGCACCAAGGTGTTCAAACCATCGTTCCCGCCGGCCAGTTGCAGCATCACCAGAATGGGGGCATCCCGTCCCGTCACGGCCTGGCGGTCGCCGGCCTCAGCCGCGGCGGCGTGCAAGGCCGAGAACGTGTGGGCCAAAAAAGCGGGCACGGTGGCGGCCAACGCCCCGCCCAAAGCCTGGGTGCGGAGGAACTGGCGGCGGGTTTGGAGCAGGAGCGGCGGATTCATAGGCGCTAAAAAAAGGGCAAATCAGGTCAATTGATATTCCGGCGTGCTCATGATCAGGCGGATGGTGTTGCGCACGACGTCGTCGGTGAGCTTATCCACTCCGGACAAATAGTCTTGGAGCACGGCCTCTTGTTTGGGCCGCAGCCGGGATTGCAACAAACGCTGCTCCAGCGCGGCCACCAAGCGCGCTTTGTCCGCGCGCTCCGCCGGGGTCAAAATCCGCGCGGGGTTGACCGAGCGCAGGCGGGCATTCGCCAGGCGCTCCGCCATGGCCCCGCCCGCCGCACCGCCGGGGCCGCCGGCCGGCGCACCGGTCGGCCCGCCAGGGATCAAGCCTCTCAGGACCGTGGCATCGCCTTGCGCGAGCACCGCCGCCTCGTTGTAGCGGGCCAACAGATTGTTCGTCGTGATCCAACTCAGCCCTCCGTCCCAGCCCTTAACATTCGGCGGGGCGAACAGATCCTGCCCCAGATTCCGCGTCAATGCCTGGCAGACCACCGCGGCCGGCAGCGGTCGCTCCAACGTACGCACCGCCCCCACCAACCATTGCACGGGACTTTTGACCTGGTTGCGAATCAAGCCGGGGGCGTAAAACTCCTGGCTGGCGAACAGGACCGCCAAAAAAGGGCGGAATTCCAAGTGCGCCTCCCGGAAAACGCCCGCGAGGGCTTCCGCCAATTCCGCCGACGGCTCCTCGCCCGCAAAAAAATGCCACAGTTTGGCCGTGATAAACCGCGCCGCCTGGGGTTGCTCGGTGATCCTCGCAACGATATCCATCCCGGCCAACGGTCCCGTCTTGCCCAAAAACGTCTTCTCCCGCGGGTCGTGCAAACCGGGACGGCGCACAAATTCCTGACTGACCCGGTCAAAACTCCAACCGGTCAAGGCCCGGGCGGCCTCGGTGACATCCTTTTCCGTGTAATGCCCCTCGCCCAACGTGAACAATTCCAACAATTCCCGGGCAAAATTCTCGTTCGGATGCTCCTTGCGGCTTTGCGCCTGATCCAGCCAGACCAACATCGCCGGATCCTGGGCCACCGCGGTGATGAACTCCGGCCAGTTCCCCGCCGCGTGCTTGCGGAACAGGTCGTTCTGCCGCCACATCAAATACGCGTCCCGCACCTTCTCGGTGCTCGTCGCAAAATGCCCGTGCCAAAAGAGCGTGAGCTTTTCCCGCAGCGGATACGGACTATCGGTCATCGCCTGCAACCACCAGTGCTTCAACTCCAACCCGTGCTGCCGCTGGGTGCGCTGCTCCTCCTGCTGGATTTTACGCCGCGTTTCCTCATCCGCCTGGCGCGCTTTTTGCAGGCGCTCGGCGCGGTCGGGATCCGGCTTGGCCCAGTCCGGCTTGGTCGGCGGCTCGGTGCCGGCGCCAAAGTCGAGCAATTTGGCCACGGCCCCCGCCGGTCCCAGCGCCAGCAATTCTTCAATTTCACGCGGCGGCCCCCCGAACCCGGCGCGGTTCAACAAATGCGCCGCCGTCGTGTAATTCCAGTCGGTTTTGGACAACGCTTGCAACATGACAATGGACCAGACGCTCCGGGCGGTCGGGAAGTTTCACCGGCTTTGGGCGCGTCCTGGAAAAGCGCTCGGGAATGCCGCCGGACCCGCGCTCTATTGAGCGCGGAGATGCTCCACCAATCCGTCTGTTCCGTCCGGTCCGTCTGACTTCAACGGGCCCGCTCCCTCCAGCTCGTCCTGCAACCGTCGGCACACTGGGGACAAGCCCCCATGTGAAACCGCCGCCCTCCGGTGCCATGCTCAGGCCATGAAACTCGACAAGAATCATACCCCCCACCACCAGCAAAACGCAGCCCCCACTGCGGTGCTGCCGGCCCCGCCCGCCCCTGCGGCCGCCAACCCGGCGCCCGGCAACTTCGTCCCCTCCGCGGACGAGGTGGCCCGGAAAGCGTATTTCACCTATGTCAACCAGGGTTCCCAGTCCGGCCACGAGGTCCAGCACTGGCTCCAGGCGGAGTCGGAACTGATCAAGGAGCGCAATCTCACCCGGGCGCATGGTTACCACAACCCCACCTGAAGCTTATACTTTTCTCCCAGCCAACCGTCCCCTTCCCCCCAACTTCCCCTTAATATTTATGAAGACCGCCCCCGCCCCGCTCGAAGAAGCCCCCAAAATGTACGAGACCGAAAACGACCTCACGCTCCAGCGGCGTTCGGCCATCACCGGGCTCCTGAACCTCCGGCTGGCCTCCGCCGTGGACTTGCAGCTCCAGATGAAACAAGCCCATTGGAATGTCAAAGGCCCCAGCTTCATCGCCTTGCATGAGCTTTTTGACAAAGTGGATGAAGCGGTGGAGGAGTACGTGGATATGATCGCCGAACGGATTGTGCAACTGGGCGGCATCGCGGAAGGCACCGTGCGCGTGGCCGCCGCCCGCACCCGCCTGCCGGAGTATCCGCTCGCGATCGCCGAGGGCATGCAGCACGTCGAAGCCGTCGCCCGCGCCGTCTCGACCTTCGGTCAGGAAGCCCGCACCACCATTTCCGAAGCCGCCGCCCTGGGCGATGCCGACACCGCGGATTTGTTCACCGAAGTTTCCCGCGGCACCGACAAATGGCTTTGGTTCGTGGAAGCGCATTCCCAAGCCGGCAAATAGCCCCCTCCGCGACGCCCGTATTTATGAATACCAACATTGCCAACTCGCCCGTGACCAACCTGGATCTGGCTCACCAAGCCCCGCACAGTCCACGGGCGCGGATCGCCGGCTTCTGCATCGCCGCCCGCACGGCGGACAAAAGCCGCGCCACCACCGCCGGCTCGGCCGGGGAATTTCATTTCGACTGTCCGCTGGACAACCTGCTCTTTAGTTTCAAGGGCATCACCGCCGAACAATTCAAAACCGCCGCCCAAGGCGCCGGCAACTATGCCGACCTCGGGGTCTGGCTGCTGGCTCACGGCCAGGCGAAGACCCCCGCCGAAATCACCGCTTGGTCGGACCAAATGGAAGCGTTCAACCCGTCGCAGGATCCGGCGAAGGCCGCCTATTTCATCGGGAACTGCAAAAAGCTCGGCCTGAAACCGGAAGCCACCACCATGTTTGACATGCTGGAGGCCGACGACCGGGCAACCTTCAGCGGCCGGCCGGTTCGCTAATCCTGTCTCCCCTAGCTTTGAGTGTCTCTCCACAACTTACCGATTATTAAAACCATGAAACACAAACCTGTTCCGGTCTCCCCCCCCCTTGAAACTCCGGTCTTCGAAAAAGTCCCTCATGGACTCCGGGCCACCCCGGTCGAGCCCCCGCCCGGCGCCAAGGCCAAAAAGCGGGAGAACATCTTTTCCCGCTCCAAGGACATCCGTGAAGATCGCGGCTCCCGGGAGATGAAAACCTCCCACAACCCCCAGACCAATCACGGCCACCCATAACCCCGCTATGGAAACCAATCCCGTCAAGGCCGGGCTGCTCACGGAAAATTCCGCCGGCGTCGGCACGGTCTCCCGCAAAATGGTCCGGGACCGCGCCATCGAATTCGCCGTCATCGATGGTCGTTCCCCGAATGAAGTCTCGAAGTTGGATTGGGAGCAGGCCAAACGGGAATTGACGGGGGCGCCGGCGGCCGATCAGCAGGAACTGGCGCTGGAGTCGGCGCCCGAAGCGGCCCGCTGGGATCCCGTGCCCGGGTTCACCGGCCGGATGGCGCCGGTGACCGGGAGCGAGGACGAAGATGAGGAAGGGCAGAGCGATCAGACCCGGCTCACCCAAGAGGGTATCGCCGGCGCGGAACATGACCTTCTGCGCCAATCCGCGCGCGCCGCCAACCAACCCGCGGCCTGACCGTCCCCCCGCCGCCACCATGGAACCTCAGCCCATCCCCACGCCTGGCGACGAAACCGCCAACTCCCGGGCGCTTTATGAACTCATTGCCCGGCAGCCCTTCTTCAAGGGCGTCCTGCGCCCGCAATTGCAACTCCTCGCGGCCTCCGCCATGGAAATGCAATTCGCGGAAGGGGAGTCCGTGCTCCAGGAAGGCGCCCCGGCCAATCGTTTCTATCTCATCCTCGAAGGCCGGGTGGCCCTCGAATTGGAGGTGGACCCGGACAGTCCGCGGCTCACAGTCCAGTTGCTCGGCCCCGGTGACGACATCGGCTGGTCCTGGCTGTTCCCCCCGTACAGCGTTCATCTGAGCGCCCGCGCCCTGGCGCCCACCAAAACCATCTTCTTCTACGGCACCCGTTTGCGCGAGCAATGCGAGCAGGATCACGAACTCGGCTATCAGTTGATGAAACGCATCGCCGAGGTGGCCACGCAATGCCTCCAATCCACGCAACAGAGTCTCATCGCCTGCATCGACAAAGCAAAAATCCCCCGGCCCTGATCCGTGCCCCGCTTGGTGGCGCCGACGGCCCTGCAAACTAAACCAATGGAACCTCAGCCCCCCAGCCCCTCCATCGGCATCGCGGCAGACCACGGCGGATTCGCCCTCAAGCAAGCGCTGGTCGTGAAACTCCGCACCGCCGGCTTCACCGTGACGGATTACGGCGACGCGCAATGTTTGGCCGGGGATGATTATCCGGATTTTGTGATTCCACTCGCCCGGGCGGTGGCCGCCGGGGAAGTGGTCCGCGGCGTCGCTCTCTGCGGCAGCGGCGTCGGCGCCTGCGTCGCCGCGAATAAAGTGCCCGGCGTGCGGGCGTGTCTGATCCACGACCATTTCTCCGCCCACCAAGGCGTGGAGGATGACGACCTCAACGTGATCACCCTGGGTGGTCTCGTCGTCGGTCCGGCCCTGGCTTGGGAACTGGTGCAAACTTTCCTGGCGGCGCGCTTCTCCGGCGCGGAACGCCATCGTCGTCGGTTGGAGAAGATCGCCGGGTTGGAACAGTTGCCATGAAAACCAGTCCGCTCGCGGGAAAACCGGTGGCGCCGGGCATGCTCATCAACGTCCCCAAGCTCATCACCGCCTACTACTCCGACGTCCCGGATGCGGCCGTTGCGGCGGAGCGCGTGGCCTTTGGCACCTCCGGCCACCGCGGCACGGCTTTGGAACGGTCGTTCAATGAAGCCCATATTCTCGCCATCACCCAGGCCGTCTGCTTTTACCGTCAGTCGCAGGGGACGGATGGTCCGTTGTTTCTTGGACTGGACACTCATGCGCTTTCCTTTCCCGCCTATGCCACCGCCCTGGAAGTCCTGGCGGCCAATCGCGTGGAAGTCATGCTGGCCGAGGGGGATGAATACACCCCCACCCCGGTCATCTCCCATGCCATCCTGACTTACAATCGCGGCCGCACCACCGGCTTGGCGGACGGCATTGTGGTCACGCCCTCGCACAATCCCCCGGAGGACGGCGGCTTCAAATACAATCCCACCACCGGCGGCCCGGCGGACGCCGCGGCCACGCATTGGATTGAAAAGTGCGCCAATGAACTGCTGGCCGCGCGACTGGACGGCGTGATGCGGCTGCCGTTTGCGCACGCCCTCCGCGCCGCCACCACCCATCGTAAGGATTACCTCAGCCCGTACATCGCCGATCTGGAAAACGCGGTCGACCTGGCGGCGATTCGCGAGGCCGGACTGCACCTGGGCGTGGACCCGCTGGGCGGCGCCGGCGTCCATTATTGGGGGCGCATCGCCGAGCATTATCGTTTGAATCTGACCGTGGTCAGCGAGGTGGTCGACCCCGCGTTCGGCTTTATGACTGTGGATTGGGATGGTCGGATTCGGATGGACCCGTCATCGCCCTTTGCAATGCAACGCCTGCTTGGCCTGAAGGATGACTTTGACCTGGCCTTCGCCTGTGACCCGGACCACGACCGTCACGGCATCGTCACCCGTGGGGAAGGGTTGCTCCCGCCGAATCACGATCTCGGTGCCGCCATTCAGTATCTGTTCCAGCACCGGCCCAACTGGTCGGCGGCGGCGGCGGTGGGCAAAACCATGGTGAGCAGCCGGCTGATTGACGCCATCACGGCCCGCCTCGGCCGGCCGCTCTTCGAGGTCCCGGTGGGTTTCAAATGGTTCGTGCCCGGCTTGCTGGTCGGCCGGCTCGGATTCGCCGGCGAGGAGAGCGCCGGCTCCGTCTTCCTGCGGCGCGACGGCACCGTGTGGACGACGGACAAGGACGGCATCATCCCGTGCCTGCTCGCGGCGGAGCTGACGGCGCGCACCGGGCGGGATCCGGCCGCGCTATATAGCGACCTCGCCCGTGACCTCGGCGAATCTTCCTATGCCCGGGTGGACGCCCCCGCCACGGCGCAACAAAGAGCTTTGATTGCGGACCTTGCCCCCGCGCAAGTTACGGAAACCGAACTGGCCGGCGAAAAAATCCAGTCCATTCTGAACCGCGCCCCCGGTAATGACGCCCCCTTGGGCGGATTGAAGGTCATGGCCGCCGGCGGTTGGTTTGCCGTGCGCCCCTCCGGCACGGAAAGCATCTACAAAATCTACGCCGAGAGCTTCCACGGCACGGATCATCTGCAACTTATCCAGCAGGAAGCCCGGGCCATCGTGAACCGGGTGTTGGCGGCCGCCCCCTCGCGTCCGGAGGTTTCCGCCGGTTCCCCGGAAAGTTGATTCCATGAGCATCCCCCCACCCGATCATCCGCCCGTCACCCGCCCTTCGACCGACAATGTCGTAGGTTTCGACGCCTTGTCGGAGCTCGCGCTGGACCTGCGTTGGTCCTGGAACCACGCCACGGACGACGTGTGGCGCCAACTTGATCCGGTCCTCTGGGGGAACACTCAGAACCCCTGGGTGGTGCTGCAAACCGTTTCCCAGGACAAACTCAAAAGCCTGCTGGCCGATCCCGCCTTCCGCAAAATCATCGACGACCGGATTCGCGGCCACCGCCAGGCGCGGGAGACGCCGGCCTGGTTTCAAACCAAGCATCCCCAGTCCTCCCTGCAATGCGTCGCGTATTTCAGCATGGAGTACATGTTGAGCGAAGCCCTGCCGATTTATTCCGGCGGGCTGGGCAATGTGGCCGGGGATCAACTCAAGGCCGCCAGCGACTTGGGCGTGCCGGTGGTGGGCGTGGGCCTCCTCTACCAACAAGGCTACTTTCGCCAAGTCATCGACCAGCACGGCGCCCAACAGGCGCTTTACCCTTACAACGACCCGGGACAACTTCCCCTCACCCCGCTGCGCCAGCCGAATGGCGAATGGTTGCGTTTGGAAATCCCGCTGCCCGGCTATTCGGTGTGGCTGCGCGCGTGGCAGGTTCAGGTCGGCCGGGTGAAGCTTTACCTGCTGGACAGCAACGACGCAGCCAACTTTCCGGCGCATCGCGGCATCACCAGCGAGTTGTACGGCGGCGGGCTGGAACTGCGCCTCAAGCAGGAAATGGTGCTCGGCATCGGTGGCTGGCGCCTGCTCACGGCGCTCGGCCTCCGACCCGACGTTTGCCATTTGAATGAGGGCCATGCGGCGTTCGCCGTGCTCGAACGCGCCCGCCAGTTCATGCAGGAAAACGGCGTGCCCTTTGACGTCGCGCTCACGGCCACCCGCGTGGGGAATCTGTTCACCACCCACACCGCCGTGGCCGCCGGTTTCGACCGCTACCCGCCCGAGCTCATCGAACAATATCTCGGCCATTACGCCGCGGAAAAACTCGCCCTCCCCCTCCCCGACCTGTTGGCCCTCGGCCGCCGCAACCCCGAAGATGCCACGGAAAGCTTTAATATGGCCTACCTGGCCATCCGGGGCAGCGGGGCGGTCAATGGCGTCAGCCGCTTGCATGGCCAGGTTAGTCGGGACCTTTTCGGACCGCTCTTTGTCCACTGGCCGGCCGCCGAAGTGCCCGTCAGCCACATCACGAACGGCGTCCACATGCCCACGTGGGATTCCGCGGCCGCCGACGAGCTTTGGACCCGGGCCTGCGGGAAAAACCGCTGGTTGGGCACTTCGGAAACTTTGGCCGATGACATTCGCCGCGTTTCCGATGACCAGCTCTGGCAGTTTCGCTGCGCCTCCAGCCTGTCCTTGGTCGAATACGCCCGCGATCGCTTGGCCCGCCACCAAGCCGCCGCCGGCGCCCCGGCGGAAGTTGTCGAGGAGGCCCGGCATTTGTTCGATCCCAACGTCCTGACCCTGGGTTTCGCCCGCCGTTTCGCCACTTACAAACGGCCCAATCTGCTCTTGCACGACCCGGCCCGGCTGCTGCGCCTGCTCACCGACGCCCGGCGACCGGTGCAATTGATCATCGCGGGCAAGGCCCACCCCGCGGACCTCGCGGGGCAGCGCCTCATCCAGGAGTGGGTCCAATTCATCCGCCAACCCGCCACGCGTCCGCATGCCATTTTTCTCAGCGACTACGACATGCAGTTGACCGCCCGGCTCGTCCAGGGGGTGGATGTCTGGCTCAACACGCCCCAAAGGCCTTGGGAGGCTTGCGGCACCAGCGGCATGAAAGTCCTCGTCAACGGGGGCGTCAATCTGTCGGAATTGGATGGTTGGTGGGCGGAAGCCTACGTCCCCGACTTGGGTTGGGGCCTCGGTGACGGCCGGGAACACGGGGGCGATCCTGCGTGGGATGCCGCCGAAGCCGCGGACCTGTATGACCGTTTGGAAAACGAGGTGATTCCCGAGTTTTACGAACGCAACGAAAAGGGTATCCCCACCGCCTGGGTCGCGCGCATGCGCGAAAGCATGGCGCGCCTGACCCCGCGCTTTTCCGCCGACCGCACCGTGCGGGATTACGTGGAGCAACATTACCTGCCCGCCGCCGCCGCCGCGGCGGCGCGGATGGCCGGCCGGGGCGCCGTCGCCCTGCAAATGGTGGAGTGGCGGCGGGAAATCGCCCGCCGCTGGGCCTCCCTGCGCTTCGGGGAATGCTCCATCAGCACCGCCCACGGCCGGCACGTGTTTGCCGTGCAGGTTTGGCTCGATCAACTCGCTCCCCAAGCCGTGCGCGTGGAAGTTTACGCCGATGGCGTCAACGGCGCGCCCCCCGTGCGCTTGGAAATGTCCCGCCTCCACCCCCTGGCCGGAGCGCCCGGCGGTTTTGCCTACAGCGCCACCGTGCCGGCCGACCGCGCGGCGACGGATTTCACCGCCCGCCTGATGCCCCGTTGCGACGGCGTGTCCGTGCCCTTGGAAGAATCGCGCATCCTCTGGCAGCGTTGACGCCCTTTCTGAAACCAAACTTATGCCCTCCTCCCTCGACTACCAGATTGTGGCGGTCCCCTTTCACGCGGATGCCGCCACCCACGATGAACTCGCCCGCAAAGTGAATGAAAAACTCCAAAGCGGCTACGAGCTATACGGCACCCCCTTCCTCAGCGAGGACATGATGTATCAAGCCGTGATCCGAATCCTCCTCCCCGCCGCCGCCGCCCCGGGCCCCTGAAAAGGCGGTCCGCGCGCCCCGCCCGCCCGGAAGCCCCCGCCGACTTCATCCATGAATCCCGCCGAATCACAAATCCTGACCCTCAACGGCGGTTCCTCCAGCATCAAGTTCGCCGTGTTCGCGGCCGTCGAACCGTTGCAACGCCGCCTGTCGGGAGCCATCGAACGCATCGGTCTGAGCGGAACGCAACTGACCTTTCACGAGGCCGACGGACCGCCGCCCGCCACTTGCCCGCTCCCCGGCGGCGATCACCCTTCCGCGGTGAATTTCCTGATCGACTGGCTGGAAAAG
>CAIYZC010000103.1 GCA_903930565.1 uncultured Pedosphaera sp.
CGGCGGAGGGATCGGGTCAGCGTCTCGTTACCTCGTCGTCCACAAATTGATCGTTGTAGCGGTGGGCGGGGGGAGATGCTCGAATTGGTTGATTGGCCGTGTTCACGCGCGCGAGCGGCGGAGGGATCGGGTCAGCGTCTCGTTACCTCGTCGTCCACAGATTGAACGGGGGAGCGGTGGGCGGTAAAGCCGGGTTTGACAAGTGCGCGTGAAGTGGTAGCATCGGAGCGTGAGTTTGCGCCGATATTATTTCGCGAACAGTTTCGCGGGCTGGCTTTTTAGCTTTAGCCCGATGGACTGGCGTACGCGGCGGCGCTAGGTTCATTCCCGTTTTATCCCAACGCCGCAGGTCACCGCCTGCGGCTTTTTTGTGGGTGGTGGTCCCGGCCCAACCCACAACAACACACAGTATGATCATTGTCCTGAAACCGAAAATCAGCAAACGCGAAGAAACCGCGATCCTCCGGGAAATCAAACGGCTCGGCTACCGCCCGCACCTGATGCGCGGCGTGGCGCGCACCGTCATCGGCGCCATCGGCGACGAACTGTCGCACCAAACGCTGGAAACCCTGCTCACAACGTTTCCGGAAACGGTGGAGAGTGTGATGCCGATCCAGAAGCGCCACAAACTGGTGAGCCGGGAAGCGCATCCCGCCAACTCGACGGTGACGGTCCGGGGCCAGGTCATCGGCGGCAAGAAAGTGCAGATCATGGCGGGACCGTGTTCCGTGGAGAGCGAGGAGCAACTGCTCACCACGGCGGCAGCGGTGAAGGCGGCGGGCGCCACCATCCTGCGCGGCGGCGCCTTCAAGCCCCGCACTTCGCCCTACGAATTCCAAGGTCTCGGCGTCAAAGGCTTGAAACTCCTGGCCAAAGCGCGCGCGGAAACCGGCCTGGCGGTCATCACGGAACTCCTCTCGGAAGACCACGCGGAATTGGTGGCGGAGTACACGGACATCATCCAAATCGGCGCGCGCAATTCGCAGAACTTCCAACTGCTCATCGCGGCCGCCAAGACCGGCAAGCCGGTGCTGCTGAAGCGCGGTTTGTCGATGCGGATCGAGGAATGGCTGCTGGCGGGCGAGTACATCCTCGCCAATGACAATCCGAACCTGATGTTCTGCGAACGCGGCATCCGGACCTTCGAGACCTACACGCGCAACACGCTGGACTTGTCCACGATTCCGATCATCAAGAAGGAATCCCACGCGCCGATCGTGATCGACCCCAGCCAGGGCGCGGGCCGGGCGGATTTGGTGATGGCGATGTGCAAAGGGGCGGTGGCCATGGGGGCCGACGCGCTGTTGATCGAAGTGCATCCCAACCCCGCCAAGGCGCTCAGCGACGCGGCCCAGCAACTCTCGCTGGAAATGTTCGCGCGGTTGATGACCGAGCTGAAGCCTTTCATCGCCGCCGCGGGGCGCGAGTAAGCGGTGCGGGAAGCCCCGCCCCGCCCCGGCGGCCAGGCCGGAGGGGCGGGGCGGGCGCGATCAGTGCAGGCCGAACATGCGGGCGACCAGGAACAGGCCGCCGGCAAAAAAGAGCGCGCCGAGGAAGACGCACACCGGCAGGGTCAGGACCCAGGCCAGGAGGAGGTTGCGCAGGGTGGAGGTTTGCAAACCGGAACGATTGGCGGCCATGGTGCCGGCCACGCCGGAGGAGAGGACGTGGGTGGTGCTCACGGGCAAACCATACCGGTCCGCCAAGCCGATGGTGATCATGGCCACCAATTCGGCCGCGGCGCCCTGGGCGTAAGTCAAATGCGCCTTGCCGATTTTTTCCCCGACGGTCACGACAATGCGTTTCCAACCGATCATGGTGCCACAGCCCAACGCGAGCGCGACGGCCACTTTCACCCACAGCGGGATGTACTTGATGGTTTTTTCCAGCGCCGACTTGTAGGTCAGCAGGGGGCCCGCCTGGACTTTCTCCAGGTGGTGTCCCTTGTTTAATTTGTTAATGGTTTCGGTGACGTAATAAATGGCGGTGCGGAAGGCCACGCGGTCCGCGGCGGGCAGTTCGTTGAGCGACTGGTGGGCGGCCAGCACGACGGCCAACTCCCGGTTCTTTTGCGCCAACGCGGGCAGAACCGTCGGCGTCAATTTTCCGCCGCTGCGGAGGAAGGAGTCCAGTTCCCGGGTGGCCACTTCCTGGGTCAACGGGGTGGCCACGACCTGGGTTTGCAGGGCGGCGCCGGCGCCTTGGGAAAGCTTCAGCAACTGTTGGAGGGTGGCGGGGTCCGTATTGAGGTTCAAGGCGTAGACGCCGGGGACGATGCCCACGAGGATCAACATCACCAGGCCCATGCCTTTTTGCCCGTCGTTCGAGCCGTGCGCCAGGCTCACGCCGGTGCAGGTGCCGCAAAGGATGCCGCGAATCCACCAGGGCGGGGCCTTGCCCGGGTCGGGGGCGGAATACAATTCCGGGCGGCGCACCAGGGCCTTCATCAGGAGGAGGAGCACGGCGGCGCTCACAAAACCGATCAGCGGCGAAATCAGCAGGGTCAAACCCACTTCGCCGGCCTTGGTCCAGTTGACCCCGGCCAGGAAACCGTGACTGTTGATGAAGGAGTTCATCATACCGACGCCCATGATGGAGCCGATCAAGGTGTGGGAGCTGGAGGCGGGCAGGCCGAGGTACCAGGTGCCCAAGTTCCACAAGATGGCGGAGATCAGCAGGGCGAAGACCATGGCGAAGCCCGCGGCGGAACCCACGTTCATGACCAACTCGGCGGGGAGCAGGCTGATCACCCCGAAGGCGACGGCGCCGGAGGACAGGAGGACGCCGGTCAGGTTGCACAAACCGGACCAGACCACCGCCACCCACGGCGGCAGGCTGTGGGTGTAGATCACGGTCGCCACGGCGTTGGCGGTATCGTGAAAGCCGTTGACAAACTCAAAGCCCAACGCAAGCAACAACGCACCCAAGAGCATGAACGTATGCAGGCCGTCCAGCGGGCCGAAGAAGTATTCCATTCCCCAATTGGAAACCAAATTAACGGCCCTTGGCCAACTCCAAAATGTAACATTTGGGTGTCCGCAGCGCCCCGGAGCCCGCCAAATTGACATTGAACCGGCCGGGGGCCGGTTGTTACGGTCCCCGGCGCAATGGCATCCAAGCAAGTTTTGATCGTGGGCGGCGGCATCGTGGGTCTGGCCACGGCGTACCAACTCGGCCGCGCCCTCCCCGGCGCGCGGATCACGGTGCTGGAAAAGGAAGCGGGGGTGGGCCGCCACCAAACCGGCAACAACAGCGGGGTGCTGCACGCGGGCCTGTATTACAAGCCCGGCTCGGCCAAGGCGCGGCTCGCGGTCGCGGGCATTCAAGAGATGGTCGCCTTTTGCCGGGAACACGACATCGCGCACGAGGTGTGCGGCAAACTGGTGGTGGCGGTGGATGAAACGGAACTGGGCCGGTTGCACGACCTGCACCGGCGCGGCACGGAAAACGGCCTGGCGAACCTGCGCCTGCTCAACCGCGAACAGATGCGGGAAATCGAACCCGAAGTGGGCGGCATCGCCGCGTTGCACGTGCCGCAGGAGGGCATCGTGGATTATCCGCAAGTCGCCGCGGCGCTGGTGCGGCAAATCGAACAGGCGGGCGGGGCGGTCATCACGGGCGCCCGGGTCACCGGCCTGCGCGAACAGCCCGGCGGCTGGGTGGCCGAATCGACCGCGGGCCCGCACGCGGCGGATTTCATCATCAATTGCGCCGGCCTGCACAGCGACCGCGTCAGCGAACTCGCCGGGGAGAAACGCGAGGTGCGGATCGTCCCCTTCCGCGGGGAGTACTACAAACTAAAACCCGCGCGGCAGAAATTGGTCCGGCATTTGATCTACCCGGTGCCCGACCCGGCGTTCCCGTTCCTGGGCGTGCATTTCACCCGGCTCATCGAGGGCGGCGTGGAGGCGGGGCCGAACGCCGTGCTGGCCTTCGCCCGCGAAGGTTACCGCAAAACCGATGTGAACCCGCGCGACCTGTGGGATGCCGTGACGTTTTCCGGCCTGTGGCGCTTTCTGCAAAAGCACCAGCGCATGTGCTTCGACGAATTGCGCCGCTCCTTCAGCCGCCGGCTGTTTTGCGAATCCCTGCAACGCCTCGTGCCCGCGGTGCAAGCGGACGACTTGGAAAACGGGGGCGCCGGGGTGCGCGCCCAGGCGATGTCGCCGGACGGCCAACTGGTGCAGGACTTCCATTTCGTGCGCCGGCCCCGCGCCCTGCACGTGATCAACGCCCCCAGCCCGGCGGCCACCGCCTCGCTGGCCATCGGGGCGACCATCCGGGATTTGGTGTTGGCGGAAGGCTGAGCCGGGCGCGCTCAGCGGATCACTTGCAGCCGGTAAAAGCCGGCGGGCAGGGTGGTGTTGGTAAAACCGAGCGGCCCGCCGGTGCCGACTTGCGGACGGCCGACGGCCGACCAATTCGGCTGCGCCAGGTTGGTGGTGTACTGCATTTGATAGGTGCGCGCCAGGATCGTGGGCCACGTGAGCACCAAGCCGCCGCCGGCCACACCGAGGGGGAGGCTGCTCAACGGGGGACCGGTCACCGCCTGCGGTTGCGCGGTGGCGGCGAAGTTCAAATTATCGATTCCCAAACCCTGGCCTTTCCCGGCGGGATCGGTCATCTCCCAAGCCAGCCAGAGCGCCGCCCCGGGCGGCCAGAGCAGGATGGGTTGGTTCACCACGCCGATTTTCGCCTGATTGGCCGCGGTGGTGCCGTCCACCGGCACCCCGCCGACCGCGCCGGCATTGACCGGGAAAGCCACGTCCAAAGCCGGCAGCAACTGGGTGGCGTTGGTGGTGAAGCCGTTGGTGGCGGTGTAGTCAATCCAGTAATGGAATTGCAGTGTTTTAGCCACGCTGGATTGCCGCCATAATTCCCCGACGAAATCGAGGGTGAGGTAGCCGAGGTTCAACCCGGTTTCGTTGACGAGTTTGAGGCCGAAGGAGGTGTAGCCGGTGGACGTGGTGGCCAGCAAACCCAGGGCGCGGTTGGGGTTGGCGGGCGGGCCGAAGCTCAACAGCCCGCCCGTGGTTTGGTCGCCGTCGGTGGCGCCAAACCGCGTTCCCGCACTCGCCCCGGGATTGGCCAGGCCGTACCAACCCGCCAATGCCGGGAGGCCCGCCCCGCCCAAGCCGCCGCCGGCGACGACCGCCCCGGCGAAATCAAAGGGGTTCGCCAGCGCGTAGGTGACCCCGTCGATGGTGACGGGATTCGCGGTGTTGACGGAGGTGGTCCCCGGGTTCGGCAAGCCGTCAAAATTCTGGGAATACACCGCCCCCGCGGTGGTGTAAGGGATGAAGGAACCTGTGGCCACCGCGGTGCTATTGGTCCCGCCGGGCGTGGCGGTGAAGAACACTTCGCGGACAAAACTCTGGCCGTCGGGCTCGGAACCGTAGGAAAAGTTGATGGGAAGATTGGCGTAGTCCAAATAATCCAGGGCCCCGGGCACCCCGCCATCCACGCGCGCCAAGGCCAGCGAACCGGTGGCCGGCGGGAGGGCGAAACCGGTGTGCAACTCACCGGGGCCGGTGAGATTGGTCAGGCCGTCGGCGAACACGACCAGGAATTGGCCGGGGGCGGCCACCATACCGGTGGGGAACGCCCATTGGGTGAGGTTGGAATATACCCCGGTGAGATAGAGTCCGTTGAGCGACACGGCGTTGGTGGACGGGTTGAAGATTTCGACCCAAGGCCCCCGTCCACCCGCGCGGTTGGTGAGGCTGGTGCGGTTGTCGGGCAGGACTTCATTGAGCCACAAGGATGGGAAAGCGGGCAGGGCCTTCGCGACCCCATTCGGTTGCCCCGGCGTGGCGGGAGCGGCGCGCCAATTGAGCGGGCGCCAGTTGGCCTGCCGGGCGTCCACCAACTGAAGCGAATTGCCGTTCGCCAGGACATTGGTGGGCCAGGGGAGCCCGGGGGCGAAGCGCACCTGGGCGACAGGGGCGGCGTTGACGCCCGGCGGCACGAGGGCAAGGGTGCCGCCCTCCGGGGCGAGATGGCCCGGGAAGGTGTCGAACACCAAGTTCGTGGCGCCGTAGGCGGCGGCGAAGGCCGCGCGGTTGGCGGCCAGGACCAAATAACTGTTGGCGCCCAACAAGGAGCCCGCCGGGAAGGTGTAATCCAAGCCGGACAATTGCCAGCCGGACAGATCCACCGCGTTCGTGGGCGATTGGTTGAACAACTCGACGAAGCCCGCGTTGGCCACGCCGGGAGCCGCGAGGATTTCATTGATGACGACCAGGCCGGCGGGGTTGACCGGCGGGCCATTGTAAATGGCCACCACTTGGTTGCTCGCCCCCGCCACGGGTTGCCCGAAGCGGTTCAGGCCCACCGCGGTGAGGAAATTCGTCCCCGCCAGCAAGGGCACCGACACCTGCCAATTGGTGGTGGTGGTCCAAGTGAGCGGCCAAAACGCCCCGTTGATGGTGACATTTTGCACCACGACCGGCGCGGTGCCGGTGAGGAGGGCGGTGTTGTTGCCCACCACGGCCGGGTTCACGGTGAAGAACGCGGTGTCCTCCACGGCCAATTGCGCGGCGATGCTGACGCCGGCCTGGACGAGCCAGGGCAACAG
>CAIYZC010000104.1 GCA_903930565.1 uncultured Pedosphaera sp.
GGGGTTGCCAACGGCTTGACGGCCAGTCCCACTGGAGGCAATTACTTGGCGGCCGACGGGGCCTACACGGTTGCCGCGATCACCCAGACCATCAATGGTTTGACCATTGGGCACACCTACCAACTTACTTTCGATTGGGCCGCGGCGCAGCAATCGGGCTTCAACGGCGACACGACCGACAAATGGACCGCCAGCTTGGGCGGGGATTCTTTCGACACCTCCGTCGTTTCCTTGCCGAGCCACGGCTTCAGCGGTTGGACGCACCAGACCTTCAACTACACGGCCTCCAGCGCCTCGGAAGTGCTGTCCTTCCTGGCCACCGGCACCCCCAACGGCGTGCCTCCGTTCGCCCTCTTGGATGGCGTTTCCCTGGTGGACACCTCGGTGCCCTCCGTGCCCGACAGCGCCTCCACTGCCGTGCTGTTCGGCCTGAGCGCCTTGGCCTTGGTGGCCGCGCCCCGCTTGCGCCGCCAGTTCGCCAAGTAATCAGCAATCAACAGCGGCGACCGATTCAGAAGTTTGGGTCAGGCGGCCGCAAGTTGGCAAGTATTGGCCGGTCCGGAGTAATTGCTCCGGGCCGGTCTTTTTTTGTACCCGGAGCCCTCCCGCGGGAATGACTTGAAGTCCCCGTTTCCTGAAATTGGTTCCAACTTGTGGCGGGGCTGCCGCGCTTGGGCGTCCGCCAGCGGAGGCGAAACCTCCCGGGGTGGTTGGCGGCGCGGGGTTGCGGTGACGGTTCCTGGAAGCGCCGGGTCCGGGCGCGATTTTGGCGACGGCGCGGCCAATATTCATCCGAATTCCCCGGGCGGCCGGGGTGACAACCCAAGCCACCGGGCGCAAAGAATTGCAAAAAGTTGGTAATCCAGTTTCGCGGAATGCGAGTTCATCAGGTGGGAGGGCGCGATGCCCGGCCCCAACAACGAATCAACCAACAATCAAACAAAGAACTATGAGCAATTCCGCAGAACTGTCCGCCACGCAAGTTGGCGCTTACCTCGTCAAAGGCACCATCGGCAACGTCGGTTTGCCCGGCGCTCCCGTGGCCTACTTCTCCCTGGTCGTCGTGCCGGGCGCCCACAGCGTCTCCGGCGTGGTGGAAATCAAACAGTCGGTGACGCCGCCCGGTGGGAACATCACCGTGCAGGTGACGGGGGCGGTCCGCGCCACTGGTTACGGCAAGGTTACCCAAATCGTGGCGTTGCAAGGCCAGTATTCGGTGCCGTTCCCGCCACCCGCGATCGGTGAGCTGGAGCAGAAATTCACCGCCCATCTGGCGATCGACGGGGCGTGGAACGGCACCGGCGGCTTCACCTACGGCGGCCAGTCCGTGGAGAATGTCCCGGTGACCAAGCTCGCCTGAGCCGGAGGAAGCGGTCAAACCAACCGCGGCGTCGGGGCCGGTCGCCGGCGCTGCGGTGTCCGTGTCGTGAGTACGGGAGAGGCCCTAAACGGGTTTCAAGCAATTCTGACATTCGTTCATGAATAATGGCCGATCAGGCACTGGCAACTACCGCCAAGGCTTGGTTTGGGAGCCAATGCGCGGGGTACAGTCGGTCGATTGCAAGTTGACCGGTGGCGGGGGGTTGGGGTAAGATTGTCCGACTTTCAACCCCCTTTAATCTAATGAGCTCCGAATTGGCAAAAACGATTTCGACCGGTGTGATCTGGCTGAGCCTCGCGGTGAGCCTGACGTTCGGGTTGTTCAAGATGAACATCAACGGCGATTTGCCGGCCGTGCTCTTGGGCTTTTGTTTGCCCGTGGTGATGACCGGCGGCGCGGTGGCGGCGACGGGGATTGTTTGGCGCAGTCGGTCGGAGCGGCCGGCGGAGGCGCTCCCGCCGATGATTTCCCCGGATACGGGCCGGTGAAGCTGGAAAGGGGCGCGGCCCGTCTACGGATGCGAATGGGGCGTTTTGTCCGAGGCTTCCAAACGTTTCAAAACAAAGGCCTCATCCTCCATTTGGACCCGCAAATCAGTAAGCCGGCGTTGGATTTCCTCCTGGCGTTGGCGACCGCTATCGTAAGCATGTTGCAGGTTATCGACCGCAAAGTAGGCGGCATTGGCCGCCGCCGCGCGTTGCCGGGCGGCTTCAATTTGCTTGCGGCCTGATTCGGCGGCCGCTTGCAAGGAGGCAACGCGCAGTTTTTCGGCCAGCAGGACGCTTCGGCAGCGGGTATCAATTTTTTCCTCCAAACTCCGCAGCACCCGGCCGAGCGCCAGCATCTCAGGATGATTCTCACCGTATTGCGTGCGCAGGGAGCTGAGTTTGCCTTGGACGGTCGTTTGTTCGTTTAGCAGTTGGGTGAGGAGACTGTCGGGCAGGGAGATGGGCAGCACCTCGATCAATTGCCGGTCGGGCAGGCCGCTGAGTTGCTCCAGTTGCTTCGCCGCCTGGGTGGCGGCCGCTTCCTTGTCGAATTGGAGGGACTGGAAATGGCGCAGGGTTTCGGTGTCCGGTTCCCCGGCGTTGAATCCCTTGCCGGGGACAAAGGTCAAACCTTCGACGGCGCACATTTTGCGGAGCTGGTCCATGGTTTCAACCTGTCGGCCGTTCATTTCATGGGCACTATCCCGCAAGATCTGCTCCAGATTTTTTTGCCGTTCCATTTCACCGCGCATTGCCGCCAGCTCATGAGCTGCGGGTGGTGGGGTCGGGAGGTTGGTTGCGATGGCGCCGGAAGTGGCGGTGGGGTCGGCGAGCGGGCTGGTAACCCCGGTGGGTTTGGGATCGGCGGCGCGGGTGAGGGCAAGACAGCCGAGGAGGGCGGCGAGCGCGACGGTGGCGGGCAAGGTGCGGCGACGGGCGGGTTGGTATTGAGCAATCATGTGGATTCTTCGTTGGATGAGGTTGGTACGGTTGAGGAACGGGGCCGGAGCGGATACCGATCCGGCGGGTGGGAAGGCGGCGGCGAGTTTGAGCAGGATGTGGCCGTAGGTGGCATGTTTGGTGGGAGCCAGACGGGCGAGGACGGCGGCGTCGCAGGCCAATTCCTGGTCCGCGCGCAGAGTGCGGCAGGCGAGCCAGACGGCGGGGTTGAACCAGTGCAGGGCGCGCAACAGAAGCAGGAGCCAGTTCAAGGCGACGTCGCGGTGGCGCAGATGTGTGAGTTCATGGGCAAACACGAGCGTCAGTTCGGCATCGGTGAGGGCCGCGGGCAGGCCGGCGGGGAGCAACAGGCGCGGACGGAAAACGCCGCAGAGCGCGGGCGTGGGGAAATTGGGCAGCAGGTGGATGGGCAACGACGGGCGGAGGCCGGCGGCGGATGGGCATTCAGCGAGGAGCCGGCTGAGTCGTGGCTCGGGCGTGGCGGGGTGGCGGCGCAGGGTGCGGACGAGGCGGAAGTGGTGGCGGGCCAGATTTCCCAAAAGGGTCAACACGCCGGCCAGCCAGAGGAATTCGAGCCCCAGGCGCCAAGGGGACGGGGTCGCGGTGGGCAGCGGGCGGATCGCCGGGGGCAGTGGGTGGTGGGCGGTTGGCAGTGGGGAGCTGGTCCGCGGAATGATCGAGAGTATCGCGCCGCTATCGGGTTGTGGCCGAAAATTGGAGACGGAAGCCGGGATTACTTGGGAAGTGGCAATCCACGGCGTGAGATTGAACACACTCCAAGAACTGGCCGGGGCCACGGGAATGACCAGCCGCACGACGATGAGTAAACCGAGGGCGTAACGACCTTGCGGTGAGAGCCAACGCCCGCCCAAGCGGCGCGCGGCCAACACCAAGACGATCACCACCGTGGCGGGCAGGGAGATTTCCCAGATGCCGGTGGCAAGGCGGTCTAGCGCGGTCAGGGCCGTGGTGGTGAGCGTCAGGTTCACGGCTTCTTGGGGCCATCGAGGAGACGGCGCAGCTCGGCGATTTCCGCGGGGGAAAGGTCCGCCCGCTCGATGAAGCACGCCAGGAACGGGGCGACCCGCCCGTCAAACATGCGCCCGAGAAAGGAACGGCTGGCGGCATGGGCGTAGTCGGCGGCGGCGATCAAGGGACGGAATTGGTGGGTGCGGCCCGTTTTGTCGCAAGCCACCGCGCCTTTGCGGACCAATCGGCCGAGGAGGGTGTGGATGGTCTTGGGTTTCCATTCGGCGCTGCCCGCCAGCGCGGCGACGATTTCGTTGGCCGTGGCGGGGGCGCGGTCCCAGACGGCTTTCATCACCACCAACTCGGCGTCGGAGATGGCGGGGGTTGGCGGAGTGGCGGGCGGCTTGGGTTTGCGGTCGCTCATTATGGGTTGGTGTGGTTGCAAAACAACGTATCTTACAAGTGTGAGACACACAAGCCATTTTTTTGTTCAAACTGGGGGTAGGAAAGGCGGCCGGCGGGCTTACTCGCGGTTCCGGGTGTCGATCACGATGGTGACGGGGCCGTTGTTGACGAGGGCGACTTGCATGTCGGCGCCGAATTCACCGGTTTGGAGGGGGCGGCCGAAATCGGCGGTGAGGCGGGCGAGGAATTGTTCGTATCGGGGGATGGCAACCTCCCGGCGGGCGGCGCGGGTGTACGACGGGCGGTTGCCTTTCTTGGTGCTGGCGAAAAGTGTGAATTGGCTGATAACGAGGATTTCGCCATTGATTTCCTGGACGGAGCGGTTCATGAGGCCCGCGTCGTCGGGGAAAATGCGCA
>CAIYZC010000105.1 GCA_903930565.1 uncultured Pedosphaera sp.
AACCGTTCCCCGTGGCGGCGACGACGGCCTCGGAGCATAACGGCGGCTGGCCGGTGGGCATCTATCCCGGCGACCCGATCCCCGAAGGCGTCCAAATCCCCGTCCGCCTCAAGCACCCCCTGCGCCAGGGTACTCCCGGCGATAAGCCCGACCCGGTCGCCTGCCCCCTGCCGACCACCTCCGCGGACGACCCCCGCCCCCCGATCCGCCCCCCGCCCGACCCCTCCGAGATCGAAGAATGGTCCGACCCCTTCAGCTCGCCTCCGGCCCCGGACCCGGACGCCGACTCGTCCAACGAGTAGCGGCCGCCGCGCATTCAACCGCCGCGCGCCCCCCGTCCAACCCGCCCGACCCGTCCAACCCTACGCACCCACCGAAGGCCCTGCCAGCATTCGCCCCAAACCGAAAGCGGCCAAACCCACACCCAACCACACCGCCCAATCGGTTCCCGGACATCCACCCGCGCGCCAGCGTTGTGGAGTGCGGAATGAAGTTCCGCTCGATCGGACAACCCGTCATCAACCACCAAAAAACCCCGAGCGGATAACGGCTCCGGCCCCCTCGATCCCCTTCGCGCCTTCGCGTGCGCCTCCGTCCCCCGACTTCCTGACCCTCTTGCCCCGCGCTGGCCCCGCTCCGCGTGAGCAAATCCGATTCGGTTCCCATCCCGATCTTTTATGAGCCCTTTGCGCCCGCCCCGCCGTGGGGCAGGCCTCCAACCTGCCGCATCCGGGAGCCTCCGCCTCCCAGGACCCGTCGGCCCAAAACCATCCAAACCGCCCGCTCCCAATCCGGCGCGCCATCGGCGCACGATTCCTCAGCCCAGCATAAAATCCTGGGAAATCGTCCCCAAAAATTTACCGCGACCTGTCAGGTCGCGACACCAGCCCGCCCTTCCCCATCTCCCGTCTTTCCCGCCGCCCCAACAACCCCTGCCGAATGAACGATTCCGAAACGAGAACCTCGACTGAAACCATAAACTGGTCGTAATGCCAAGGGTACAACACTATGCCGCTTTAGGTACCCATTGCCCCTTGTAATGCCCCGTCACCGCTAACGCGGGAACCTTAGATTAAACCAAGCCTAGGCTATTCAGCTCGGTCCGGATCGATTTCTGTAACACATTGCGGCCTACCGTAAAGGCAATGTTTCAGAAACACCCCGCTGCACCTTGGTCTCCTTGAGGCCAAATTGCTCCTCCCTGCATGCGCCTCCGCCACCGCCCCCAGAGTTCCCGCATCCACCAAATGCGCTCCCGCCGATGGTCAATTCCGGCCACGCCGCGGTAACGCAAGCCCGCCTTGCAGTCCAATAGCCTAACACTTGGTCGCCTTCCTTTCGTGCGCCTTCCGATTTTCTTCCTCATAAAAAGCAATCCTTTGGGCCGATCGCGCGCGCCCCAAAAAACCTTTGACCAGCCGCAACAAGCCCGCTTCCAGCGTTCCCGTACCGTCCTTGGCTTCTGCGCGCCAACCACTACGCCCCACGGTAAGCAGCGCCGCAGACACCATCAATCGCCACAGTTCCTGGCTGACCGCCCGATAGTGATAGATCGAGGTGCGATAAAATGGGCAAATGCTCTTGTAAATTCCAGCCCGCAACCGCCCGCCAACAGGCTCGCGATCTTTCTGCAGCTGTTGGTGAATCCGGATGAATTCGCGGGCATACAACAACGGCTTCAGCGGATTCTGATCATCACACCCAGCTTCAGTATAGAACGACGACCGCACGGGCAAGCCTATGCCATGCTCCCATTTATAGGCATCTTCCGTCTCCGAGGTGAAACAATTGATCACCTCCTGCCCAGCTGAAACACAAGACCCGCCTTTCACAATCCCGAGGTACCATGCTCCTGAAACCGATGCCGCCCTCCCTTTGGGAATGCCGGACGGCAATTCAAACACGTGCATATTAGCATAATCATCGAAGTCTTTTTTTATCTCTCCCGCCTCGAGACTGTACTGGCAGCCATCGACCATCACCCGGACACCATCCTTGCCTACGGTTTCGCCGACGGCCCGCCGACGGTTGCGCTCTTGAATCGTGCCCCAGGTACTAAACCATTGCCGGGAAATCAAACTCATCGGTTCCATTCGGGAAGGACGCAAGTGTCCCCGTGAAAGGATCAACAAATCCTCGGCGGAAAGCAACCGCAGGAACAGACACAAACCGGCAACCCAAATCTGCTCCACGGGGTTGCGAATCGGATCAGAACCGGTTTCCAAAAGCCCCTCCCCGTCGATGATCCACGGATTCCCGACACTCATCTGGCCATCGGTCTCCTGAAATGGATAAGCCAGTGACAAAGTAACCTCCAAAAGCATCGCCACGTAGGACTCGACAGTATCCATGCAAAATGTAAAAAGAACAAGCCTTTCCATATCCTCGCCCGGATTTCCGTCTACCTTCTTTCGGGCACTTTGCGTCGCGGCAGGAACGTTTAAGCCCGCAACTCCACCGCCGTCCACTTGGGCAAGCATATCTTGGGCCTCCGCCAGCCGCCCCCAAGTCAAATTATGCCTTACGGATTGCTGCCTCACCGAGCTCCGTAGATCCGCTACGATTTCTGCGATGCACTCGCCCAGTGTACCGACAGGTAGATTACCGGCCCACTCGCCGGGGTCATTGAAGCACAAAACACCACAGTTGTTCCGATCGGGAACCGCAAACCACACGGATGACTTAAAAGTCTTTCCGCACCGATCGATAGCCATGTCATGTGCCACTGTAACGTAATCCTGCCAAGCCGAAAGCAGCCCGCCAGGGTTGCCTGAACCATATGAATCCGAGCGGAAGGATTCCAACCGATCATGCTTGATCAAATCCATGAGCCAGATCTCATCAATGCTGATGATGTGGCAGTCCCCCGTCGGCTGCGTTTTCGCGCCATAGATAATTTCATCGTACCGACGGTATTCTCCACGGTGAAACTTCAAAATCCGCAGATTCTGGCCGTAGATTTGGGCGAGGGCGCTCTGCTGAAAAGTCAAAAACCGGGAAAGAGGGGAATCATCCGCGTCCCCGTGCAGCGACATCGTGATCTGCACCTGCATCGGCTGCCCCTGCAACACATTTTTGTAAAACCGAAATGAATCTTCTGCTATCAACTCCACTTGGCCCTCGTCTGTTTGGCTCGGACGCTGATCCAGCGCCCATACCCGGTCGGGCGTGCGTGCTTCCATCAATTTAAGCACGGTAAATACTTTTCGCGATCGGGATTGAAATTCGACGTGCCTTAACAAAAATGCGTTCTCCGCGAGCGCCGCCGCGAAGGAACGTTCCAGCGGATTGCGGTTTTCTCCAACTTCCACCACCTCCACCACCAGGGCGCAAACGCCCCGTGTGCGGAATAGATTAAAAAGTGCGGTGATAAAATGTTGCTCATGGGTGATTAGTGGAAATTTGGCTGCCAAAGCGTAGAGGTTATCGACCACAACAACCTTATCCTTGTTTGTACATTTATCGATTTGCTTTCCAATATCATGCAACAATTTGCCTTCACTAATATGCTCCGGTCCAAACACCATGATTTGTTCCGCTTCATTGCTGAAGCGCTTGCCAAAGCGCCCGGCAACCGCCAAGAGTGTGGTGCGATCATGGGCGAACGAAATAAAAATCGCCGATCCTGAATCTCGCTGCAGGGCAAAATGGAGGCCGATCTCCGTCGCGGTGGAATCCAAGTCCGCCACGAGCACGCTAACGGATCCCGGCTTGAGGAATCCGCCACTTCCCGCCCCCTCCGAGATGGAAGCCCGATTCCAATACCGGACGCCCTGCCCGGAGGCCGTGGTGTTCGTATCACTGGAGGAGGCGTGGTCTGCCTTTAATGATTCCCATATCATTTGATCCAAAGAATCAATTCCAAGCCGAAATTCCGTTTCCGGTCGCTTGCCTTTGTCCTTCCAATCATAGCGCCCCTGCTTGTGGAGTTGGGTAGCCAGTGATTCATAGATCACAATGCCGTAGTTGACGCCCGCTCTAGTTCCGGAATCAGATTTGGGACCGACAATTGAAAAGTGGTGTTGGCCCCGACGGTAGTATTGATTCTTGGCCTTTAGGATTTCCAACCGCCGCTCGGAGTAGCCATTCGGGAAAGAATGTTGCGTTAAATGGATTGCTATATCCGCTGCGTAAGCTTGGTCTGTAAGCGCCACGCTGTGTTTGTAAACATCATTACCATTAGGCGAAGGCTCTTCAAAGATAAAAAAGGTGTATAACTTTTGCTCGATGCAGCGTTGTCGAATCAATTTGTAGAAGTTTTTGACCGGGCGCCCTTCTTTAGAGAAACCAAGGGTGTCGGGTGCCTGGCCGCCTTCGGGATCAAAGGCGTGCAGCATGGCCGAATGATCTATGCCTTCGGCATTGTCCACACAGAGGAAGATTCTCTGATTCAGATTTGTACCGGATTCAGTCCAATGCTGTATCGTCGAGAGCACATTGCTCAGCAATCGAACTTGACCCGGTGTGTCCAAGGGCATTCTCACAAGGCAGAGCGTGGGCTGTGCATCGGGTTGGTCGGGGCCATTTTGCAAGTTGCCCAGTTCGCTCACCGCGCATGGGGCTTCACCGGGTCGAAAGAAATTTAGATCCTCGAGTTTTGCCTTCAAAAGCTCAAATGGTTCAACGCTCACATAAATCGCCCAATTTGCACTGGGGCTGGGCTGTGTGTGCAGCGGTTTAATCAAAGACGAGCGACGGTATCGCCCGCCAGTTTGCACCAACGGCTTCAGCCATACTGAACGACTCAGGCGGGCCCCTGGGCGCGGCAGCGGCCGCGGCCGTCCCGAAGAACGCGACCTGGCCAGGGGGCGTGGCTGTGGCCTCGACGAACCCGGGCGTCCTGGACGCCGTCCGTCCATGTCAGTGGCTTTGTACGGGCCACCGATTTGGTTCTTTCGCGATTTTGTTTGCCTGACGAACTCGCAGCAGGTCTGCAACCCGAGTATGGACTTGCCACTCCCCGCCTTGCCAAAAACCACTCCGAAGAATCCATTTCCGTCCAAATGAGCGATCCCGCTGGGCGCCAGCTGTTGCTTGTAATCGACCAAATTGGATTCCTCCTCGGGGCGGCCCGTGAGAAGCTCATCCAAAGTTGCAATTCCCGTGCGCCAATAGGCAAGCCGTGGCGGAGCTGATTTTATCCTGTATTCTGCTGTAGAATTACTCATTTGCCCCCTCCTTCAAGAGATAATTCGGAAACCCGTCCTCGAAGTATCGAATCTCTCCTCGTGCAACCGGCTTCAGAAATGGTTTGTAATTCTTCATGGCGGACTTTTTGGCTTGCAAACCCACGACCGAAATGGACGGCAATTGCGGTGTGTTCATGGCGGTGGCCAACAAATATCGAAAATAGGCATCGGTGTCGGGAAAAGAATAACCTATGATCACGATTTTGTCGGCCCGCTTCAAATGCCACATTGCTCCTTCATAAATTTTTTGCCATTGACTATTTGGTCCGGCTGATTTGCTCCAGGTGGGGGGAACCAAGGCGTAATGCGTGTCTTTTTTGGTGCTCGGGGGACAATCGGCTATCCGCAGCACCTTCCGGTGGCTTGCATTTTCAAATTTCCAGTCTGTGGAGCCGTGTAACTTATAGATTGTTAAATTGGGTTTGTTACCAGTTTTAACCTTGCCGGCCAGTGCCTTATCTTCACCTTTCAAGGGCGGGAGATATTGAGTCAAATAATTGACTTTTCCACTGGCCTTGCTCTCGATGCGGCGGACCGCATCCTCCACAACAAGGTCATAATTGAGCGTCACGACAACATCCTCTTCGGCATAGCTCAAAGGGGCGTTTTTTGATAGAAGGCGGGACACGAAGGCCTCATAGGCGCATACATCCCCCGTTGCGGTGGGCAGCGATGTGGGCAAGCCAAGTCGGGTCTTTTCTTTCGGCGACGTGGCCGATTGGTAACCGGCGCTGAATTGTCGTGCCTCCAAGGTTGGCACTTTCCATTTCCGCGGTGGCTCCGAGGGTTTCTTAATGGCAGCTTCGTGGCTTTTTGCGCACAAGGTGATGACTTGGTGAATGAATTCGGTCAATACTTGCCTGGGTTCCTTGTTGTCGATTTTTACCACCGGGCCGGTCTGCGCAGCCAAATCAACCAAACAAAACAAATCCTCCAAATTCCCCAGGGCACACCCCAGGCAACTCACCGCACCCTGAAATGTGGGGAGAAGCTTGTTCATCGCTTCGACAATTCTCTGGGAAGCTTGGACTTCCCCAGCTGCCCCCGAAAATCCGGCATCCTTGCACAATTCAGCCAAACCAATGGGAATGAAATCCTTCAAGGTCGGAATCCCCATCGGGGCGCTGAACCCCGCGCCGAGGAGGTAAACGGTCTTACCCGGATAGCGGAGATTGCCCCATCGCTTTTCCGCATCCGTCTGCCAATCGGTTTCCGGCTTTGTGCTCATTTCATTGAACCCGGTCATTCCATGCACTCATCCAGCGGTCGGACCACATATGGCTGGCCGCCGTTCTGGCTCGGATGTTCCCCGAACCAAACGGACTAATCCGTTCGTATTTATTTACGGTGATCTTTCACATTTTCAGCCGGCTCCGTGTTTTGTCAAATGCTTTTTTTATGTCAGCGCGCTTTTTTTGCCCCCCCGGCACTCCCCTTACCGCCACATTCCCGGCGCGGGTTGGTCCGCTGCGGTCTTGGCCCTTTTGGCCATCGCCGCAAAAGCCTCCCCACTTCCCTCCCCGTCTCCACACCGTGCCTCCGGAACTCTGAGGTTTAATACTCTGCGGGTTTGTCCCGACTTTTTGATCCCGATTCCCCACTTTCCCGTCTCCGCGTCTCCGCATCCTTCCCCTCCATCTGTGAACTCAGCCCCTGCCCCCCCTCCGCGGTTCCAAAAAAATCTGTGGTAATCACCCACCGTAGAAATACGCTTTTCCACCTCCCATGGTAAACCTGTCCCCGGATGAGCAATACCGCATCAGCGGACGCCCCGCCGCCATCGTCCGCCACCCCAAATGGCGGCAACCACCACGGCGGCGGCGGACCCGGCAAGATCGCCCGCCTCCCGGCGGAGGTCCGCCATTTGCTCAACGAACGCCTCCTCGATGCCCAGCCACCCCAAAGCA
>CAIYZC010000106.1 GCA_903930565.1 uncultured Pedosphaera sp.
CACATACACCTCGACCACGGGGCCGGGGCCGCGGCGGCGGCCGCTCGCGGGCAGCCAGTCCCGGAGCAGCCATAGATATTGGGCGGGCAGCCCGGTGCTCGATCCCCGATGGCGGAGCACGGCGTACTTTCCGCCCGGGATGATTTGCACCGCCACCGGGGGCGTAGGGACGAAGTCCACGGGCACCGTCAAGCACGCGTCGAAACGCAATTCCGCCGCGGGTGTGGTCGCGGGATTGTCGTGGCCGATGCCCAAGGCAACGGTTTCCGGGCGGAGCCAGCCGCCCGGCGCCAGCGCCGCCAACAGCCGGGTCCAAGTGGGGTCCACGCCGGCATAAGGGCCGACGTGGCGGAGGTACGCGACCCGGCGCGCGGGCAGTTCCTGCAGGGTGACGGTCGGGGCGGTGGCCATCGGCTGAGCATGGCGCGGGGCGGTCCGGGCGGCAAATCGTTTTCCGCCCTCCGGCAGCCAAAAATTGTACTTTCGCCCACCGCGGGGCGGAGCGAATATTGCCGCCATGGACAAAGACCAGGTGGCGGAAGTGCTGCTCGAAATCGGGGTGCTTTTGGAATTAAAGGGGGAGAACCCCTTCAAGACTCGGGCCTACGCCGCCGGGGCGCGGGCGCTGGAAGCCTTGACCGAGCCGCTGGAGCGGTTGGTGGCCGAGAAGCGCCTGGGGGAGGTCAAGGGCATCGGCGACGCATTGCAACAGAAGATCACCGAATTGGTCACCACCGGCCGCCTGGCTTATTACGAAGATTTGAAAGCCTCCCTGCCTCCGGGATTGATGGAGCTGCTGGAAATCCCCGGCTTGGGGCCGAAGAAGGTGAAACTGCTGCACGAACAACTCGGCGTGAAAAGCGTGGCCGAGCTGGAAGCCGCGTGCCGGGCGGGCAGCGTGGCGGGCCTGACCGGCTTCGGCGAAAAGACCCAGGCCAAAATCCTGGAGGGCATTCAGTTCCGCCGCACCTATGCCACCCGGCATTTGCAAACGGTCGGGCACCGGGTCGCGGAGCCCATCCTGGCGGGGTTGCGCGCGCATCCTGATGTGATCCGCTGCAGTACGGCGGGGAGCTTGCGGCGCTGCAAGGAAGTGCTCGGGGATCTTGATTTTCTCGCCTCTTCCCGCCACCCGGCCCGGGTGTTGGACGCATTTGTCGGGCGCTCCGAAGTGCAAAATGTCACGGCGCGCGGGGACACGAAGGCCACGGTCATCCTCACCGGAGGCATCCAGGCGGATTTGCGCGTGGTGAGTGATGCGGAGTATCCCTTTGCTCTGGCCTATTTCACGGGCAGCAAGGAACACAACATCGTCATGCGCCAACGCGCGATTCAACGCGGCTGGCGGCTCAATGAGTACGGGTTGTTCCGCTCCGCGGAGGAAACGCGGGACCCCGCGCTCCGGATCGACTGCGGCACGGAGGAGGAGCTGTTCGCCGCGCTGGGGCTGGCTTATGTGCCGCCGGAATTGCGGGAGGACCACGGCGAATTCGCCGCCGCCGAGGCCGGCACGCTGCCGCGCCTCCTCGAGTGGACCGACTTGCGCGGTTCCCTGCACAATCATTCCACGTACAGCGACGGGCACGACAGCTTGGAGGTGATCGCGGGCTACATGGAGGAGCTGGGCTGCGCCTACTGGGCCATCACCGATCATTCGCGCTCTTCGGTGCAGGCCCGGGGACTCGACCCGGCGCGCCTGCGGACGGAGATCGCCCACATCCAGGCGATCAACGCCCGGCTGGCGGACCAGGGCGTGGATTTCCGCCTGCTCACCGGCACCGAGGTGGACATCCTCAAGGACGGCTTGGATTTCGACAACGATTTGTTGTCCGAGTTGGACGTGGTGGTGGCCAGTCTCCACGCCGGTATTTCGCAGGACGAGGCCGAGAACACCCGAAGGATCATCCGGGCGGCGGAAAACCCGTTTGTCCACATGCTGGGTCACTTGACCGGGCGGCTGTTGCTGGAGCGCGAATCCTACAAGGTCAACCAAATGGCCGTGATCGACGCTTGCGCCGCCACCGGCACCTGGATCGAACTGAACGCCAACCCGCGCCGGCTGGATCTGGACTGGCGGCTCTGGCCCTACGCCAAGTCCAAAGGCGTGAAGTGCGTGATCAATTGCGACGCGCACCGGATTGAGCACGCCGGTTATCTGCGGATCGGGGCGGGCTTGGCGCGGAAGGGTTGGTTGACGAAGGCCGACGTCATCAACACCCTGCCCTTGGACGCACTCCGCACGGCGCTGCGCGTCAAGCGCGGCGGCTGAGCCGGCCCGCCCGCGCACTGCTTGGCCGGCAGTACAGCTAAGCATTTTTCCTACTTCTGACCCGGACTTACCCCAATGGCGCTGTCTGCTAAAATATGTCAGGTTAGAATAAGTAATAGCAGTGCCAACTCCGTCTTTGAATGGAGGAAAAGCGATTATGCTCAATCCAAAAGCAACCCGGCGGGGACGCCCGACTCCACGGCGTCGTCGGACGAAGCGCCCCGTGGGCTCCAACGTCGGATTCCCGGCGCCGGCCCGGGCTTTGGCGCGGGCGCGCGACCATTACGCCGATCTGTGGGAGCACGCCCCCGCCGCTTGCTTGCAAATGGATGCGGCGGGACGGGTGGTGGAAGTCAACCTGGCCGCCGCCGCCTTGCTCGGCCACAACCGAGTGGCGGTGCGAGGATGCCCCTTGGCCGACTTGTTGGCCGAACCGGACCGCCCGGCTTGGGAGGCGCACCGCCGTGCCCTGGCGGAATCGCCGCAAGGCGCTGAGTTGCTCGTGACCTTGGCGGAACCATCCGGGGAGGCGGCGGTGATTTTGCGGGTACGGAGCGTGCCCGACACGCTGTTGGGACGCGCGGGTGGAGGCGTTCGTTGCACGCTGGACCAGGTGCCGCCGCCCCCCGTCCCGGCGGCGGACGAACCAGAGCGCGCCATTTGGGGCGCCCTGAACTCGCCTTTGGCGGTGCTCGACGCCGCCGGGGTGATCGTGCGGGTCAACCCGGCTTGGGAACGGGAAGCCCGGGAAAACGGGGCCGCCACGGCGGTGGTTCGCGGGGTGGGGCTGGATTACCTGGCCGCCTGTACGGGCTCGGGCGAGGCCGCACGGGCGCGCGCCGGGATTGCGGCCGTGCTGGCGGGGCGGGCCGCGGATTTCCGGCAGGAATACGGCTGCCCCTCCCTCCGCGTGCCGGGGCGCTGGTTTCAAATGGTGGTTACGCCGCCGTCCGGCGGGCGGGGGGCGGTGGTGGTTCATCACGAGATCACCGAACGCCGGCGGGCGGAACAGGCGCTCCGTGAACAAAGCGCCTGGCTGCGGGCCATCCTCGACACCGCCGCCGAGGGCATCCTGGCGGTGGACGGCCAGGGGCGGGTGGAATCGTGCAATGCCGCCGCCGAGGGCCTGTTCGGATGGTCGTCCGGGGCGCTGGTGGGGCGGCCGTTGGCGGATCTCATTCCGGCCGCGGCCACGGGGGAATCGGGCCGGGTGGCCGGCTTCGGCCTGCGGTCCAACGGCACGCGCCTGCCTTTGGAAGTGACCCTGCGGGAAGTTGCCTGGGGGGGACGGAAAGTGTTCGCCGCTTTGGTGCGGGACACCACGGAGCGGTTGGCGGCGGAGAAGGCGCTGCGCGAGCGGGAGGAACAGTTGCTGTCGTTTGTGCAGCAGGCGCCGGTGGCGTTGGCCATGTTCGACCGCGGCATGAATTACCTCGCGACCAGTTGGCTGTGGCTCCAGACATTTGCGCCCGACTTTCAGGATCTGACGGGCCACAACCATTACTTGATCCATCCCGACCTGCCCGAGCGGTGGCGCCAGGTGCACCACCGGGCGCTCGGCGGCGAGGCGAGCGCCAGCGACGAGGATCTTTGGGTGAAGGCGGACGGCACGCAGGTCTGGCTTCGCTGGGCCGTGCATCCTTGGGTGGACGCCCAAGGGGTGGTGGGCGGCATCATGATCATGGCCGTCGATATCACCAAGCTCAAAGGCACCGAGGAGGAGTTGATCCGCAAGGAGGCGTTGTTGGCCCGCACCCAGGCGGTGGCGCAGGTGGGCAGCTTCGAGCTGCAGGACCAGCCTTTGACCTGGTCGGGTTGGTCGCTGGAAACTTACCGCATCCATGGTTTGGACCCCGCGGAATCCCCGCCTCGATTGGCGGATTACTTGGATCGCTGGATCCACCCGGCGGACCGCGCGGCGGCGAATCTCGGCCTGGCCGGGATGCTGCGCACGGGCGTGGGCGGAGCCTTCGAATACCGGTTCCGTCGGCCCGACGGCGTTTGGCGGCACGCGCGGGCGGTTGCGGAAGCATTGCCGCCGGCCGCCGGCGGGGCCCGGGTCTGGGCCGGCTCCGTGCAGGACATCACCGAGCGGAAGACCCTCGAACACGAAATCCTGGAGATCAGCGAGCGGGAGCAGAATCGCATTGGCCAGGACTTGCACGGCGGCTTGTGCCGGCATTTGGCCGCCATCGAGTTCCGGCTCCGCTTCCTGAAGCAACGCTTGGATGAAATCCCGGGCACCCCGGCGACGGAGGCGGAGGCACTGGCCGGGTTGCTGCAGCAGGCGATCAGCCAGACACGATCCCTCGCCCGCGGCCTCTCGCCCGTTATGCCGGAAGCGGAGGGGCTCATGAACGCGTTGCAGGAGCTCGCGGTGGCCACTTCAGACGCCTTTCGCGTGCGCTGTCACCTGCATTGCCCCGTCCCGGTGCCGATCGCGGACAACACCATGGCCACCCATTTGTACCGCATCGCCCAGGAGGCGGTGCACAACGCCCTCCGCCACGGTCACGCCACCGAAGTCGAAGTGCAGCTTTTCCAAGCGGACAGTGGCATCGTTCTGGCGGTGCGGGACAACGGCCAGGGCTTCACCCCGCCGCCGGTGGAGCATCCCGGCATGGGCCTGCGCGTGATGCGCTTCCGCGCCGGCTTGGTGGGCGGGGCCCTGTTGATTGAAGCGCGCCCGACGGGAGGGACCCGCGTTATTTGCACCCTTGCCCCGGGGCTCGACCGCGCCGGCGCGCTCCCGGCCATACCCTTCGGCTAACGCTAGGACCGCCGCCCCCCCGCTGCCGGCCAGCGCCCCCCCGCCGATCGGTTCTCTTGCTGGACGATCATCCCCTGCTCCGCGCCGGCCTCAGTCTGCTCCTCCAAGGGCAGGCCGACCTGTGTATCCCCGACGCGGTTGCCACGGCCGATGAAGCCCTCGCCCGCATCGCCGTCCGGGCGCCGGATGTGGTCGTGGCGGATTTGTCCCCGTAGGGCCGGACCGGCATGGAGTTCTTGTGCGACCTGCGGACCGCCCACCCCGCGGTGCCCGTTCTGGTGCTGTCCATGCACGACGAGACGTTGTACGCCGAGCGCCTGCTCCGGGCGGAGCGCGGGGCTACGTGATGAAACGGGCCGGCGGTGAAAAGGTCCTGCCGGCCATTCGCCGAGTGCTCGCCGGCGAATGGTACCTCAACGAGGAAATGGCCGCCCACGTCCTGGCGGACCGTGCCCGGCGCCGTGTTACTCATTCAGTACGCCGTGCGTTGGGTGGCGGCCCTAGATACCACCTGAGTCTCCCGCCGCCGCCGGTTACTGGAAACTGTGCAGAAAGCCGTCCAGGCCGCGCAGGAAACCGTTGTTGCCGCCGGGGGAGTAGAGGTCCGATTTGGTTCGGCCCAAATCGAACTGGACCAGCAACCCAATGCTCTCGCCCCCGTGGCGGCCGTCGCGCAGGGCTTGGAAGGCGTAGGAGTACCCGGCGAACACCTGCCAGGATTTGGAACTGGAACGGTAGGTGATCCCCCCGCCCATGCCGGAATCCCAACTGCCCGGTTGCTCCGTGCCCGGCAAATAATCGACGTAGGCCGTGGTCGCCACCATGGTCAGCGCCCAGCGCTTGCGTTCGTCAAGGGGGAAGTTGTAGGTGAGGTTGATGAGGGCGAAGCGGTTCGCGCTGAACTCCTGGTAATAATAACCCGGCATGGTCAGCGGAAACTCCGACGCCAAGGGGAGCACCCCGCCCAAGCGGTAGGCGCTGAAGCGGTCCACGTCGGCGCTCGTGCCGGCCGTGAAACTCAAGAGGAAGTTATGCCGCGACTCCGGGAGGGTGTAGGCCAGCAAGGCCCGGCCCCAGAACAAATGCGCCGCCGGCTGCATGGAGCGGTCGCCGGCGAAGCCGTAGGCTCCGGGGTCCAAGCGGAATTCGCCCTCGTACCAAGCGGACAATTCCATGGCCAACTCCGGCACCAACAAGGGTTCCTTGCCGCCCCACCGCAAACCGGTGCG
>CAIYZC010000107.1 GCA_903930565.1 uncultured Pedosphaera sp.
GCGGATTGCGCCCAAGGAGTCGGGGGCGTTGAACATTGAGGGCTTGTCCGCCACGCCGGAAGGGCATTTGCTCATCGGTTTTCGCAATCCCATTCCCGACGGCCAGGCATTGCTGGTTCCGTTGGTGAATCCGGATGAAGTCATCGCGGGACGCGCCGGCAAATTTGGCGCCCCCATCCGCCTGAATTTGGGCGGATTGGGCATCCGAGATATCGCATGGCATCCGGGCGGCTATTTGATCATCGCCGGGTCGTACCACGGATCGGGCAAGTTTCAGATTTACCGCTGGGCCGGTCCCGGCGCGGCCGTGGAAACCGTGCCCGCCCCGTCATTGAAAGGACTCACCCCGGAGGGGATTGTGATTTATCCGCAGCGCGGGTGGGCGGAGATTCAAATCCTCTCGGACGACGGCACGCGGATGGTGGACGGGGCGGCCTGCAAGGATTGTCCGGACGAGAAAAAGAAGACCTTCCGCAGTTTCTGGCTCTCACCCTAGGGCGGGAGCCGGGGTGGCGGTGGCCGCCGGCGCGACCGGGCGAGTAATCAGGGCCAGCCAAATCCAAAGCAGGGCGGCCACGAACAGAGCCGCGGGCAGGATCAGGACCGCTTCGCGGAGGCTGTGCCAGCGGTCGGACAGTGTGCCGACGATTTCCGACGACCACAGGTCCCCGAACATGTGGATCATGAAAATCGACACCGCCATGGCGCTGGAATGGAGGTTGGCGGGAACGGCCTCCAAGATGATCGTATTCACCGGCCCGGTGGCGAACCAAAGCAGAAACATGCCGGCCGCCAGGCAGGCTTGCGCCGTGGCGGGGACTTCCAAAGTGAGGCTCAACGCGCACAACGGCACGGCGCCCAGGGTGCTCAGGGCGATGGTCCAGGCATAACCCGAGGCACTGCGTTTCTGCCACAACCCCGCCAGGTAACCGCCCAAAAAGGTGCCCAACAGCCCGGTCACCACCATCATCACCCCGAAGAACGTGGCGGACTGCTCCAGGGTCATGTGATGAACCCGCACGAAGAAGCTCGGAGCCCAAGTGCCGAAGGCGCCCAAAGCGAACGTGTAGGCGGTGTAGCCCAGAACGACGAGCATGTAGTGGGGCAGGCGGAACAAGTGGGCGACATCCCCCAGCGTGGGTTTGGTCTGGGCGGCGGCGCCGCCGGGCTCGGTCGCCCCGCGGGCCGGTTCGCGGAACGGGAGCAACACCAACGCCAACAGCAGCCCCGGCGCGCCGGTGAAAATGAAGGCATGACGCCAACTGTGATGCGTGGCGATCGCGCCGCCGAGGATGTTGCCGATGGCCGCCCCCACCGGGATCGCCACGTAAAAGATCGTCAAAGCCATGTTCCGCTTCGTGGCGGCGTAGTTGTCGGAAATCAGACTGGGACTCACGGTGGCGTAACTGGCCTCCCCCACCCCCACCAAACCGCGGAAGGCCAGCAGAATCCCCAAACCCGCAGCGAATCCGGTCAGCACGGTGCCCAAGCTCCAAACAAACACGCCCGCGGCGATCAGCCACTTGCGCGGCAAGCGGTCGCCCAAATAACCGAAAAGGGGCGAGGTGATGAAATAGCCCAGCATGAAGGCCGTGGCGATCCGCCCCGCCTGGCCGTCCGTCAACCCCAGCTCCGCCTTCATGGGCGTAAGGACGGCCGAGAGGACGAAGCGATCGATGTAATTAAACAGATTGAGGCCGGTGAGGATGGCGAGGGTCCAGGCGGGGCTGAGGCGGCGGTTCATAAGGGGTGGGAGCGGGCGTTGGGGACGGCGGCGGGGGAAAGGTTGGTCAAGGGGCGGCGGCGGCGGCGGATGAAGCCGGCGAGACCGAGGGCGAAAACGGACAGCGCCGCCACTTGGTAGCCGCTGAACGGTCCCAAAATGCGGGGTTCTTCGCGCACGAATTCATGGCCAAAGCGAAACGCGCCATAGGCCATCAGGTAAAGGTGAAAATGCTGGCCGGGCAGGAGTCGGCGGCGGCGCAACCCCCAGAAGACCAAGAGGGCGATCAGGTTGAAGAGGATTTCCACGGGCACGGCGGGCCAGCGGGTCACGCCGGCGACGTCGCGCAGGGTGTACCACGCGGGGGCGCACACCACCCCCAAGCAGCACCCGTGAAGCAGGCAACCGACGCGGCCCAGCACGATGCCCAACGGGGCGGTGGCGGCAAACCAATCCCCGGTGGTTCCCGCGTAGCCCACCGCTTGCTTGGCAATTTCCACCGCCAGATAACCGCCCAGCAGCGCACCCAAAACGGATTTGCCGGTGGCCCATTGCCGCCAGCGGTCGGGGTCAGCCCAGTGCAGCCAACCCTCCGCCCCCAGATAAACCAACTTCGCGCCGAGGAACGCGCCCAACAGGGCGGCGATGTAAAGGGTGAACAACCGGTCATCCCGGCGGGCGAGGCGCAACCAAAAGGTCAGCGTCACGGCAATGCCACCCAGCAGCAACCAACCATAGGGGGACGCGTTGGCCGGGAGCGGGATCATGGCGCAACGGGGGCGTCGGGAAAGCCGGAGTAATAGCGGCAAAACGAGTCGAGTTGGCCGTCCGGGCGGATGACGTGGGTGCAACAGCGGTCGATGCGGTCCGCGTCCCACGTGCCGGCATCCATGAACGGCTTGATGAAGAGGCGGAAGGTGTTGGACTCATCGAGTTCGAACCGGCGCAACAATTCGCCCAGCGGCTCGGAATCGCAGCCGCACTTCATCAAATCCTCCAACCGATAGCGCACCTTGTCCTGGAGAAAACCTTGAACGGCGGTGAAATCGATGAAATCACTGATGGATTGAACCCGGCCGCCGAC
>CAIYZC010000108.1 GCA_903930565.1 uncultured Pedosphaera sp.
GAGGAGGAAGCCAAAACCATTCAACTGCCCCCGGGCTACCGGTTGGAATTGGTCGTCGGCGATCCCATCATCAAGGAACCCGTCGCCTGCGCCTTCGATGGCAACGGCCGCATGTACGTCGCCGAAATGCGCAGCTACATGCAGGACATTGATGGGAAAAATGAACTGACCCCGGTCGGCCGCGTTTCCTGCCACTGGTCCAGCCGCGGCGATGGCGTTTACGATAAGCACACCGTGTTCGCGGATCATCTCGTCCTCCCCCGCATGATCCTGCCCCTGGCCGACGGCGTCCTCATCAACGAGACCGACACCGAAGCCCTCTATCTCTACCGCGACACCGATGGCGACGGCGTCGCCGACAAAAAGGAGCTCATCCTCCCCGGCGGCCGCCGCGGCGGGAACCTGGAACACCAAGCCAGCGGCTTGATCTGGGGCCTCGACAACTGGATGTACAGCGCCGTCAATTCCTTCCGCCTCCGCCTCCAAGGCACCAACGTCCTCCGCGAACCCACCGGTCCCAATGGCGGCCAGTGGGGCATCGGCCAGGACAACTACGGCAAACCCTGGTTCGTCAACGCCGGCGGCGAAGTCGGCCCCTTGAACTACCAGGTGCCCATCGCCTACGGCGCCTACGGATTCCGCGACCAATCCGCCCCCGGCTTCGCCGAAGTGTGGCCCTTGGTCGGCCTGGCCGACGTCCAAGGCGGCACCCCGCGCTTCCGCCCCAGTGACAAAACCCTCAACCATTTCACCGCCACCTGCGGCGGCGAAATCTTCCGCGGCGACCGGCTGCCCGCCGAGCTCCGCGGCGACCTCTATTTCGGCGAACCCGTCGGCCGCCTCATCCGCCGCGCCAAGGTCGAAGTGAGCGAAGGCGTCACCCACCTCAGCAACCCCTACGACCATTCCGAATTCATCCGCTCCACCGACGCCAATTTCCGCCCCGTAAACCTGGCCAACGCGCCCGACGGCACCCTGTACATCGTGGACATGTACCGCGGCATCATCCAAGAGGGCAACTGGGTCCGCCCCGGCTCCTTCCTCCGCCCCATGGTGCAAAAGCATGAACTCGAGAAGAACTTCGGCCGCGGCCGCATCTGGCGCCTCGCCCACAAAGACTTCCCCGCGGGCCCGCAGCCGAAAATGCTCGCGGAAAAACCCACCCAACTCCTGGCCCACCTCGCCCATCCCAATGGTTGGTGGCGCGAAACCGCCCAAAAGCTGCTCGTGCTCCAGGGCGACCGCTCCGTCGCGCCCGCCCTCACCCGCCTGGCGCAAAACCACGCCGACCACCTCGCCCGGATCCACGCCCTCTGGACCCTCGAAGGCCTCGGCGCCCTCACCCCGGAATTGGTGCGTGAAAAACTGCACGACCCCCACCCCCAAGTCCGCATCGCCGCCATCCGCACCTCCGAAACCCTTTACAAACAGGACCACAAAACCCTCGTCCCTGACGTCAGCGCCCTCGTCAAAGACCCGGACGCCAACGTCGTCATGCAGGTCCTCCTCACCGCCCACCTCCTGAAGTGGCCCGATGAAGCCGCCCTGGTCGAAAGCGCCACC
>CAIYZC010000109.1 GCA_903930565.1 uncultured Pedosphaera sp.
CCGCAGTGGAACTGCGCCGCCCGGGCCGTGAGCCGGGGCGCCAGCGCCTTGAACTTGTCCGCATCCACAATGCCGTCCTGATACAACCAGGCAATCGTCGCGCGCCGCTCGGGATCCAAGCCTGCGCGTGCGGAAACGATCACGTCGGCCAGGGCGGGATCGACCCCGGGGAGGGTGGTCAACACCGCGCTCGAGGCGGTGTTCACATTCAGCAATCCATCCCGGCCGTCGGCCGCGTCGGTGGTCAGCAGATCCAGCACCAGCGGCAGTTGATCTTTCGTGATCTCCGAGGCCACGGTGGCCTTCACCCCGCGTTCGTCGGTGGTTTGAAAAGTGGCTTCCAGCACGTCGGTCGGTTGATTCAAGCGCCCCTTGGCCGCCCGCACGGCCGCGACGTAATTGGAGAATCCCGCCGGCCAGTCCGCCGCGGGCAGAGGATCGTTCGAGTCATTGAGATTGCACCGCTTTTGCCCGGCGGCGGTCCGGTTCGGATCGCGGGTCCAGACGGTGAAAAACTGATCCCAGCCCGGATCGGGCCGCGGGGCGACGCCGAGGGCGGGCGCAACCGCCGGGGCCGCGTTGCTGTCGCTCAAACCCGGCGCGGGCGCGGCCGCCGCCACCGGGGGTGCGCCGTGCAACAAGGCCCGGGTCACGCCCGGCAAAAGCAGCAATTCATCCAAGGTGGCCAGCGGTCCATGGCGGGTCACGGTGAAGCCCGCGAGCGCCTCGCCCACCGCCAGCGCCGCCGGGTCCGCCGTGGCGGGCGGCGCCTCGGCCGGCGGCGGCAGGTCGCCGGGATTCAGGACCGGCGCGTTGGCCTGCCCGGTGAATTGCCGCAACGCCGTGGCCATGGCGGGAATGATCCGGGGGATTTGCGACAAATCCAACCCGGCGCAATGGTTCAGGTTGACCTTCCCCGCCTCGTCGGCCAAACCGTAGCGCACGGGGCCCGGAGCATTGGCCTCCGCCGCGGAATAGATCGTGAACGACCATTGCTCCCCGCCGTCCAACCACACCGGGCGGGCCTGGAAAGTGGCCGCGTCGTCCTGCCAATCCGTGCTCCCGGGCGGCGCGGCCGCGGCCACCCGCAGCGCCTCGTTCAGCCCGCTCCACGCCGCCGCCCAGGCCTGCTCCGACCCCGCGGTGGCGTCCCCCGCAATTTCATCCCCCTGCGCCCGGAACAACAGGCTCAGGGTCACCATCGCCAAAAGCAGAATAAACACCAAGATTGCGAGCAGCACGAAGCCCCGGCGGGGGCCGGGGTGGCGGGGGCGGATGGAGGGGCGGGCTTGCATCCGGGTTCAGCGCGAAAGGTTCAGGGCCACGGTGGTGCCGGCCCCGGCGGTCGGATCCGGCGGGGGACCAGGATGCGCCACCCCGCCGGGCAAATAAACCACGCGGCGCAACGGCTCCGCCGGCCAGCTGTCCGGGGGCGCGTCGGCCGGCACGGCCTCCGCGGCCAGCACCAATTCCACCCCCAGCGGCGGATTCGCATTCGTCCATCCCGGTTGCCAGGACGCGCCATCCCAGTAGCGGAACCGCACAAACCGCACCGCTTCCGCAAACGGTTCCGTGACTTGGTTGGTGGGGGCCGGCAACAGCGCCAGGCTCGAGGCGTTCGTGTCCGCCGCCAGGGCCGGGGCCAACGCGGCGGGGGCCGGCGCGGGCGCGGCGGCGGCGCCGGACACGCCCAGCGGCGTCTCGGTGCGGTCCAGGCCGCGGACGACGACGTCCGTGCCATTGGTGCCGTACACGGTGGCAAAACTCACTTGCGCCAGGTCGGTCGGTTCGCCCGTGCCCAGCGGTGCCGCGGGGTCCGCCGGCAGGTAGGCGATTTTGACAAATTGCATGGACCAGGTGTCGCCCGTGAATTCCCGGCCGGGCGCGGCCTGGGTCTGCGCGGCGCGCAAATCATTGGCCATCCGATCCAGGACCAGCCGCAGCGTGCTCACGCGCCCGGCCGCCTGCAGAATTTGGCCGCGCATGTCGGCGGACTGATGGTAAAACGTCAGCGCCAGCAGCAACAGGACCGTGGCCAGGCCGATGGCCAGGACAATCTCCACCAGCGTGAAACCACGCGGGGCGAACGGGGTGGCGGGGTGGCGGCGCATCGTTCAGGGAGTGGTGGGGGAAGCCGGGGTCGCGTTGGTCGCCCCGGCCGGCAGGGTGATCACCTGGGCCAACCGCTTAACGGTGCCACTCGGCGCATGCTTCACCGCCACTTCCACCAAGGAGGCCCCGGTCAGGGTGCCCGCGGTCGTGGCGGCGGGGGTCACGGAAGTTTCCCAGGTCCAATCCCCGAAGGGCGGCTCCAAAGGTTGCGGGCTTTCGGTGCCGGCGGTCCGGATGCCCAATTGCACTTCGGCGAGCACCGAGGCGGCGAGATTGAGCCCTTGGGAACCATACTTTTGCCGCTCCAAGCTCGTCAGGGAGGCGTTGAAGGCCCCGGTGGCCACGGCGGCGGCGGCGGCAAAGAGAATCAGCGCCAACAAAACCTCAAACAGCACCGCCGCGCCCTGACTCCGTGGGCGGTGCGCGCCGGCGAAGTTGGCCCGCGGCGCCAAAATCATGGCTCGCGCCCCAATTCGCCGACCATGGCCCCCGCCCCCAAGGGCGTTACCAACCGGTGCCGGGCGGCGCCGGAAACGCCGGAAAAAGTCACCACTGCCAACCGCGTTTCCTCGGGGCCGGCCGTGCTCGCCAAGGTCACTTCCAGCGAATCGCTGGAGCCATCGGGGTAGCAGGTCAACGGACGAATCCCGGCGGACGCCGCCTCCCCGGAAGCCGGGCTGTTCGTCCCGGCATCCGCCGCGAACGGCGTTAGCGCCGCCAGGCCGGTTTGCGCCGGGTCAGGGGCGTCGCAGGCCGCGGCCCCCGGGGCGCAGACTTCCTGCACTTTGACCAAATCATTCACTTGCTCCACCAACTGCGCGGCCCCGGGCAGGTTTTCAAATTGACCGGGCGCTTCCACCGGATTCGGTTCCCACTGCACTTGAATGCCAGCGTTCGTCGGGCTCTGGGAATCCACCAGCCCATTGGTCCCCGGCGCGGCGTTGAAACCGGCGGTCGCCGTGGGGCTGAAAACTATGCGCACCTGCCGGCCGGTGCTCGCCGCTTGGGCGCGGGAGTAGCGGAACAGCGTCTCCATCTGCGCGGCGCCTTCCTCCAACCGCGCCGTCCGGTCCACCGTCCCAAAATTCAGGATCACCGCCCCCGCCAACAGCATCAGCAACGAGACCGTCAACAGCAATTCAACGAGCGAGAACCCCGCGGGGCGGAGGCGTCGTAGCGTTGAATTGGGCAGGCGCATGGTGGGAGGGGTGGGGTGGGTTTCCGGCCGGAGCGGTTACTTGCCCCCGTTGTTTTTCGGATCCGTGGCCCCGCCATCGCCCAGCCGGATGTCATCATCCGTGTCGGGCTGGCCGTCCGGCCCCATCGAAAACAGTTTGTAGGGCAGGCCGTTGTTCTTGTCCGCATCCTTCGAAGCCCCACCGGTGGTGGTGGGGTCGCTCAACTCATAACGAATCTTGTGGCCCCAAGGATCATCCAGCGAAGTTCCCGGCTTCAAATACGGCCCCTGCCATTTCTCGCCCATCGATTCATTCTCGAACGTCGGTTTTTTGGTCAACGCGTCCAGGCCACCCTCTTGATCCGAGGGATAATGGCCGATGTTCAAGCGATAGGTGTCCAAGGCGTTCCCCACCTGTTGGAGCATGATCTTGGTGGTGTTCTTTTCCGCGCCCTTTTGCTGCGGCAGCACGAACACGACCAGCGCCCCCGCCAACATGAGCAGGATCACAATGACGAGCAGGATTTCAATCAACGTGAAACCGCCCGCGGCCCGGCGGGACCCTCGACGTTTGGCAAAATGTAATTTCATAGACGGCAATCCGCGGGCAAAAGCCCTCGGGTCAGCGTATGAAAGACGGCTCCCCGCCGCACGTTATTCAAAACCCCGACCGGTAAACCCCTGATTTACTGCGATCCCGCCGCGCCGACCAAGGCGAAAGTGGGCAGGAGCAGGCCCAGCGCCAGGAAGCCGATCCCGCCCGCTTGAGGGAATGCGGCACGCGACCTGCCGATTCGTGAAAGCGGACGGAAAGGCGGTTCATTGGGGCGGGCCATGCCCTCCCACCACAATCAACGATCTCTCCGAGCGCTGGCGGCACCGGAGTGCGAGTTTACCGGATTTCAAAACATGAGGTTATTGGATCCTGCCCAAACGAGGCGATTGCCGGGGCCTGCGCCCGAAGCAGTTTTTCGATCACCAAGGTGGGCTGGTTCCCACCGCGCAGCCAAATGACTTTCGAGGGTGGACCGTAGACGCGGCCATTTCGGCGAAATCAGAGTCTTGCGTTACCAGCCCAAACCCATGAGCTTGGGCATAGCGCCAAATCGTGCGGTCATCGGCCTCGGCAAGACCGGGCAACCGCGCTTGACTGGAACCGGGGGAAAGGTCGGCGATGGCCCGGGAAAGTTTGAAACTCAGATTTTGGTTCAACAACAACTTCATGCGGCGGTCACCAAACGGCGCTCGCGGTCAGCGGCAAAGGCAAGACTAGCAAGAATGTCTTCCTCGGTGAGTTCCGGGTATTCCGCCAGGATGGCAGGATGGCTCATGCCGGCAGCGAGCCACCCGAGCACATCCACCACGGCAATGCGCATGTTGCGGACGCAAGGGCGACCGCCGCGTTTGCCTCGCTCGATCGTGATCAAGGATTGATAGTTCATTTGCTGCCCCTCCCGTCGCACAGGATCAGCTTGGCCGATATTGTCTTGGAACCACCCGCGCGCCGGCCAAAGGGAATCGATGGTCATTCCGGAGAGCCGCCATCCGATCGGTTGTTTGCGGACACCGCCAAGCGCACTTCACTTCGACCCCAGCGCGCTGGCCATGGTGAAAATGGGCAGCAGCAGACCCAAGGCCAGGAAGCCGATCCCGCCCGCGACCAGGCACAGGATCGCCGGCTCGACCAACCGCACCGCCTGGTCCACCTGCCGGTTGGTGCGCCGTTCCACCGTATCGGCGATTTGCACCAAAACCTTGTCGAGATTGTTCGACTCCTCCGCCACGGCGATCATCGCCAGGATTTGGTCCGGGATGAACTGACTCGCCAGCAACGGTTCGGACAAACGTTTGCCATCCCGGACCGCCTCGGCCGCCGCCGCGATGTTGGCCGCCAAAATATTCGAGCCCGTCGCCCCCTGGCTGATTTTGAGCGCGGCCAGCAACGGCACGCCGTTGGCCAGCATGGTGCCCAAAATCCGGCAAAACCGGGTGATGGCCAGCAGGCGCAGGGCCATCCCCACGACCGGGATTTTCAACTGCCACCGCTCCAATTTCACGCGCAACACGGGGTTTTGGACCGCCCGCCAAACCGCCACCCCCACCGCCGCCAAACCGCCGATCACCAAATACCAATAGCCGCGCACCAAATGGCTCAGGCCGAACATCAATTGCGAGGGCAACGGTTTGTGGGCATTGGCCAGCAACGGTTCAAACTTGGGCACGAAGAACATCAGCGCCAAAAACATCACCAAGCTCCCCAAGCCCACCAGCAAGGCCGGGTAGATCAACGCCCCCATCACCTTGCCGCGCAATTCCTCAAAGCGCTCAATGAACCCCGCCAAGCTGCGCAGCACTTCCTCCATGAACGCCGCGCGTTCGCCCGCCTGGATCATCGCGGTGTGGAGCGGGGGGAACACTTCCGGCCATTGCCGGAGCGTTTCCGTGAGCGATTTGCCATCCGCCACCGCCGCGCGGATTTCCCGCAACAGCTCCCGTAGATTGGGATTGGGGGTGGATTTCACCAACGAATCCAACGCCCGGAGCAGCGGCACGCCCGCCCCGAGCAAATCGGCGAGTTGTCCGTAGCACATGCCCAGGTCCGCGCCTTTCACCCGGCGCTTTTTGGGGGGCGCCCCGGCCGGCCCGCCGCCCTTGGGCTGCACCGCCACGGGCAGCAACCGCCGCTCCCCCAGCACCCGCAAGGCCGCCGCCTCGTTCTCCGCCTCGAGCGCGCCGGTCACCCGGGCGCCGGCCTCGTTCACCGCGGTGTATTCAAAATGGGGCATGTTGGCGATCGGATCCCACCGGCTTACAGCGCGGTGCACAGCACCACTTCATCCGGGGTGGTGAAGCCGGCGCGCACTTTCAGCCAACCATCCTCGCGCAACAGCCGCAACCCGCCCTCGCGGGCCGCCGCCACGATCCGCGGCGAGGGCGCGCGCTCCAGAATCCGTTCCGCGATCGCCTCGTTCATGACCATCAATTCATACAGCCCCGTCCGCCCCCGGTAGCCGGTGTTCCGGCACCGCTGGCAGCCCGTCCCCCGCACCAACTGCTCGCCCGGGTCCAACCGCAAATCGCGCGGCAGGGTCCCCGGCTCGGGCACATAGCGCTCCTGGCATTTGGCGCAGATCCGCCGCACCAGGCGTTGCGCCATCGCCCCGATCATGGTGCTGCTCACCAAAAACGGTTCCACCCCCATCTCCATCAACCGCATCGGCGCCGAGGCCGCATCATTCGTGTGCAGGGTCGACAGGACCAAGTGCCCGGTCATCGCCGCCTGCGTCGCCGCCCGTGCGGTTTCCAAATCCCGAATTTCCCCGATCATCACCACATCGGGATCATGCCGCAAAATCGCCCGCAACCCCTTCTCGAAGGTCATTCCCACCTGGTGGTTCACCGGGATTTGGTTCACCCCCTGCAAATGGTATTCCACCGGGTCCTCGACGGTCAAAACCTTCAACCCCGGACCCACGATGGCGTTCAACGCCGCATAGAGCGTCGTCGTCTTCCCCGCCCCGGTCGGCCCGGTGACCAGCAAAATCCCGTGCGGCCGCGCAATCAACCCTTCAAACAAGGCGAAGGTCGCTTCGTCCATGCCGAGTTGCGGCAGGGTGAACAACACGTTCGCCTTGTCCAGCAGCCGCATCACCACCCCCTCGCCGAACAGCATGGGGATCACGCTCACGCGCACATCGACCTGCCGCCCGCCCACTTGGAACTTGATGCGCCCGTCCTGCGGAATCCGCCGCTCAGCGATGTTCAAATTCGCCAAAATCTTGATGCGACTGATGATCGCCGCCTGGAACCGGTGCATCTGCATCGGCACCGAGGCCTCCTGCAGCACGCCGTCAATCCGGTAGCGGATGGACATCTGGTGCTCGTACGGCTCGATGTGAATGTCCGACGCCCGTTCGCTGACCGCCTCGATGATGATCTCATTGACGAGCTGGATGACGCTGGCCTCCTTGGCCATCTCCAGCAGATCCTCGCTCCCCTCCGCCGCCGCCCCGGCGCCGGCGTCCCCCGCCCCCACCATCTCATCCAGCGTGTCCCCGCCGAGGCCGTAGTGGGATTTGATCAGCTTTTCGATTTCCTCCCGCGGCGCCAGCACCGGTTCGATCACGAAACCAGTGCTCAGTCGCAAATCGTCCAGGGCGTACAAATCAAAGGCGTCACTGGTCGCCACCCGGAGAATCCCTCCAGTCAAGGCGATTGGCAACAACCGCTTGCGATAAACAATCTTGGCCGGCAAGGCCCGCAGCGTCTCGGGCGGAATGGTCAAATCCTCCAACTTCACCATCGGCCAGTCCAAGTGCTCGGCCATCAACTCCAGCAAGCGCAGTTCCGTCAACAGCCCCAACTGCAGAATCGCCTGATCCAACCGCAAACCCTCCGCCTGGTGCAGGGCGTGCGCGTCCGCCACCTGGGCGGTGGTCAGCAACTTCCGGTCCAGCAGCCATTGCGCAATGTTCATGGATTCCGCTCCCGCCCGTTGGGGCGGCGACCGGCATTATTCCCCCATCAGACGCCTCCGCGCCAGTCCGCATTCGAATGGCGCCCGGTAACCCGGACCGGCTACGGGTCTGAAAAAATTATCCGTATGGGAGAAATTCTTATTTTAATTCCCGCCGGCCCACCGACCAAAATCCGGCCGCCCCCTCCGCTCCGACCCGCCCCGGAAGCTGGATTAGCCACTGCCACTGCCCGAAAACAGCCTGCAACCGGGCCCCGGGTGCCCAGCCGCCTGTCCGGACTGCCGATTTTGGACAGTTTTTCAAAAACGGGCCTGACTCGGCAAAGAACGTGCTTGCTTTTGTGGAACAGAATGAACAAATTCACATAAGCAAATGGGGCTCGATTTTTTCGCCAACCGCTACGAGCGGCAAAGACAGTAAATCGGAAGACTATGGTAAAATTTAACCGCATTCTCATCATCGATGATAATCGAGCGATCCATGATGACTTCCTAAAGATCCTGCGCCCTGCGGACAGCGGGTCGGCGGACTTGGATTCGGCCGCCGCGCGCCTGTTTGATGACCCGGTCCCCGGACCGGCCATGCCCCAATTTGAAATCGATTCCGCGTACCAAGGGCAAGAGGGGCTGGAAATGGTGCGCCACGCCCTCCGGGAAGGCCGTCCTTACGCCACCGCCTTTGTGGACATCCGCATGCCCCCGGGCTGGGACGGCGTGGAAACCATTCAACGGATTTGGCAGGAAGCGCCCGATTTGCAAGTGGTGATCTGCACGGCTTTCTCCGACTATTCCTGGTCGGACATCGTGCGGCTGCTGGGAATGACCGACCAGTTGCTGGTCCTCAAGAAGCCGTTCGACAGTATTGAAGTGCGGCAGTTCGCGTATTCCATGACGAAGAAGTGGGGCTTGGCGCGGGAGCTGCAAGGGCATCTGGCGGGCTTGCAAACCGCGGTGGACGAGCGCACGGCGGAGCTGGGCCGCTCACTTTCCCTCACCCAGGCGGCCTTCGAGGCCACGGCCGATGGTTTGCTGGTGCTGGATTTGGCGGGCCGCTTGGTGAACTGCAATGTCCGGTTCCTCGCCATGTGGGGGCTCCGGGAGACGGTGGCGGAACTGCAAGGCAAAGTGGTTTGGCCGCGCTTGAGCGCGAGCTTTGCCGAGCCCGCCGCCTTTTTGCACTGGAGCGCGACGGCGGAACCGCCCCTCCCGGGGGCGGAGCGGCCGGTCTGGGAACTGCGCGACGGGAAGTATTTCGAGTACTCCGTGCAATCCCAGTTGCTCCATGGGCAGGCCGTGGGCCGCGTGTGGAGTTTCCGGGACGTGACCCAACGGACCTGGGCGGAGCGGGCCACGCTGGACGCCCAACGTCGCCTCCATGCCGTCTGGGAAAACTCCACCGATGGCATGCGGCTCACTGATGCCGACGGGCGGTTGGTGTCGGTGAACGCGGCCTTTTGCCGGCTGGTCGAGATGACGCGCGAGGAGTTGGAGGGGCACCCGTTCACGGTTTGTTACGCGGACGGCGCGGAGGCGGTGCGGGAGTTGGCCGAATACCACACCCAGTTCGCGGACCGTTCCCTCCCCCGGTTTCGGGACCAGCGCCTGTGGCTGCGCGGCGGTTGGCATGTGGACCTCGAGGTGGCGCATTCCTTTTTGGAATTGCGGAACCATCCCCCGCTCCTGTTGGCCCTCTTTCGCGACATCACCGCCCGCAAATTCGCGGAACTCGAATTGGCCGCCGCGCGGGATGCCGCGCTGGAATCCGTACGCCTCAAGGCGGAATTCATCGCGAACATGAGCCATGAGATCCGCACCCCCATGAACGGGGTGATCGGCATGACCGGCCTGCTGCTCGACACCCCCCTTTCCAAACAGCAGCGCGAATTTGCGGAAACCATCCGCGCCTCCGCCGACTCCCTGCTCACCATCATCAACGACATCCTGGATTTTTCCAAAATCGAAGCGGGCAAGCTGGAGTTGGAGGAGATGGATTTCGCGGTCAACGAAGCCGTGGATGGCGTGCTGGAAATGCTGGCCGAGCGCGCCCAGTCCAAGGGCATCGAACTCGCGGCTTATATTGATCCGGCCGCCCCCATCCGCGTGCGCGGCGACCTGCACCGCCTGCGGCAAATCCTGATCAACTTGGTGGGCAATGCCATCAAGTTCACCCATGCCGGGGAAGTCGTCGTGAACGTGAACGTGGTCGAAGGCGCCGCCGCCGGCGCCGATGCGGGGCTGCGCTTCTCCGTCCGGGACACTGGCATCGGTATCGAACCGGAAGTGTGCGGCCGTTTGTTCCAGGCCTTCACCCAGGCCGACGGTTCCATGGCGCGAAAGTATGGCGGCACCGGCCTGGGGCTGGCCATCACCAAGCAACTGGTCACCCTCATGCACGGGGAGTTGGGCGTGTACAGCACTCCGGGCCAAGGCTCGACGTTTTGGTTCACCCTGCCCTTGCCCCATGCCCCGGCTCCGGCCACCCCGGCGCCCGTCCCCAACTACGACCTCGCCAACCTCCGGGTGCTCGTGGTGGACGATAACGAAACCAACCGCGAAATCCTCCGCCACCAGATTGAAGCGTGGCGCATGCGCGGCCAAACCGCCGCTTCCGGTCCGGAGGCCCTCGCCCAATTGCGCGCCGCCGCCGCCGCCGGCGATCCCTTTAAAATCGGTCTGCTGGATTTGCAAATGCCCGGCATGGACGGTTTGACCCTGGCGCAGGCCATCAAGTCCGACCCGCAAATCCCCGATATCCGCCTGGTGATCCTGGCCTCCCTCAACCAACGGCTCTCGCTGGGCGAGCTGGCGCAGCACGGCGTGGACGATTACCAAACCAAACCGGTCAAGCAATGGCAGCTGCTATCCTGCCTGGCGGAGCTCCGCGGCCGCTTGGACAAGTCGCACCCGGCAATCCCCGCCCCCGCGCCGCCGACCGCCCCGCCCGCCCCGCCGCCCCCGGCCCCGGACCGGCTCCAACCACGCATCCTCCTCGCCGAAGACAATCCGATCAACCAACGGGTGGCGCTTGGTTTGCTCCGCAAACTGGGTTTCACGGCCGATCCCGTTCCCAATGGCCTGGCCGTCCTGGAGGCGCTCGAACGGACGCCGTACGACATAATTTTCATGGATGGACAGATGCCGGAACTGGACGGCTACGAAACCACGCGGCGCATCCGCGCCACGCCGCTGTTCCACCGCACCCTGCTCCAGCCGCACGCGGCGCCGCACATCATTGCCATGACGGCCAGCGCCATGGCCCAGGACCGCGAAAACTGCCTGGCCGTGGGCATGGATGATTATGTGAGCAAACCCGTCTCCGCCGCGGACCTCCAAGTCGTGTTGGACCGGTGGTACGCCAAGCTGGCGGCGGCCAAGAGCGACGTGCCGCACCCGGCCAAAGCCTGAGCTGGCGACCCCGTCTCAAGGGTGCGCCGCGTCCCCGGCCGCCACCGTGGCCTCCAAGTCGTGGGCGATCACCCGCAAGTCCGCACCCGTCCCGTCGTACCGCGCGCGCACCCGGCCGGCGGCATCCAAAATCACGAGCACGCTGCTGTGCAGATAGCGGCCGTTCCCCTCCCTCCGACCGGCATAGCCCAGGCCGCGCGCCAACTCCCGGGTGGCGGCCGAATCCCCGCGCAGCAAGGTCCACCGCCCCGGCGCCAAGCCCGTGGCGCGCCGGTACTCCCGCAGGACCGCCGGGGTGTCGTGCGGCGGATCGAGCGTGGCAAGATGGAATCCCACCCGCGCCCGGACCGCGGCCGGCAACGCGGCTTCCACCCCCAGCATTTGCTCCCGGGTGGTCCGGCAAACTCCTTCGCAGGTGCTGTAGAACATGGCGATCAACCGCACCCGGCCGTTGAGTTCCGCAAACGGCACCACCGCCCCCGTATCGGTCTCCCACCGCACCTCCGGTCGGCAGGCCAAACCGCCCACCAAGGGATCCACCACTCCGGCGGAGGGCGCGCCGGCCGGACGCTCCGCGGGCAGCGCGCAACCCATCAGCAAGCCGAACAGGGCGCACAGCCCGTGGAACTTTTTCATGCCGCTCCCCGGCCCTATTTGATTTTCAGTGGATAGCCCGGCTCGCCCGGCGCTTTGCCGTCCACCTTGAGCACCTTCACGGAGGGATCCACGTCGCTCGCCCGCAGGTACGTGATTGCCCCCGGCGACAGCGCGATGAAATGTCGCACTTCGGCGGCACTCCGCAATTCGGGCGGCTTGACCAGTTTGCCCTGGATGTTGGCCCGCGCCAGGAACTGGGCGTAATCCTCCTCCGTCATCTGAAAGATGCCCTGCAAGGCGGCCTTTTGCTCCGCCGCTTCCGGCACCCAAGCCGCGATCACAAACTTGAAGCCCCCCGGGCCGCGCAGCTTGTCCCGTTTGAAAATCTTCTGCAGTTCCGCGCTCGAAACGCTTTCCAGCAGCGAGGAATCATTCACCACAATCGCCAGATCACTCCGCTTGTCCTGCGCGAAGACCGGGGCGGCCGGCCCCCACCACAGGAGCAGCAGCCCGGCCACCGCCCACCACCGGCGCAAATATTTGAGACGAAAATTCACAGGCAGTAAAGGTCAGTAACGGAAGGAGACTTGCACCGTCCCCCGGCTGGCGTCGTTCAGGCCTGAGTCCACTAGGTAGTCATATTGGAATTTCAAGGCCGCATAGGTTGCGAAGTCCCACCGCAATCCCAAGCTCGGTCCCAGATGCATCCCCGAATTGGCCCCGCCATCCCACGCGTAAGTGTAGAGCGCGTCATTGCGCGAGAGGTTGTAATAGGTAAACCGCACGTAGGGCGTCCACGGATACCATTTGCGGGAGATTTGCGTGAAGAGCGCCGGACTGTAGTGGGCGTCCCCGCCCTGCGGCTTGTCCCGGATCAAGTAGGCCTCGTTCAAAAACTCCCAAGGACCCTGGTGATAGACAATATGGCCGTTGAAAATGAACTGTTGGTTGCGGGGCAAAAAGGCCGGTCCCCCCGGCAGGGGCACCGTCGCCAAATCCGGCGTGATCCGATCATAGTACACCCCCCCGCCGAAACGCAGCCCCGAAAACCAGTCCGGCGCGGCCGTAAACGCCAGGTTGACCGCCTTGGAGGCGCCAAACGACACTGCCTGCTGCACGGCGTCCTGGTTTTCATTGGACGAATAATTCAAACCATTGCCCAGCTCCACGAAGTACTTCAGATTCAGGGCGCCGGACGGCACCGCGCCGTTGAGCGACACCCCGACCATGTGGACCGGGAGGATCCCCCCGGAGTCTTCAAATTCCAAAAAGCTCGGCCGGCCCACCGCCGTCTCCAGCCAAGTGCCATGATGGTACTCCGTATTGTAATAGCCCAAGGCCGTGTGGAACCGCCCGGCGTCGATATTGAAATAGTCGGAGGGATGATATTGGAAAACCAGCCGTTCAATATCGATCTGCGTCGCATTGTTCAGTCCCGCCGAAAGCGCGGTTTCCGAAAGAATGGCAACCTTGTCCCCGAGTTGCATGTTCGCGAACAAATCCAAGGACCCCAGCAAAAACGTGTTGTGGCCGCCATAGACCGAGTCCCCGTACGGAATGACTTTCCCGTTGCGATTGTCGGCGGTGTATTGCAAATCCCCGAAGACGTGAAAATCCAGTACCGGGTACTTTGCCGGGGTGGGGGAAACCGTGGAGGGATTGTCGATCTGGTTCCGCAAATCCTTGATCTCCGCGTCCTGCCGGGCCAGCCGCTGCTGGATCCCGGGATCGCCCGCCGCGTTCGTGGCCGGCGCCGGCGCCGGCGGGCGCGCCGCCAGTTGCGCCTTCAGTTCCTTGATTTCGGCTTCGTCGCGCTGCAGGCGCTCCAAAACTTGGCGCATGAACTCCGCGGACACTTGGTTGGTGTCGTCGGCGTGGAGCGCGGCCGGCCAGAGGCAGGCGCCCGCCAGGCAAAGCGCGGCCCGCCGCCGCCACCGCGTCCCTCCCGTTGTGGGGCGGGGTTGGGGTCTCCGTTTCAGGGGAATCATCATAAAGTCTTAAGCCGGGGCCGACCCGCCCGGTTTGGGCTGGGTGGGCAGTTCCAAGGTAAAAGTGGCCCCCAAGCCGGGGCCCGGGCTCGCGGCGTGAATGGCGCCCCCCATTTCCTTGGCGGCCAGGGCACCGCTGTGGAGACCGAAACCATGCCCGTGCTGTTTGGTTGTGAAGCCATGGTTGAAAATGCGCGTGAGATTCTCCGGCGGAATCCCCACGCCGTTGTCCGTGATCGCCACGCACAGCTTGCCGCCGCCACTGGTGACGCGGATGGTGAGGCACTTTTCCCCCGTCTTTTGGTCGTCGCAGGCCTGCTTGCCGTTGCGGATCAGGTTCACCAGAATCTGCAACACCTTGTGCTTTTCCACCGTCAAGTCCGGTAGCAACGCCTCGTAATTGCGCACCACCTGCACATCGTGCCTCGTCAGGGCGCTGGCGTTCATGCGCAGCGCGTCCTCGATCAACTCGGTGATTTTGACGTTTTGGGTCACCCCGGCCCCTTTGGCGTAGCTTTGCTGGGCGGCGATAATGTCTTTGATGTGGTCCACGTTCTTGGCGAGTGACGTGGTCTCCGCCAGCATGACCTCCCTTTCGCGGGCCAAACTTTCCGCCAATTGCTTGAGAAAGGCCGGCACTTGGCGGCCCCGCGGATCATTCGTCAGATACTCCCCCAGGTTCGCCCCGTGTTGCTCCAACAGCCCGGCCACGCGGGCCACATGCGCGCTCTTGGATTGCTGAAACCCTTCACTGATGACCGAGCAGGAGGTGTTGATGCTGTTGAGCACGTTGCCCACATTGTGCAGCACGCTGGTGGCGATCTCCGCCATGCCCGCCAGGCGGGATTTATCCATCAGCTCCCGGTGCGCCCCCTCCAGTTCGCGGGTGCGTTGCACCACCCGCGCTTCGAGTTCGTCGTGCGCCCTTTGCAAGGACTCCTCGGCCAGTTTGCGCTCCGCCGTCTCCCGCGCCACCGTCCAACTCACAAACAGGGCGATGCCCAAGGCCCCCAGCACCGCCCCCAGACTCAGCAGAAACGTCGTCCACCGGGTGGCCAGATACTGCTCCTCCGCCCGTTTGGCGCTCTCATCCAACTGTTTCCGCTCAAAATCCATGAATTCCTCCCAGGACGCATAATAATTGCGCATGAGCGGCAGGGTTTGGCTGATGACTTGCAGCCGCGCCTCGGCCTTGTTGGTGATCGTGCCGGCGCGGAAAAAGCTCTCCAAGTAAGGCTGCCGGGCGTCGGACAGGGCGTCCAACTGCCGCGACTCCTCCGGCGAGCTCGCCTGCTTGGTAATATCATCCATCATCAAGGAGATCAGTTTGATGTTCGTCGCCTCCGCCGCCTGGGTGGCCGCGATTTCCTCCGGGTTTTCCAACAGAAACATTTCGAGCATGCCCTGGCTGTTCACCCAGGATTTGGATAACGCCACCCGCGCCTGTTTGAGCTTGTACCAATCCCGCGACACCAATTCCTTGAGGCTGCCGTTGATCCGCTCCATTTGCAGCAAGGCCAACCAAGCCACCGCGATCAACGTGGCGATCAAAATCCCGAAGGCCGCCAACAACCGCTTGGGCACGACCACTTTGCCACGACGGGCATTGGGAGGCGCGGCGCTCATACGTCCCGGACGGGATAACCCCGGCCCGATTTATGTCTGGTTGCATCCAAAACCATGGCTTTCAAACTAATGTTAACTTAAACCTTGCGCGAGAAAAAAACGCCGCCCATCAAACGGTTCCTGACCGTCGTTCGCGGCGGGCGCTCCGCTCATTCCCCCTCGTCCTCCTCGGCCGGCACGTTGGCCGGGGGTTTGAGTTGGCGGGTGAAGTAATCGTGGATCGCCTGGGCCATGGGTTGATGCTTGCCGATCAAGGTGGTCAAGGGCAGCTTGGCCTCGCGCCGCGGCAGCCGCCACAGGCTGCTTTTCCACACCGGACCCCGGGCGGCCTTGAAACGCAGCACCAACGTCCAACTCCCGTGGCTGTTGACGAACTTCAGCCCGGCCACGTCGGCGAAATTCACCGGTCCGGTCCAACCGGTGTGGTGCAGGCCCCCGGCGCTCAGGGTGCAGGATTTCCGCCGGTGGCGTTGCCAGGTGCTGGTCGCGCCCCAGGCGCCCAAGGCCGCCACCACCACTCCCAAGCCCCACCCGAACGGTTGGTTGACAACCACCGCCACCAACAGAAAGCCCCCCGCGATAATCCCGCAGAGGATTTCGATGAACCAAAGATGGCCGGGACGCGATTCCCACCGCACCGGCGGGAACAGTTGATCCAACGTCGCCCGCCCCTCGGGCGTTTGGTAGTCCAACTCGCGGACCTCCTCCTGCCGGCGAACGTGGTCCACCACCGCCTCCGTTTGCTGCCGCAACGGCGCGAACAGCTCGTCCCGGCCCGCGAGCCAATCCGTGAAGGCGCTCGGGGCCTCGCCAGTGGCCGCTTCCCGCGCTGCCGCGGCGCTGTATTCCTCGCCCAAGGAGACGAGCCGCTCGCGCAGGGGCGGATGCGTGTCCAGTGGATGGGGCAGCGACTTTTCAAATAATTGACCCCAAAACGGCGCCGCCACCGGCAGGTTTTCGGCAATGTATGCGCGCAAAGGGGTTTCGAGCGGATTCTGGCCCGCTTTTCGGTCAATCTTGCCCATGCCATGCTGAAAGGCGGCCACCAACACGTGGAATTTCACCAAGGCGCGCGCCGCCACCGGCGCCCCCGCCAACCGCGCGGCCCACTGGTCCGCCACCAACTCCCGCTGCCGCGACAAGGTCCGCTCCGTCAGGCCGAAACACCAGCCGAAGAAATTGAGCAATTGCAGGCTCGTCCAGCCCACAAATGTGGCCTGGGCCAGCGCCACCATGGTCCCGTGCACCTTCCGGCGAAAGGGATAAAACTCCCGCGTCATCCGCGTGTCCTCCCCGATAAAATGCCCGAGCTCGTGCCCGATGATGGCCAGCACTTCCGCCCCGGTCAGTTGCTTGAGACAGGGATACGACAAATACAACGTCCGCCCCGTGGCCCGCCCGGTGCTGTGCCGCACGGCCAGCTCGGTCACATAAAAATTAAGCTGCATCCCCACCACAATGCTGTCCGGCGGCGCGGTGCCGAGACGGGCGGCCGCCTCCCGCGTGGCGGCCCAAAGCTCGGGCGCCTCCTCCGGCGTCACTTGGCGGGCCATGGATTCACTGAACTCCATGGGAATTTTTTGCAATAGCACCTGCACTCCCCGGATCAAGCCGAGCCCCCCGCCCAAAACGATAAACAGGATCAGCTTGGGGTAATAGCGATGGGACAGCAGCACCGTGGTTTCGAAGCAACCGTACGCCAGGAGCGGCGTCAACACGAACAACTGCGCGAGCGCGGCGAACGTCACCCAACCCCAGCCCAGCCGGTAACTTCGCAAAAACGTTTCCGCCGAGCGGGTCCCCGCGCGGTTCAGCAGAATAATGGCGGTGAAGGAAATGAGCAAAATGCCCAACAACAACCAGGCGGCCAGCAGGGAGAAGTGCAACCGGTTCGCTTGCCCGACGATGCCGGAACGTTCCAAATCCGCCCGGATGCGCAGTTCGTCCGGTTTGGGGTGCAGGCAGATGGCCACGAAATCCATTTGCTCCAAACGGGCCGCGGCCTGCGGCGTCAATGCCCCCCGCGCCCGCATCGATTGCGTGATCCCCTCCCGGATGTTGCTGTTGAGCCAATGCGGGGCGGCCAGGAAAACCCCGAGCACAATCAGCGGGACAATGAGCGCTTTCCCAAAAGCGCGCCCCATTTGCGCCTGCACACTGGGTTCAGGTTTCGGTTTTCCGCCCGTGGGTGATGACGCTGGGTTCGGTTCGCTCACGCGGCAAACCTTACTCGCCGGGGGCAGTTTCGTCCAGCCGGGAATCGGTCGGCCGCGCCACTGTTGGACCCGCCCCGGCCAGAATGTATCCGGAATTCAACCGCCCCGTTTCCACCCGCATGAGCGCACCCGATAAAATTCACTCCGGATTTGAATAGTTATGTACTTCGTACATTGTGTTTGCCGTACATAATGTTGCCGTTTATGCTGTTACGGCATGGAACTCAGTTTCACCAATCGGTCCGCTGAAATGCAGGAACTGGATGCCGCCGCCGCCGTCGGTGGCCTGGTGGTCATGTTTGGCCGTCGCCGGGTTGGGAAGACGCGCTTGTTGCGGCATTGGCTGCCGACGAAATCCGGCCTGTACAGTCAAGCCATTGAAGCGGCCACCGGCATCCAGCTTGAGCAAGCGATGCGCGACCTTGGCCCGGGCTTGAAACTAAGCCTCGTTCCCAGAACTTGGTCGGACTTTTTCGAATTGCTCGCGATGCGCCAGGAACCAACGGTGCTCTGCCTGGATGAATTCCCGTACTTGGCGGCTTCCGATCCTTCGCTTCCCAGTGTTGTGCAACGCTGGTTGGACCATCAGCGACCCCGGCAGTTTACCTTGGTGCTGGCCGGTTCCAGTACCAGCGCCATGAACGATTGCTTTCTGAACCGTGCGGCCCCGCTTTATCAGCGCGCCCGCAAGCTGCTTCAGGTCCGCCCGATGAGTTATCCCGCCTTTTGCGCGGCTTGTTCCCGCCCCCCCGGGGACATTGAATCCTTTACCCAATTTGCCTTGGTGGGCGGATTGCCCAAGTATTGGGAATTCCTCGAACGTAAGTCCGACTCCCTGGATTTGGCTGAAACCTTGTACTTCGGCCGGTCCGCCTTTCTGGAGGATGAACCTCTGCGCTTGCTCCGTGACGAAGGCATCGCGGGCGCCACTTCCCAATCCGTGATGGAAGCCATTGGGCGCGGCTCGGAAAAGCCGTCCGAAATTGCCGCCCGCCTGGGCACCGCGCAGACCAACTTGGGCCGCGTCTTTCAACACTTGGCGGATGTTTCCCTTTTGCATCGGCAGATTCCGTTCGGCGAAAGTCCGCGCACCAGCAAACGTACGCGCCTCGCCATCCATGACCCGGCCTTGCGTTTTTGGTACCAAGTTTATTCCCCGCACCGTACCCGGTGGCAAGGTTACGACCGGGCCCAAAAGCAAAAACTCTTGCACGATCATGCCGCGACGGTCTTCGAGGACCACTGCCGCGACCATCACGCCGGTGCCGCCCGTTATTGGGAACCCGGCCTTGAGTTCGATTTCGTCCGCGAATCCGCCGGCGAAGCCATCGTGTCGGAGGTCAATTACCGCCGCCTCTCTCCGGCGGAACGCACGCAACTCGAACATCAATTGTCGGTCCGCTGGCAACAATCCTCGCTGGCCCGGAAATTCCTGAAGGTGCGGTTTGAGATCTTGGATGCGCGGGTTTTGGGTGCCGGTTTTTTCCCCGCGGAGAATTGAGGCCGGGGGTCCCACCAAAACCGGGTGCGGGTTTGCCTTCCGCGGCCGCGCGAGCTCGCTCCCATCGTTGCCCCACCACATCCATTCCACCTGCACCTTCGCCTCGACGAACGGCGCGTGCCACGTCAACGACGGGCCAGGGTCGTGGGCAGGCCAAGCAGGCGCTTGGATTCGTGGAGGAGGAAATGGAGATCGCTGAACGGCTCGTAGCCGATGTCCTGCCAGCGCACCGCTCCCGCCCCGTCCACCAGAAAGGTTCCGTGCAGGGGCATCCGCTCAAAGTCGTCGTAGGCGCGGTAGGCCTTGAAGGCCCCCAGCGAGCTGTCCGAGCAAATGGGATAGGGAAAGCCACCGCCCAGCTTTGATTTCTCGAGCGTCCGATAAAGACTCTCCACGCTGTCGGTGCCGATCGCCACGATCTCAATCCCCGCCGCTTGGAAATCCTTGGCCACCGGGCTCAGGAGGTTGAGCTGCTCCACGCAGTGGACGCACCCGGCGCCCAAATAAAACACGACCAGCACCGGTCGGCCCCGGTAATCGGCCAAGGATCGCTCGTGCTGGGCGGAGTCCGTCAAAGTCCACGCCGGGGCCGCGTAAGGCTGCCACCGGAAAGGACCCAGGGAATCCAAGGGCGGCCGATTGCCGGTGTCCGGCCGGACCGCGACCGGGATGCGCCAGTCTTCGGGCGCGCCGCAGTAGGCGGCAATGGGCGCGAGGCGCTCGAAAATTGGCGTGCGCGGATCGAAACTCGAGGAGATGGCGCGCAACTGCTGGAAGGCGTTGGTGGCTTGGTTGGTTTCGCCCAGGGCCCAGAACGCATGGGCCGCCAGCGCGAGGGCCGGCGCTTGGTTGGAGCCCTCGGTCATCATTTCCCGCGCCACCTTGACCGCATTGGTCGTGTCGCCCAACTGTTGGAGCAACCGGACGCGCCGCGGTTTCGCGACCTCCCCCGCCGCGGCCAAGAGTTCGCGCGCCGAATTGGTCTCCCCGGCGGCCAGGGCGAGCCAGACCTTCAATTCACCGCGGTACTTGTCCACGCGCTCAAACCGGTCATTGAATCCCTTCATGGCTTCCACCATGGCTTTGGTCGTGTCCGCCTTGTCCTTCTTTGCGGTTTCCTCCGCTTTTTCCGCGGCCTCGAAGCGCTCGGTTTTCAACTGCTTCCAGCAGCCGTCGAGGGTCCGCATGAATTCCCCGGCCCGGTTCGTGTCGCCCAGGGCGAAATGGGCCAGGGCCAGCGCGTGGGCGCGACGGGCCTGCTCCTCGGGCAACTCGGTGGGCTCCAGATAGAACGTGTCGGCCAACGACGTCAAGTTGGTCCACATTTCGTAGGCGAGAAATGCGTCGAAGAGGCATTCCCGGCCGAGCAGGGAACTGCCGTCGTTTTTATCGTAGGCCGTCTTGTCCTCCTTGCGGTTGAGGGTGTTGTATTTGGGATGGCGCGGCAGCTCGACCATGTTTTGCGCCAGATCAACGGCCTCCGCCACGCGGCCGCAGAAGAGCAGATCGTGGCACAGCCAACCATTGTTGTGGGCGAAGTTGTGGATTTGATCGGGCAGGATCCGCGCGGCCATGATGTGCGCATGGTCCGTGCGCGCCGCGGCCTCCTGCTGCCACGCGGCATCCGCATAGCGTTTCAGGGCGCTGTAGGTGTGGCCCGGCATGTGCCACATGTGCGCGATGCCCGGAGCCGATTGCCCGCAAAGCGCGGCGGAATTCAGCGCGCGCTCGTCCTTGTTGTAGTTCCAAATGTGGATGCGCGCGTGGTGCACCGGATGCATCGGCTCCACCGCGAGAATCTCGTTCATCAACGCATCCACCGCCTGCCGGCTGCCGACCGGGATGCCCTCGCCTTCGTTCATCCAAATTTGGAAAGCCAGGAAGGTCTTCGCCTCCAGCTCGTCCGGATGGACTTGCACAATGTTTTCGAGCGCCTTGATCAGCTCCTTGCGCCGGTCCGCTTCCGGTTTGTGATCCGTGAAAAAGGCATGGTAAGCCTCGATCCAGAGCACCTCGCGCGGGCTCGCGTTGGTTTGCCGTTCATGCGCCTGTTTGATGAAGCCGGCGGCACGGTTGGTGTTGTTCAGATTGGCCATGGCCAGGCCCCAGTAGGCCATGGCGCAATTCGTGTCCAGAAACGCCACCTGGCGGAAGGAGCGTTCCGCTTCGAAAAACCAAAAACCATGGAGCTGCCCCACGCCCTGGTTGAAGAAAGTCTGCGCCTGCGGTAGCGGGCTGGTGATCGTCAATTTCACCTTGCCCGTGCCGGCCATGAGCACGGCCGCCTGCCGCGGCCCTTCGTTGAACACTTCGCCGTGCTGGGAGTGCCCCGCCGCCAACACGTTGGTGTCCCCGGCTTTGGGCGGCGGACCATCGTCCGCCCGGAGCGACCCGGCCGCCAAACCCAAGCCAACCATCAGCATCCCGGCCCAAAACTGGTTCCATCGGTTCGTCCGCATGGCGGCCAGCCTAACCATTGAAACCCCGCCTGGTCACGGTTTTTCGCCAGGCACCCGTTTGAAAGCTCGACGGCCGCAAACCCCCAGCTTGAGCAGGCGACGTAAGGAGACTCACGAATTGCCTTCTCCACCGCTTCCACGCGCCCACCACGTGGGGACGGAATCAGCGCCTCGTCACCTCGGCGGCCACAAAACCCATAGTTGTAGGAGACGACGGTCAGAGACTCCGGAAAGACTCCGCGAATCCCCGTCAGGCCATGCGCCACGTGATATCGCGCCCAATTCAGGGCGCCGGAATCCGATTGCGTAGTTCCCAGCCCGTTGGGCCTCCCAGATTTGGTGGCAGCGCCCTGGTCCGCTTTGCCGGAGCGCGCCGGTTCCATGCGCCAAAGGTGCATCATTCCTCAGCCCAGGCTATTCAGCCTGGGTTTTCCGGCATGGATTCCGGCGGCCTGTAGGGCCGCGACAACATTGCCCGGTCCCAACGGCTCACTTCTTGATCTGTTTCAACTCCGCCATGGCTTCGGCCAGCCCCTTGCCAATCCCACCCAGAATCTTGGCCGAGCCGAGGTAATGGAACTCCAGATTCGAGATGCCTTTTTCCATGACCAAACGCTCCCGCGGTGTGAGGCCCTCGGCGAGCAGGCTGTTCAGCTTTGCTTCCGCTTCCTCCTTGGTCATTTTGCCCTCGGCCGCGAGCTTCTTGGCCCGCTGTTTGATTTCGGTTTCCTTGGCCTTGGCGCCGGTCAACTCGTGGTCCCAATACTTCTCCGTCCGCACCGCCACCACGTTGCCCTGGAACTCCGGCAACTTCGCCGGCGCCGCCATGGCGTCCCGGAAATGCTGGTGCATGCCCTGGTACCGCGCCTGGTCGGGGCCGTAATCCGCCGTGGGGCCCCCGATCCCGAGCACTCCGATGACAAACGGCAACTTCGGCGCGTTCAGATCCTTCCGCACATCACGGATGAAATGCGCCAGCGTTTCGCCGTACGCATCGTACCCGCCCGGCTGGTCGCGATGCGGATAAGTGCCACTGTCGACCATGTCGTTCCAGCCTTGGAACCAGACGAACCCCGCCAGCTCGTAACCCTGCGCGGGGTCGTAGCCGGGCACGACGCGCTTGAGATCGCCCAGCACCGACTTCACATAATCCACCATGAGGTGGTAGTTTACCCCCGTTTCCTTGGCCTTCGCCGCCCGCATCGCCGCGGGGTCCTTGCCCTGCTTTTGGAACGCCGCGAGCTGCGTCTCATTGAACACGTACGGCCCGGCGCTCGGCGGACGAAAATCGGTGTTCAGGCTCTTGCCGCCCCAGGCGGTCTTGATGAGCAGGATCGGCGCGTCCGTGTATTTTTCGAGGTAGAGCCCAAAAGTGAATTCCGGCCCGATTTTCGGCCCGTTCTGGGCAGCGCCAAAACCAGCGGTCAACTTGCCCGTCCGCTCCGTGTCGGCCGAGCCCAGTGAACAAATCCACACCCGGTCGCAAACCTTCGGGGTGCCATCCGGGCCCTGCATTTCGGCCAGCATCGGCCGGGTCGCCGGGTCCATGCCAATGTGCTCAAACGTGCTTACCTTGGCATGACCCTGCATGTTGGACTGGCCGGCGAGGACGTAGATCTGCAGCGGTTTTGCCGCCCCCCGGGCACCGGGGACGGCGAGCAACGCGGCCGCCAGGCAGCCGAAAATAAGTTGGACGGTGGGTTTCATCATTCGGGTTGGTTGGGTTGGATTGATTTCGGCGACGCCGCGCCTGCCGGCCGGGGCAGGGGCACGCTGCGGCCGGATTGCTTGCAAGCATCCAGCTGCGCCTTCAGCGCTTGGGCGATTTCGCCGTCTGCAAAGTACCGGTTGGTCCGTTCGCCCGGATCGGTTGCCAGATGGTAGAGTTGCCCCGGAGCTGTTGGCTGGGTCTCAGGCAGGGCGAAGGATTTTAATTCGGCCTCATCGTAATTGTTCCCCCCGGAACCCGGATGGTCGAGGTACTTCCAAGCCCCCCGCCGAATGGCCAGCGGGTGGTTCCGGACCGCCTGGTGGAGCGTGTACCCGCGCTCCGGTTGTTCGTTTCCCCGGCCCAGCAGGACCGGGGAGAAATCAAAACTATCCTCGGCCGCGCTGTCCGGCAGCCTGGCCCCGCTGACCCCCGCGCACGTCGCCATCACATCCGTGAGACAGAGCGTGCGGTCGCAGACGCTCCCCGGGCGCACCCGGCCGGGCCACTGCACGAGGAACGGCACCCGGTGGCCCCCCTCCCACTGGTCCCGCTTCATCCCGCGCCAGGGCCGCGCCCCGTCATGACCGTAGTCGGCGCGCATGTGCGCCACCGTGGTGGTTTCCGGGCCGTTGTCACTGGTAACGATCACCAACGTGTTGTCGGCCACGCCCAGCCGTTCCAAGGTTTTCACCAGTTCGCCCACGATGTGGTCGAACTCGAAGATCAGATCCCCGTGGGGCCCGGCTTGGGTCCGACCTTGGAAATCGCGCCCGGGCAGCGAGGCCAGATGCACCGCCGAGCTGGCATGGAACAAAAAGAACGGCCGGCCCGGATTGGCCCGGACATGCTGTTCGAGAAATTCCCGGCTCTTCTTCAGAAACACCATGTCCACCTCCGCGAGCTCATAATCGGGGGCGACCAGACCCGGCCGGTTGTCCACCGTGTAGGGATTCTTCGGAATCCGGGACTTGTCCAGCGGCCCGACGGGCGGGACGGGGATGCGGTCGCCGTCGATGAAGGCATAGAGATAATCGGTGGTGGGACAGCAGGCGGTCCCAAAAAAGCGGTCAAATCCCCGGTGAATCGGCGCGTCTGGAATGGACCGGCCATAGTCGATCAGCTTGACCCCCGCCACGCCGCGTTCCGTGATCCGCCGGCCCTCGTGGTCCTGAAAGGTCAGGCCGAGATGCCACTTGCCCGTCATCGCCGTGGCATAGCCGCGCGCCCGCAGCATTTGCGGCAGGGTCAACCGTTCGGGTTCGATCAGGCACGGTCCGCCGACCCCTTCGAACACGCTCCAGGAGTTGGCGCGAAAACCCATCCGCCCGGTGAGAATGCCATACCGGCTCGGCGTGCAAACCGTGGAGGCGCTGTGCGCATCGGTGAAGCGCAGGCCGTTGCGGGCCAGTCGGTCCAAGTTGGGGGTGGGCACCTTGGACTCCGGGTTGTAACAGCCCACATCGCCATAGCCGAGATCGTCTGCGAGGATGAGGAGAATATTGGGCCGGGGCCGCGGGCCGGACTCCACCGCCAAAGAGCCCATGGTCAGCGCCGGCAGGAGCAAACTAAGCCACCCCGCCAGGCGGGCCATCCGGGCCCAACGCCCAACTCCCGCAGCCCATACGCGATTGGCGGCGGCGGCGCCGGCGCTGCCCAATTCCCGAACCAGGAAAACCCGTGCGGTCATGCGCCAAGGGATAGCAGGAACTTCGGCTTTCGCCTATTTGAATGTGCTTGACCGGTCCCCTTGGTATTGACGCCGATGCCCAGAGGGGACAAACACGGGGCGACTTTTTGAACCGATGGTCACCCTTGATTGCACAATAGCGCAACCGCTGGGCGGGTCCCCAACCGCCGGGCGAACCAAACAGCCCTCAAACGACCCGCCACGTTGGACCCCGGCCTTCCACCCGGATCGCACGTGCGCCTCAAACCACGCAAACCGCCGGCCGCAAGGGAATGCGAATATCGATTTCCGTGCCGACGCGGCGCACCGACTTGATTCTGAAAATACCCCCCACGGAGATCGCCCGCTCGCGGATGCCGAGCAACCCGAAGCCGCCCTCCCCTTTGCTCCGGGCGCCGATATGGTCCGGATCGAAACCGATTCCGTCGTCGGTGATGGTAAACTGCACGACTTCGTCCAGCTTCGCCAGGCGCACGGTCACGTGGCGCGCCCGGGCGTGCTTTTCCACGTTTTTCAAAGTTTCCTGGAGAATGCGGTACAGCGCCAACTCGGTGTCCGCGGGCAGCCGCACGGTCAAATGCACGCAGACCATCTTGACCGGGATCCCCGTCCGGTTCGCAAAGTCGGTGCCCGTGTCGCGCAGGCCGGCCACCAGACCCAATTGATCCAGGACGCTGGGCCGCAGGTTGCGCGAAATCCGTTCCACTTCCACGACCGTGTCGCGGATGATTTCGTCGAGTGCTTCCGCCGCTCGTTTGGCGGGCTGATTGCGCGCGGGCAGCCTGTCCGCCAGCGTGTGACTGCGCACCAGGACGGCGCAGAGCATTTGCGTGACCGTGTCGTGCAATTCGTGGGCCAGGTGGCCGCGCTCGGCTTCCTGCGCTTGAACGACACGGTTCGTCAAAGTCCGCAGCAGCTCCTCGCTGCGCCGGGCCTCGGTCATGTCCGTCAGCACGATTCCGAACGTGACGCTCTTGCCACCCTTCCTCACGAGCGGGCGGATCGAGAGGCTGCCCGGCATTTGCGCCCCGGAGCTGACCTGCAGGAGCACCTGGATTTTGGCCCCGGCGGCCGGTGTCCGTTGCAGGAGCAGCCGCAGCCGGGCGCGGTCTTCAGTTCCGAGGAACCGGCCAAAAGAGCTGCCGATGACCCGCTCCAACGGGCAGTTGACCATGCGGGCGAAACACTGGTTGGCGTACAGGATGGTCTTGTCCGCCGTGAGCATCAGCGCGCCTTCGTTCATGGATTCGATGAGCACGCGGTAGGCATGTTCGGCCCCGTCCAGCGTGAACAATTGGACGCCTTGCTTGGCCGTCACCAAAACAACATCTACCTCGCCGCTCCGGATGGCCCGAAGCGTTTCCTCCGCCACCGCCAGCCGGGCGTGGAGCCCGGCGATTTCGCCGGCCCCGGCGCGGTCTTTTGGAGCAATGCTTTTCAATGGGTGGGTTTGGCTTTCTTCACCAAGTCCAATCCGGTAAAGAGACCGGTGAGGTTGGTCAGGTTGCCGACGAAGCGACGCAGCGGCGGAGGAAATGCGATAACGAGCGTCGGTGTTGCGACGATCTGGTTCTCCCGCGCCAAAGCGGGCTGTTGATAGATGTCCACCACTTCCAAATCGCAGCCGCCCGGCAGCTCCGTGGCGCAGAGTTGACGCACGCGCAGGATGGCCTGCAAGGAGCGGGTCGTGGCGCCCGCCACGAACAGGCGCAAGCGGTGGGGTTCGGTTGACCGCCCCGCCGGCCCCGTCGGTTTGGAGCGTGGCGCGCGCCGCGCGACTTTGGGGGGCGGCAATTTCATTCCCGTTAAGCGGCCCGATTCAAATCCAGGCCGACGAGCAGGTTCTCCAAATGGGAAAGATTGCCGATAATCGTGCGCATCGGCTTCGGCAACCGGCGCACCACCGTGGGAATGGCCAGGATCTGGTCGCCTTTGGCCAGTTGCGGCTGCTTCAGCAGGTCAATCACCGTAATGCGATAAAGGCCTTTGAGGTGGCTTTCGCAAAACCTTTTGAGATTGGCCAAGGCCGTCACCGATTTGGGCGTCTCGTCCACCACATACAGGCGTAATTGCCAGGGTTTCGCGGCCGGACGGGGCTTGACGGTGGCGGGGATTTTCTCCGTTTTTGCTTTCATTTGTTCTCCTTTTCCATGCGGGGGCGCGCGCGGGGGTGGACCACGCTTTTGGCATCCGCCTGGCGCAGGATGCCGGAGGCCGTCCGCTCGGTGGTGAGCATGAGCGTGCTGGTGCCCACCTGCTCGGCAATGCGCCGCAGCTCCATCGCTTCCATTTTGTGATCGGCGCGCAGACTGTTGATTTTGCGATCCAGCGCGCCGCGTTTGCGTTCCACTTCGCGCTGGAGTTGGGCGGCCTCCTGCTGGCCGGCCAGCACGGCCGCTTTCTCCAGCGCGCCTTGCGCCACGCGGGCGGACCCGGTCAACACCCCGCTGACGCCGATATAGGCGTCCACCACGTCGATGCCCCGGTCCGAGATCAGAAACTCGCGGATCTGGTTCGAATGCGCCATGCCGCGCGCCTTGAGCACATACAGCACCCGGTTGCGTTCCCCGTTGCCCTCGAAGTCCTGCAGCAACACCCAGGCGTCCATGAGCGAAGACATGGCGCTCTCGCTCTGTTGCGGCGCGTGCCCGCCCTGCGTCAAACTGGTGAAGAGCGAGGTCACCTGGCCGCCCTTCAGATGATCAATCAGCCGCGTCACCATGCCCTTGCCCTCGGAATCGGTGCCCGAATCCATCAGGCTGGTGATGGGATCAATGATGACCACGTGCGGCTTGAACGTGTTGATCTCGCGGAACATCGTCGCCAGGTGCATCTCCAACCCGTAGAGCGAGGGCCGCGCCGAGTGGAACCGCAGCAGGCCGCGCTTGACCAAAGGCGCCAGCCGCAGGCCGATGGAGTGCATGTTGCGAATGATCTGGTCGGGCGATTCCTCAAACGAGAAGTACAGCACCCGCTCGCCACGCCGGGCGGCGGCTTGGGCGAAATTGGCCGCGACGATGGTCTTGCCCGTGCCGGACGTGCCGGTCAGCAAAATGCTGCTGCCGCGGAAAAACCCTTTCCCGCCGAGCATCGCGTCCAGCCGGGGAATGCCCGTGGCAATCCGCTCGTCCGACACCTTGTGATTCAGCGACAGCGAAGTGATGGGCAGCACGCTGATACCCTCTTCGCCAATGAGAAACGGAAACTCGTTCGTGCCGTGCATCGCGCCGCGGTATTTCACGACGCGGAGATGCCGCGTCGCAATCTGGTCGTTGACCCGGTGATCGAGCAGGATCACACAGTCCGAGACATATTCCTCCAGCCCGTGACGGGTCAGCGATTCCCGCCCGCGCTCGGCGGTGATGACCGCCGTGACGCCTTTGTCCTTGAGCCAGCGAAAGAGTCGGCGCAATTCGCTCCGCAGGATCGCTTCATTGGGCAGGCTGGCAAACAAGACCTCCAAGGTGTCGAGCACCACGCGCTTGGCGCCGATGGAGTCAATCGCATATCCCAGCCGCACGAACAACCCTTCCAAATCATAATCGCCGCTGGCCTGCACCTCACTGCGCTCGACGTGGACGTAATCAATGACGATCATCTTGCGCCGCGCCAGCCCCCCCAAATCAAAACCCAGGGAGGCGACGTTGGCCGTCAACTCCTTCACGGTCTCCTCAAAGGCCATCAACACGCCCGGCTCGTCGAACTGCACCGCGCCGCGCACCAGGAATTCCGCCGCCAGCAGCGTCTTGCCACAGCCCGCCCCACCGCACACCAACGTGGGCCGCCCGCGCGGCAAACCGCCGCCGGTGATTTCATCAAGACCCTGGATGCCGGTGGGGCACTTCGGCAATTGCGTCGCCGATTTCTCCGGCAAATGACCGTTGGATTTGGTTATCATTCAAAAACCGCCACTTTTCCACGCGGGTAAATCAGACCTCCAATCCGGCCGGAAACACCTTTCCCGGCCGGCACCCCGTTCAGAAAGATTCATGCATGCATGGCTAATCTGAACAATAAGCGTTCAACTCCCGGGAACGCTATGGGGGGTTTACCCTGTCAACGTGGTTCGGTGAATTTCCTTTTTCAGGCGGGCCCGGGCGTAGTGTGCCGGGGGGGGTGCCGGACCAGAGCCGGATGTTCGTGCCGCAAACGTGAAGTGCGCGCGTTTCCAACTTCCGGTGGCCGTTAAGCAACCCGGAGGGTTGTTGGAGATCAGCCCGGCGTACCACGCCCGGTATGCCGTACTGATGCGGCACCGCCCCGGAGGCGGCGGGAGAAAGGAAACGTCATTGCACCAGCCAATGGCTGCGGCCGCCATGGGAGGGGATCTCATCGGGAATTCCACCGCCCCGCTGCTCTGGGCTGAGGAATCACGGCCCTTCAGACCGTCCAGATTTGGCACAACCGCAGTTCGCGTGATTCTTTCCGCACCGCTTTTCCATGCGCCAAAAGTGCATCATTCCTCAGCCCAGCCTAACAGGCTGGGTGGTACCGATATTAATTCCGGCGGCCTGAAGGGCCGGGACACCATCGCCCCAACCAACGTAAACGACGCATCAACCCGATGACCGTCAGGCCAGCCGAATTTGCCACAACCCCAGTTCGCGTGGCTTTCCCGACCCGCTTTTCCCATGCGCCAAAGGTGCATCATTCCTCAGCCCAGCCTAGCAGGCTGGGCGGTTTGGCCATTGATTCCGGCGGCCTGTCGGGCCGCGATACCATCGGCCCGCCGGCTCAATTCGTGCGACACCTGATTCTCGGCAATCGTCTCGTTGAATTATTGCTTGTCCCGGCACTCCGTCAACCAACCGGCTCCACCTGGAAAAACGTGATTTGATAATCCGTGAGGTTTTCACGGGGCGTATCGTCAAAAAGAACTTCAAACCGCCTGCCGGGAAATTGCCAGGCCAGTTTTGCCCGATAGATCTGCGACAAAACCCGGCCCAAATAAACTGCACGTTCTTGCGTGAGGTCCTCACAACCCAGGTATTGTATATCGGCGATGTGCAAATGGTTCATCACGGCCTCGAAGTTCCTTCGGTTCCCTCCTTCCCGGCGCTCCCAAGCGCGCACTGATTCAACCGAGAACCCTGCACGCAGAACGTAGCCCTCGAATTCCACAAACTCCGGCCAAAAAACCGTGCTGTAACCGATGGCCAATTGGAAATTGCCGGAGCAACCGATCCAACTCCGCACGTCAATTCCATCCCCGTTGTTCCAGTCCCGCAGCTCGGGTATCAGTTCGTTTAATTCATTGGCCATACATTTATCATCAACTGAATTTCGTCACTACCTCGGATATTCTCGCATAAGATAGGCGAACCAGCCTACGAAGAGTTCGGTTTCGGGCCCCCGTCCAGCGACCGGGCCAGAACCTCGACCACACTCCCGGCGTGGACCGAAACGCTGAACTCCAGCGCGACGCACTCAAAGGTCGAATCGTGAAAAGCAAAAATGAAATGGCGATCGCCAGCAAAACGCTCCGACCGGTGAAACGGATGCACCGAATTCATGCGCTCCAACCGCCGTATCCACGAAGAATCGCGAACTTCGTGGACGCGATAAGGACGGAGGCCACGGGACGCCAGCGGGTGGCCACTGAAGGACTCGTCATTGGGCGGGCCAAACATGTGGGCGCAGACGCGAGTGAACCGAACCAAAGCAACCGGCTCATCAAGGCTCTTCTCTCCCACGACACGAATCGTTTTCCCGTCCCAAATTGGCTCACGCTCCTCAAGGAAGTAGGCGAGATAAAGATACCCCTCGCCCCCGAGAATCATCGGGCACGGAGCGCCAACCGAGGACTGGGGAACATCGGTCAGCTCCTGAACAGTGTCTTTGGAATCGACAGAATACATAATGCACGTGCCGCTCGGCCACCACGGACCGCTTCGCCGACTCCTGACAAGGCACCAACACGAATCAAAAATGGCGGTTCGAAACAGGATAGTTCATCCCAAAAACGTCACTTGAAAGCAAGACTTTACCTGCCACTGCGTCGGCGTCAGACTGTTAACGACAATATTACTTAATCATTTTGTATTCGCTGTAGAATCTCCCGGCCACTGGTGACGACCAGCGGGCGGCCCAAACTCTTGACCATGTCTTCCGGCATGTGTGCCGCGACGGAATCGCGGACCACCAAAGGCAGTCCGTAACCGGGATAATATAGCACGACGTCACCCAGAGCGAGGATGGCCATCAAAGCATCCCACAGGCGCGGGTCAGGGCAAGGACGGTGGACGGTAAATCCTGTGACCATGCCCGGGTCGCCATGAAATGACCAGAAGGAGAGGTACAGGTCGCAATAATTCAGTTCATCATAACGCAGTTTCCAGAAGTCGGGTTCCGGCTCACTGAGGTGCTTCCCGAAAACCTTGCGGAGCGCCCGCCGGGGAATACCTGCCGGCCCGCCATGCCGGAAAGATTGAACAAAAACCTCGAAACTCATAACAGCGGTTTGGGGAACGAACTCAACCCATCTGTTGCATATCCGCGATGTGCCAATGGTTCCTCACGGCTGCGCATTTTCGCCGGTTCCCGCCTTGCTGCCGTTCGAAACCACGCAGAGAATTCATATTATCGCTGGCGGCAACCGGTCATTGCACCTCAGGACGACCTTTGCGCGGGGGATACATCCTCCTCCCCTCCTCGGCAATCTGTCGCAACAATTGGAGCATATCGACCTTCGCTCCTTCGCCCGAGCGCGACGGACCAGTCTCCGCTTCCACCACCGGGGACGGCGGTCGCGGACCCAAGTCAGTCCAAACGTCGTCATAAACTCGGTAACGCCTGTCGGCATTCACCGTAAGTTCCGTGGCCGGGCCCACGCCGGCGGCGCGGAGGATGTCCCGGATCAGCGCCAGAGCCCGGCTTTCATCGCTCACCACGAACTCCACATTGTAATTCGGCTCCTCGTCCGTGACCATGCTCCCACCGCCCAAATGCTTCCCCAGCGCCAACCGCTCCAGCTCGGTCTGGACGAGCTGCCGAAAGTGCTGCCGTCCCTCGAAGTCGGCGTCTTCCCCGAATAAATTCAACGTGATTCCAGATTCATTTTTCATAAGCTCTTCGGGTTGTTGGTAGCCAAGTTTTGCCACACGGCATCGCCGGTGGTCAACGGCAAACGTCTCCCAATCCCTGGCTGCGTTCCCTCCTCATTATCGCGCCCAATTCAGGGCGCCGAATTTCCGCGGACGAATTCCCAGCCCTTTGGGCTGGGCTGAGGAGTCACCGCCCGTTGGGCCGTCCTGACGCAGCCCCACGGCCATCCTGCGCCGAAGTTTTCACCTCACCACCCATGCGCCAAACGTGCATCATTCATAAGTCCGGCGAGCAGCCTGGGTGGTTTCGAAATTGATTCCGGCGGCCTGTAGGGCCGCGATACCATTAGGAGGTGACCCATTCACGCAGTCGCGCCCAATTCAGGGCGCCGAATTCCCGTGCCCGCATTCCCAGCCCGCTGGGCTGGGCTCAGGAATCACGGCCCTTCAGGCCGTCCAAACAAATCGTCGTTCCGGGTTGATCCGCGGCGCTTTCCCCACCGCTTTTCCCATGCGCCAAAGGTGCATCATTCCTCAGCCCAGCCCAACGGGCTGGGGGCTTTGCCATCAATTCCGGCGGCCTGTAAGGCCGCGATATTCGTAACGCGCGTACCAGCCACAACCATGATGTAGCGCCCGGCGGCATGGCCGGACACGCATCCCCCGTGGGTCAGGCCTCCGGCCTACCGTATCCGAGGGTCTCCGACCCCCAGTTTCCCAAACCCGTCGCAGCAGGCGTGACGGACAGGCTCCAAGAGAAAACTCCCCTCTAATGACTTGGGCTTGTTGGCTCAACTTCGCGACTTCCCGCCTTCGCGCTTTCGCATGGGCATCCCCAAGTTTCCGTCCGGCTATTCTCCTCGTCTCTGCGTTTCGGCGCGAGGAATTCCGGGTTTCAAATCCTTTTTTCTCAGAGCCCATCACCCTCCATTATCCTCGAAACGCATGGGGAGGGGGACGGTTTCACTCGAAGACGCAAAGCCGCGAAGGGGAACCAATCGGATGGAGCACCGGGAAGTCGGATGGAAAAACGATGCCAAAAATCTTGGGATTCGCCTTCCACCTTGCTCATGTTTTTCCCTTGGCCCGACTTCGCGGCTTCGCGGCTTCGCGCGAGAAACTCCGTGTTTTCAATGCCCTCCGGTTCGGTCGACCCACCCCTCATTCCCGCGCAATCAAATGGCAATAATAATGCCACACGTTGTCCTCCGCGCCGTTCATGAGCCGGTTCCGCACCCGGCCCCACGGCCAGAAGGTAGAATCCACGTTCTGCGCCTTAAAGCCGGGAAATTGCTCGCCGTTGAGCTCCACTATTCCCCACGAGCCGCCGTGATTCTTGCGGTATACCTCGCCCACATAGCTCCCGAACAGCTTCGCGAACTGCATGACCTGCTCGGGCGTGGGCCGGGCCTTCGCCTTTTCCCGGTGGAATTGATCCAGCACGGTTTCGATGTGCATCACGCTTCCGTATCCGTATTGCCAACCCCGTATAGGCAGGATAGCGGGCAGCGGCTACGCTGACCGGCATGTCAATTCTGCTTGGCTTTGGCCGCCTTCCAAGCGGTGGGCGTCAGTTCGGCGACCCGGTTGATGGACCAGCTGCCGAGCTTGGGCAATACCTCGGTCAGGTATTCCCGCAGATTGATGTCCAAGCGACGGCAGGTTTCAATGATCGACGCGATGGCCGCCACTTTCGGCCCGGCTTCCGCACTCCCAAGGTGCAACCAGTTCTTGCGGCCAAGGGCCAGTGGGCGCATGCCCCCTTCGCACCAGTTGTTGTCGATCTCCACCAAGCCGTTTTGCAAATGGACTTCCAACCGGCTCCGCTGGCACCGGCAACGGATCCAGTGGGGCCAACTTGGCCGCGTCCACAAATCCCCGCCGGGCGTGCGACAGGCAACCCGCATATTTGATTCCTTCCCCCAGCTTGTCGTAGGCTTCGCAAGCGTCGCCTTGCAATACCCCGCGGAATCTTTGGAAAAGAGCCGCCGGGCCAACCCACGCCCCTTTCAAGGATCGCCATTTTGATCGCCCGGGCGCAGGGATTGTTGTTCAGTGGTGCCTCGGCGGCTCCAAAAGGCGGGTCCAGGACCCGTACTGGTTCCGCATGTACGCGCTCAGTTTGCCTTCCGGATGCGCCGGCAACGTGGCTCCTTTTTGGGCTCCGCGCTTTTCCCGTCACCCATGCCTTGGCGGCGGACGACTCCCCCGGCTTTCAGCATTCGGTAAATCACGTGCATCATGTGAATGATGTCCAAAAGCTCCTCTCCCCAATCCGGGGTTCCTCCCCTGCCGAAAGCCCCACCGTAGCCATACGGCTTTCCAAAATGGGGTGTAGACTGCCTCGGCTGGTCGACGGGATGCAGCGCATGGGGCACAACCAATCCGCCGCTCCCGCTCCCCCGACCGTA
>CAIYZC010000110.1 GCA_903930565.1 uncultured Pedosphaera sp.
GCTATTTTGCCGCCATAATGGGAGCGCCCACCAACCTCGCCACCCTTTCCCAAACGCTGCCCACCGCGCCGGGGTCGAATTACCTGCTCTCGTTTTGGTTGTCCAACCCCCTCAGCGCCGTCTCCAACCAACTCGCCGTGAAATGGAACGGGGCCACGGTGTATTACCAGACCAATTACCCCAAAATCGCGTGGACAAACCTGGAGTTCATCCTGCCGGCCACCCAGTCGCCGACGGTGCTGCAATTCGCGTTTGAAAACACGGCGGACGCATTCGGGCTGGACGATGTCAGCTTGACCCTCATTCCGCCGCTCTCCCTGAGCCCGGCGCCGGCCACGAACGGCGCTCTCCAATTCACTTGGAACACCATTCCCGGCTTGGGTTATCAACTCCAAACCAGCACCAATTTGACGGCGGGTCAGTGGAGCGCCACGGGCCTCCCGCTCGGACCCACGAACAGCGGGTTGGTCACGGTCCGGGACACCAACGCGCTCGGCCGGCAACGCTTTTACCGGTTGGTGCAGCAACTGCCGCACTGAGCCGCCTCAGCCCTGCACGCGGATTTCGCCCTGGCGGTGGCGGCGGAGCAGTTCGATGTCGGCATCCACCATCAGGCGGGCCAATTCGGCGAACTTGGTTTTCGGTTCCCAACCCAATTGCCGTTTGGCCTTGCTGTAATCGCCGATCAAGAGATCGACTTCCGCCGGGCGGTAATAGCGCGGGTCGATGGCGACGTGTTGCTTCCAATTCAAGCCGGCGTGGTCGAAGGCGAGTTCCAAAAACTCGCGCACTGAATGCGTCTCGTTGGTGGCGATGACGTAATCATCCGGCTGGTCTTGCTGGAGCATGAGCCACATGGCTTCGACGTATTCCTTCGCGTAACCCCAATCGCGCTTGGCGTCGAGGTTGCCGAGGAACAATTTGTCCTGCAAACCGGCCTTGATGTGGGCCACGGCGCGGGTGATTTTGCGGGTGACGAAGGTCTCGCCGCGGCGGGGGGATTCGTGATTGAAGAGGATGCCGTTGCTCGCGTGAAAGCCGTAGGACTCGCGGTAATTGACCGTGATGAAGTACGAGTAAACTTTCGAGCAACCATACGGGCTGCGCGGATAAAAGGGCGTGAGCTCGGTCTGAGGCACCTCGCGCACGAGGCCGTACATCTCGCTGGAGGAAGCTTGGTAAAAGCGGGGCTTGAGGCCGGCGTCACGGATCGCCTCCAACAGGCGCACGGTGCCGGTGGCGGTGATGTCGGTGGTGTATTCGGGGGCGTCGAAGCTGACGCGGACGTGGCTTTGGGCCGCCAGGTTGTAGACCTCGTCCGGCTGGATTTTGCGGACCAAACCCGCCAAACCGCTGGCGTCGCTGAGGTCCCCGTAGTGCAGGAAAAGCCGGCGGTCGCCCGCATGGGGATCGCTGTAAATGCCTTCCAAGCGGCCGGTGTTGAAGGTGCTGGCGCGGCGGATGATGCCATGCACGTCGTAGCCCTTCGCCAACAACAGCTCCGCCAGGTAGGATCCATCCTGGCCGGTGATCCCGGTTACCAATGCTTTCTTGCCCATATTCAGATGCCGCCAACTTTCGACAAGACCCGGCGGCAAGGCAAGCCCGGATTCCGCCACAGTGCGCGCCGAAAATCCGCGCCGGGGCCCGGCAAAATGGCAAAAATCGCATTGCGCCCGCCGGGTGGTTTGTTACGCTGGGGTGTCGGGCCGCATTCCGTTGCCCGCGAGGTTGCAATCCATGCAGACTAAAAACCCCCAGTCGCTTTACCACCCGGATTTTGAACACGACGCCTGCGGCGTCGGTTTTGTGGCCAATACGAACGGCCGGCGCGAGCATCGCATCGTCGAGTTCGCGCTCCAGGCCCTGCGCAATCTCGCCCATCGCGGCGCGCTGGACGCCGATGCCAAAACCGGCGACGGCGCGGGGGTGCTGACCCAGTTGCCCACCGCGTTTTTCCGCGCGGAAGCGGAAAAATTCGGCGGCACCGTGCCCGCCGAGACCGACCTGGCCGTGGGCTTCTTCTTTCTGCCCACCGACCCGGTCCAACTGCAACGCTGTCTGACCATTGTGGAAGCCGCGACCGCGCAATTTGGCCTGCAGCGAATCGGCTGGCGCAGTGTGCCGGTCAACCCGCAATGCCTGGGGGACAAGGCCCGCGCGACGATGCCGGCCCTGCGGCAATTATTGATGGCCCGCACGCCCGGTTGGAGCGACATGGAGTTTGAGCGCCGGCTGTTGCTGGCCCGCAAAGTGGCCGAAAAGCAGGCGCTGGACGAGCGTCTCGAGGAGTTCTACACCCCGTCGATGTCCAGCCGGACCATCGTTTACAAGGGTCTGTTCAACGCTCCACAGCTGGAGGCTTTCTATCCTGATTTGCGCGATCCGCAGTTCGTTTCGGCGCTGGCGGTCTTCCACCAACGCTATTCGACGAACACCTTCCCCAACTGGCGCCTGGCCCATCCTTTCCGGCGACTGGCCCACAATGGCGAGATCAACACGCTGCGCGGGAACAAGAATTGGACCCGCGCCCGGGAACGCGAGCTGACCTCCAACATTTGGAAGGACCGCGTGGGTTTCCTCACCCCCATCCTCCAACCCAGCAATTCGGACTCCGGTTGCCTCGACAATGCGCTCGAAGTGCTGGAACTCAGCGGCCGCGACATCCTGCACACCGTGCTCATGCTCGCCCCCGAGGCTTGGGAAAAGTCCTCGGACCTCACGCCGGAGCTGAAGGGTTTTTACCGGTTCCATTCCTGCCTCAACGAACCGTGGGACGGTCCCGCCGCCGTGGTCTTCACGGATGGCCGCTATGTCGGCGCCACGCTGGATCGGAACGGACTGCGTCCGGCCCGCTACAAACTCTACGAGGACGGCCTGCTGGTCATGGGCAGCGAAGCGGGCATTGTGCAGTTGGACGAAAAGGAAATCGTGCAGAAGGGCCGGCTCGGGCCCGGCAAAATCATCGCGGTCGACACGCTTGAAGGACGGTTGTTGGACAACGACGAGGTCAAAGCCCGCGTGGCCGGGCAAAAGCCCTATGGCGATTGGTGCAAGAAGAATGTTTTCCTCCTCAGCGAGCACGCCAAGCCCTTCGGCATCAACCACAGCCCGGTCAATATCCTGGACCTGACGCTGCAACAGATCTTGTTCGGCTGGGACAACGAGGAACTGCGCGAACTGCTCAAGCCGATGGCCACCACGGCGGGCGAGCCCGTGGGCTCCATGGGGGACGACACGCCGCTGGCCGTGTTGTCGCGGCGCCCGCGCCTCCTGGCGGATTACTTCCGCCAGTTGTTCGCCCAAGTCACCAACCCGCCGATAGACAGCATCCGGGAGAAGATCGTCATGTCGCTCTCCACCTACCTCGGGCCGCGCCGGTCGTGGTTGGAGGAAAGTCCGGAGCACGCCAAACTGGTGCGGATGGACAGCCCGTTCCTGATGGATTACGAGCTCAAGGCCCTGCAGAACATTCAAGACCCGGCTTTCCGCAGCGAGACCATTTTCTGCCATTTCAGCGCGGCGGCCGGGGCGGAGGATTTGGTCCCCGCCCTGGATTCCATTTGCGCCCTGGCGTCACGGTCCATCGATGCCGGCAAGTCGATCATCGTCCTGAGCGACCGATTCACGGACGCCGGCAAAGTGCCGATTCCCATGCTGCTCGCGATCGGCGCGGTGCACCATCATTTGATCCGGGAGGGCAAGCGCTTGCGGGCCTCGATCGTGTGCGAATCCGGCGCGACGCGGGATGTGCATCATTTCGCCTGCCTGGTCGCGTACGGCGCCTCCGCCGTGAACCCGTACATCGCCATCGACACCATTCGCCAGGCGGTGGAGAGCGGCGAGTACGGCGAAGTGACCATGGAAAAGGCCGTGGCCAACTTCCGCTCCGCGATTGAGAGCGGCATGTTGAAGATCATGTCCAAGATGGGGATTTCGACCATCGGCAGCTACCGCGGGGCGCAAATGTTCGAAGCCATCGGCGTGGCCCCGGAAGTGATCGACCGCTGCTTTTACGGCACCACGTCCCAGATCGGGGGCGTGTCCTTCGCCCAAATCGCCGCGGACGCCCTGCGCCGTCATCAGCAGGCGTACGCCAATCCCGAGGACGCCTTCCTGGACGAAGGCGGCAATTACAAAGTGGCCAAGGGCGGACGCGGGGAATTCCACGCCTACAATCCGCAAGTGGTAATGACCCTGCACCGTTACCTCAAGAGCGGGAAGCCGGAGGAATTCCAGAAGTACCTCGACACGGTGGAAAAACGCGATCCCGTCTCCCCCCGCGATTTGCTCGCGCTCCAGACCGGCGCCGGGATTCCGTTGGATGAGGTGGAATCGATCGAAAAAATCCGCCGGCGCTTCACCACGGCCGGGATGAGCCTCGGCGCGCTATCGCCCGAAGCGCATGAATGCCTGGCGATCGCGATGAACAGCATCGGCGGCAAGTCGAACTCCGGCGAAGGCGGCGAGGACCCCGCCCGCTACGTGCCGCGCGCCAATGGGGACAACGCCAACTCGGCGATCAAGCAGGTCGCCTCCGGCCGCTTTGGCGTCACGCCCGAATACCTGGCGAGCGCGAGCGAATTGGAGATCAAGATGGCCCAGGGTTCCAAACCCGGCGAGGGCGGTCAATTGCCCGGCCACAAGGTCTCCCCGATGATCGCCCGGCTGCGGCACAGCGTCCCCGGCGTGCCCCTCATCTCGCCGCCGCCGCACCATGACATTTACAGCATCGAGGACCTTTCGCAGTTGATTTACGACCTTAAACAGGTCAATCCGCGCGCGAAAGTCTGCGTCAAGCTCGTGTCCGAATCCGGCGTGGGCACCATCGCCGCGGGCGTGGCCAAGGCGTACGCCGATGTCATCCTCATCAGCGGTCACGACGGGGGCACCGGGGCCTCCCCGCTGAGCTCGATCAAACACGCGGGCGGACCGTTTGAACTCGGCCTCTCGGAGGCGCACCAAACGCTGATGCTCAACGACCTGCGGTCCCGCGTGGTGCTCCGCACCGACGGGGGCTTGAAAACCGGGCGCGACATCGTGATCGCCGCGCTGCTGGGCGCGGAGGAATTCAATTTTGGCACCGCCGCCCTCATCGCGGCCGGTTGCGCGATGTTCCGCGTCTGCCATCTGAACACCTGTCCCGTGGGCGTCGCGACCCAAAAGGAGGAACTCCGCCTCAAATTCCGCGGCAAACCGGAGAACGTGGTCGCCTTCTTCAATGGCGTCGCGGAGGAAGTCCGCGAACTCCTGGCCGCCCTGGGTTACCGGACGTTGGACGAAATCATCGGGCGCACGGACCTGTTGGCGCGCAAACCGCTGGAGGAATTCCCCGAGGAAACCCGCTCCAAAATCGCGGGTTTGAACCTGGACCGGCTGCTCGCGCAGATTCATCCGGACGGCAGCGCCCCGCGCCACCACACCCGGGACCGCAACGAACGCTTCGGCGACAGTTCGCTGGATGACCGCATCATGCAGGAGGCCAAGGCCGCCTTGAACGGACGCGGTTCGGTGAAATTGGAGTACGACATCGACAACACCCGCCGCAACATCGGCACCCGGATTTCCGGCCACATCGGCTATACGGTCGGCGACAAGGGGTTGGAGGAAGGGGCGATCGACATCACCTTCCGCGGCAGCGCGGGCCAGAGCTTCGGCACTTTCCTCGCCAAGGGCATTCGCCTGCGGCTGTTGGGCGAAGCCAATGATTACGTGGGCAAGGGCATGAACGGCGGCGAAATCATCATCCGCCCGCCCGCCGATTGCACCTTTGTGTGGTCGGACAACACCCTGCTGGGCAATACGGTGATGTACGGCGCGACCGGCGGCCGCCTCTTTGCCGCGGGCCGCGCGGGCGAGCGCTTCTGCGTGCGCAACTCCGGCGGCGTTGCGGTGGTGGAAGGCCTCGGGGACCACGGCTGCGAATACATGACCGGCGGGGTGGTGGTCGTGCTCGGCAGCACCGGCCGCAATTTCGGCGCCGGCATGAGCGGCGGACGGGCCTATGTTTACGACCCCGAAAACGTCTTCCCCGGCCGCTACAACAACGCCA
>CAIYZC010000111.1 GCA_903930565.1 uncultured Pedosphaera sp.
CAATGGCGCAAGCAGTCTGCCGCGCCGCCCCCACCGGAGCGGCCCCAGTTCGTGGCTTTGCCCAACCTCCTTCCCAACCCCACGCCGGGACCCATTTACCGTCTGGTGTTCCCTTCCGGCCTCGCGTTGGAGGTGCGCAACGGTTTCACGGCCCAGGAACTGGCCATGTGGTTGCCGTTATTGCCCCGGCTATGATCCCGTTGACGCCCACCACCCGCATCTTTCTGGCCGTCCGCAACAGGGACTTGCGCAAGGGCTTCGAGGGCTTGGCTGACTTGGTCGCCCACTCATTGAAGGAGGATCCTTTAAGTGGTCATCTCTATGTCTTCACCAATCGGCGCAAGAACCGGATCGAGCTGCTCCACTTCGATGGCCCCGGGCAGTGGGTCTGCGCCAAGCGGCTGGCCGAAGGTTCCTTCGCCTAGCTGGTCACCACCGATCCCGGGGCGCTCCGCATCGCCGCCGAGGAACTTGCGCTGCGGTTGTTCGGTATTTCTTTGGACCAGACAAGGGCGCGGGAATGGCGGCGCAAAGCAGCATGAAGGAGCGGATTACAACCGACAGCTTGTCTCGCAGGGGCGGGCGGCGGACTAGAGCTGTAACCTGCCCCAGGAATAATTCCCACAAGATCCGGGAAGAGCCAAACATTTAACCAAACCCACCGATTTTACGGTTCACTTTATCGAGGCAAGTCCACCCACGCCGTGGAGTGGGCGTGGGGACGCTCACCAACCCATCCAGGCGTGGGCGAAGCGGGTGATGGCGGGGCTTTCGAAAATCCAGAGCAGGGCGGCCGCGGCGATGTAGGGGCCATAAGGCACCACGGTGGAGGAGCGTCCCTGGCGTTGCCGGGCCAAAAGAATCACGCCGAAGACGGAGCCGATGCAGGAACTGGCCAACAGGGAAAAGACGACCCCGGGCCAGCCGAGAAACGCCCCGATCGCGGCCATGAACTTCACGTCGCCAAGCCCCATCGCCTCGCGGGGCAGGGACAATTGGGCGGCGCTGACCTCCAGCCAGGGCACTTGCTCGGGGTCGAACTCCTCATCGTCGATGCGCAAGCGGTTCGGGCTGAGGCGGATGGTGACCGGACCGCAAAAGCCACGGTCGAACAGCTCGGCGCGGTCGGCCGCGACCACGATGGTGTCCGATTCCCGGTAGAATACCTCTTCGTAGGGGATTTCGCGGTCCGGGAGGATCAAGCCGGTGTCGCCGAAAATGATCCGGGTGCCGGGCTCCAAGGCGATTTTTTCCTGGCCGAACGCCAGTTTGCCCAGGCGCAGCACGGTGTAAATGATGCCTGCGCCGACGCCCAAGCCGAGGAGGCTTTGTTGCAACGATCGGGCGAGATTGGTTTCGCCGAACAACCGCGGCACGAAAAAGGCCGCCAAAACTCCCGCCACCATCCCGCCGTAGTTGAGACCGTCGGGAATGATGTAGTGCTCCAAGTCGATGAAGGTGGCGACCACCAAGCCGGCCACGACCACGCACATGATGGCGGCCACGGCGGCCGATTCGTGGCCGAAGCGCAGCCAGCAGCCGAGGAAAAGCACGCCGGTGAGCAGTTCGACCAGGAAATACCGGATGGCGATGGGCGCGCGGCAATTGGCGCACTTGCCTTGCAAGTAGAGCCAGGTGGCCAGGGGCAGGTTGAGAAACCAAGGGATCGAGTATTGGCAATGCGGGCAGTGCGAAGGCGGCGAGACGATGCTCTGGCCCAGCGGCACCCGGTGAATGCACACGTTCAAAAAGCTGCCCACGACGGTCCCCAAAACGAAAAAGGTGACCGTCCAAAAATGAAAGGGCATCCGCGCCCAAGCCTGGGTGTCGAAGGCGCCGCTAAATCCCATAGATATGGCTTTCCAAAGCGGCGCGCATGACCGCCCGCGGAGCGGGGCGGCCGGACCACAGTTCGAGGGCGTCCGCGCCTTGATGGAGCAACATGCCCAGGCCGTTGGCGGTCCGCGCCCCCGCCGCGCGGGCGGCGGCGAGCAGCGGGGTCTCGACGGGGCGGTAGATCATGTCGTAAACGGCGCCGGCTTGGGCGACCGAAAAGGGGGCGCCGTCCAGCGGGGAGCCGTCGGCCGGGTGCAGCCCGCAAGCGGTGGCGTTGACCACCAAGTCCACTTTGGCCGCCGGGTAGCCGACGGTGACGGGCAGCCCCGGATGCCGCGCGCGGATTTCCTCCGCCAACGCTTCGGCTTTGGCGGTGGTGCGGTTGACCAAGTACAAATGCGCGACTTGTTCCGCGGCCAGTTTGAGGGCCGCCGCCCGCCCCGCACCGCCCGCGCCCAGCAGCACCACGGAGGCCCCGGTCGGGTCCACCCCCAAGTCCTCCCGGAGGGAGCGGGCGAGGGCGGCGGCGTCGGTGTTGAAACCGTGGGTGCGGATTGCCGCCGGGGGCGGGCCGGTGAATGCACCCAGTGGCTGCCATGACCCGTCCCCGGCCTGGCCTTCAAAACGGATGGTGTTGACCGCGCCCCAAGTGCGGGCGGATTCATCCAGGACATCCACCAAATCCAGCGCCAGGAGTTTGTGCGGTACGGTGAGGTTCAGCCCAAGAAAGCCCATGGCTTGCGCCCCGGCGATGGCCGTCCGCAGCGCTTCCGGGCGCACGTCGAAAGCCAGATACCGCCAATCCAGTCCCAATTCGGCGAGGCCGGCGTTTTGCATGGCCGGTGAGGCGGAATGGCGGATGGGATGCCCCAGCACCGCGCAATAACGCGTGGCGGCGCTCAAGGGCGGGGGCGACCCGGTGGTGTTTCCAGCAGACATCGCCTGCTTATACCCACGGGGTGGGAAGGGGGAAAGTTGAAACTGTTCGCCCGCGCTGGGGGCACGGACCACGGCGGTTTAATCACGATGGGCATGGGGGAGTGGCCCACGGATCCAGAATGGGGCCGAATCGCAAATATTCTTTGGAATTTTCGGGGATTGGGTGGTAAATCCGAGGCGGGAAACGGCAGCAATTATGAACACGGAACCAAACAAGTGCCTGGGAATATTCGGCTGGATGTTCGGCCATCGGTTTGTCGCGCGGTGGGACACCGAGGAGAAGCTCGCGCCCAGCGCCGAGTCGGTGATCGCCGCCGTGGCGCCGAACACCAACGTCGGAAGGGTGATGGACGCGCTCTCCGACCGGACCAATTTGGAAGGCGTCGTGGAGCAGTTGAAGGAGACCAAGACCACCTACTTGTGCGATGTGTGCGTCCGGTGCGGCGCTTTGCGGCAGCGGGTGCCCGGCCCGGCTGCGGGGCAGCCCTGACCGCTCGCCCGGCGGGGTGTCCGGGAACGGAGCCGCGGTTTGGTTACAATGCGGTGGCGCATTCCGAATCGGCTTGAGCCGCCGGCGGATTCAGGCAGAGTCGTGGGCCAACGACGGCGTCCCGCGGGACAAGGCGTTGTCGCCGTTCCCGCCCAGACAATTTTATGATGCGTACCCATTTGAAATCGATCAACGGCCGAGGCTTGGTTCCGGGCCTGTTCACCCTGCTCTTCCTCGCCGCGACCAGCCCGGCCCAGGAGGCGGGAGGCGGGCTGCTGAAAGGGCCTTATTTGCAAGGCCCGGGAACGAACACCATGACCGTCAAATGGGAGGCGTCGGTCAACACCCCGGCGGTGCTCCATTACGGACTGGCGGGAGCCGCCGGGATCGACTTGCCCGTGACCGACCCCCGACCGTTGAAAGCCGTGACGACCCACCCCGCCGCCGCCGCGGCTTATTTGTATGAGGCGGTGCTCACGAATTTGCAGCCCGCGTCGGTTTACAGCTACTCCGTGCAGGTCGGGACCACCCGCACTGCCGCCAGGCAGTTCCACACTTTCGCGAGCCAACAACCCAAAGTGACCTTCATTGGCTACGGCGATGCGCGAACCAACCCCAAGACGCACCGCGCCGTGGTCACGAATTTCAAACGCTATGCGCCGGATTTCATCCTGCACACGGGGGACTTGGTGGTGGACGGTCGGAAGTATGATTTGTGGGGGCGGGAGTTTTTCGAGCCCCTGGCCGACGTGATTGACGAAGTCCCCGTGCTGCCGAGCCTGGGCAACCACGAGCAGGACGGGAACCTGTATCTGTTTTATTTGGGGCTGCCGGGAAAGCAGCGGTACTACTCCTACGACATCGGCCCGGTGCATGTGGTGGCGCTGGATTTTCGCCAGGAGAAGCTCACCGACGAACAATACGCCTTTGCGCGGGCGGATTTGCTGGCTTCCAAGGCGCCGTGGAAGGTGGTCTTCACGCACTATCCCGTGTATAACATTGGCGGCCACGCCACGGGTTGGGGGCACGAGTCGTATTTGCCTTTGTTTCTGGAGGCCAAGGTGGACTTGGCGGTGGTGGGGCACTCGCATGTTTACGAGCGGTTCCGGCCGGTAACGGGCACGAACCTGCAAGCGCCTTGGGCGATCACCCACCTCACCACGGGCGGGGGCGGTGCCCCATTGTATCCGGCCTGGCCGCATCCGGCGCTGGCCACCTACTCTTCCACAAATCATTTTGTGGTCTTCGAGGCCACGGCGACGACGTTGAAGGGCCGGACCTACAACACCAACAACGTGCTATTGGATGAATTTGAGCTGACCAAGGATGCGGCGGGACGGCAACCGGCGGCCTATCTCGCCCAGGCGTATCCGGAGGAACCGCTCAAGTTCTTCTGGCAAGCGGCCACCAACTTGACGGC
>CAIYZC010000112.1 GCA_903930565.1 uncultured Pedosphaera sp.
AGGAGGATGGCATCGTGCGCGGCCTCCACGATGAAGGTGAGGCGCTGGCTGAGTTCCTGGCGGGAACGTTCCGTGGCCAACTCGCGGAGCCTGCCTTCATACTGCCGGTGCCGCAAACCCATGCCCAGACTCAAGCCCATGGTCGCCAGCACCAACGCCCATCCGGCGAAGAGCGTCCAAGCCGTTCGCCGCACTGGGGCGAAGGCGTCCTCGATGCCGATTTCGGCGGCCAAAAACCAAGGGGTTTCAGGTACGGGGAGCGTCAGCCCCACCACCCGATTGTTTTGGGGGTCATAGTCCATGACCAATGACTGCGGATTGCCACGCAGGGCGGTAAAGCCGCCGACCGGGGGCCCGGACGTCGTGTTGGTGTAGACCCGAAAGTTGCCGTTGGTGGTGGTGCTCAGCAGGATGTGCTCGGATGCCCGGGCATGGTGCAACGTCTGCACTTGTTGCGCCAAGCCGTTGGTGACCGGGACGGTCAGTCTGATCACCCCCCAAAATTTACCCGTCCGGTCGTGTACCGGCCCGGCGAATTGCACCTCTTCCGCTTGGTTGGCGTCCGCCGTCGGCGAAATGAGCTCGGCATTGGTGGCCCGGCGCCAGTGCCCCAACTCCTCCTCCGCAAGCGCCAGTTGGAGGCTGGGCGGCGGCAGCGGGTCTTCCGTGAGGAACTCCCCGTCCGGACCATACAAACGGAGGCGCTTGTAGGAGCTGGTTTTTAGAGAGTTTTCGAAAAAGACCCTCGCCCGCCCTTCCCGGCGGGCCGCCACCGGGGCGGTGGCCAGGCGCAGGATGTTGTCGGTCACGTCCGGCGTTTGCATCATCATCCGGGTGTCGGCCAACCGTTCGGCGAGCCAATTTCGCGCCACGTCCACCTTCAATTCCAGAACTTGCCGCAGATGGTCCTCCACCTCCTTTCTGGCCTGATGCCGAACCCTGTCAAAGTAGATCGTGGCCAGAACCAGCAAGGCCAAAGCCAGCGCCCCACACGCCATGGCCACTTGCACCGGTTTGCTGACGCGCGGGGCGGCGGTCGTTTCGGCGGGCGGGAGCGCGCCGGCCAAGTTTGGACCCGCCAGCAAGCGCCAAGCCACCGGCACCATCCCCCAGCGGACGGCGGCGGCCAGGTTGCAGGTCAGGCAAGCCAAAGCCAGGAACGCGGCACGGCCGAAGGGCCAATCGTTCAGCAATATGTTGGACGGACCGCTGACCTCATTGATCGTCCGGTTAAGGCAGATCAAGACGGCGGCCAACGACAGCCCCAAGCCCAGGCTGCGCCATTTGCCAGGTCGCCCCAGCCAGCCGCCAGTATAATTGGCGGCGGTCCAAAGAAACCAAAGCTCCCCATACGGTCGGCGTCCCGCCGGCAGCAGTCGCATGAGCACCCCGGTGGCCACGGCGGCCGAGACCAGGACAATGACCCCGCTGCCCAAAACCCACAGCCGGCGCCGAGGAAAACGAGGGGCCACTTCGGCCAGGGCTCCCACCAGCGCCAACCAAACCAAGCTGAGTGGAACCACCCAGCGCCAGGGATTGGGCGCGCTCAGGGCGGTGCCAACCCCCGCTGCGGTGCCCCAGATCCAAGCCAACGCCAGCCCTGCGGTCGCGGATAAAAGGGTGGCGGCCAGCCAAGAATCCAGCCGTCCCGGCGCCCCGGTAAAATCGGGTTCCAGCGACCTGGGGGCACCCGCGGGTGCCCCGGATGGTTGGTCTTGATTCTTGATAAGCCAGACTAGGCTAATGGGCGATTCCAGGGCGAGCGAATTTTTCTTCGCGCGGCACCCTCAGTCGATGATCTGGGTTTGGCTTCCAGCAACCCTTCCATGCTGTCCGCCAACCTGCCGGAGCGCAAGGCAATTTCGGTCGCTCGCGTGGGGCCGGCGGGATATCAATTTGGCCGGAGAATGGCTTTTGGCGGCGGGAAGGAGCCCGGCCCCGAACGGGTGGGCTTGGCACCCTCAAAACGGTCCCCCGGAGTGGCTTGTTCTTGGATCGCGTTCGTGGTGCCGGTCGCGTCGGAGGTTTGCCTCGGCGCTGCCCTTTCCCCGATGGGGTCAGCCAACCGGTTGGGTGCCGGTCCGTTAGTCGGCCCTTCGCGCTCTGGGATGCCAGGGATTCGGCGCACCGCCCGTGAACCCCTGGGCTGCCGGGGTATTCCCCGGGAGCGGGCGGGCGGTGTGGCGGGCCCGGTGCACCGGGGTGGCAAGTCGTCGCCGAGTTGGTAGCCCCGCCAAATGATGCTCCGCGCCGAGGGCGGCGGAAAACTCGGCCGATCCGCAGGGTGGGCGTGTTGGCGGGTTTGCGCGTTAAAAAAACGTTCCGGGCGAAATGGCCCGGAACGTGGCGCGGAAGGAAAAAGGAGGCTGGTTAATCAGGGACCGACGTCGCAAGCGCCCATGTTGGGTGCCAGGCCCGCATAAGGCAGGGCGATGCCATCACCTTGGATCCAATTGACCGGACTGGTGAGCGTGATGGCGTTGCTGTTCCAGAGCACCTTTTGAATAACGGCCGTCTGGCCGGTGCTTTGGAATTCAATGGTGTCGCCCGGCAACATGCCATAACCGTCCGTGAAATACATGGCGTCGGCCACCGTGAACGTGGTTCCCGAGCCGGAGGGACTGGTGATGGTGGTCAGGAACTGGCCCGCGCCCAGGCACGGGCTGTTGCTCTGCAGCCGGAGGTTGAAGCTGGTGAAGGCGGGATCCCAGGGGCTGCCCAAGGCCATGACTTGGTAGGGGCTGGTTTCACTGATCTTGTTGGTGACGAGGGTGGTGATGTTGGTGGCAAGGTAATAAAACAAAGGATCGCCGTTGATCTGGTTGGTCCATTGCGCCCCCCAGTGGTTGTCTTGAATGGTGCATTGGATGCAGACGATGCAATTGGAAGGAAAGCGGGCCCACCAATTGCTGCCGTTGTAGGAGAAGAGGTTGTTCACCACGTAATTGTTGGTCGCGTAATTCATGCCGAACACGGTCTTGTTGGCCGTGTAATCGGTAACGACTTGATTCGTGGTGTTGGTGGTGTATTGCTGCCCGAGCCCGTTGTCCACCAGGGTGTTGTTGTAGGCGTGGTTGGCCACGCACAGCGGGCTGTTGGCCGCGTGTCCGTCCTTGTCGCCGTAGAACAGAATGGCCCCTTCCTGGCACCAGAGAATTGCGTTGAAACGCACGATGTTGCTCGCCCCGCACAATTCGATGCCGTCCCCCGCGGGATTGCCCAAGGCAATGCCCGCGTAGCCAATCCAATTGCAGTCAATCACGTTGCCTTGCGAGCGCGGTTCCACATCGATGCAACGGTGGCCGCCCAACTGGCCGAAGTCGTTCCACCAAATCCAGGGTTCGTTGTGCAGGGTGTTGTTGCGGATGAGGTTGTAGCAGGATTGGATCTGGAGCACGTCATGGCCGCCGTGGTAGAGCAGGTTGTTGGTCACCACATTGTAGCCGGTGGCGTCGCCGGCCGAGCTCTCCAGATTGCCCAGCACCAAGGTGCTGCCCATGTCATGCTGCGGGACGGTGGTATTGTCGTGGTGGTGGTCGTGCAAAACGTTGTCATGAATGATGTTGGAAACGCTGTTGTTGGCAAAATAGACCATTCCGTTCATGGAATAATTCGTGTTCGCGAAGCCCAGGTTGCAGTAGGCGAGGGTGCAGTTGGTGGCCGCGTAGAACTCCGCCGTGCGCTGGCAATTGGTGGCGTTGATGCCATAGATTCCCACCTGACTCAGTCCGTTGATACAAATGAGTTGATTGCAGGAATTGAGAAACATCTGGTTGCCAAACATGTTCGTTTCGCCGGGATAATTCGTCAGCGTGATGCGCGAGACGATCGGGTCGAAATACTGCCGGGTATAATTGGTGCAATTATAATAGCCGCCGCGCACATAGGTGGTGTCCCCCGAGTGCATCGCGCGCGCCGCGGCGTGCAGCGTCGCGAAGGGCCCGGCATTGCCGCCGGTGTAGGCGGGCGCCATGCCGTTCCAATTGTCACTGCCGTTGGTGGCCACGTAATAACTATTGCCGGCGGGGGCGCTCGCGGCCATCACGCTCGCGGCACTCAGGGAGGTCGCCCCATTGGATCTGCCCCCCGGTGGGTCGGTGGCTGTGCCGGCCGCCGCGACGGTTGCCGACAACAGTATTGCGGACAGCAAGAAAGGGGCAAGGTGCGGCACGGACCCCCGGCGTGCGCCGACGGGGGGCATTTGAGAAGGACGGTGCGTGGTGTTCATAGGAGTTTGGGGTTGATGGTTTGGTTGACCGGCGGGTTTTCGCGCGCGCCGCCGGGTTCACTTCCGTTGACTATCTCCGGCGACTATTGCGCGAGTCCAAGTTTCAGAATTAGCACTCCTCATGCCGGCGCGCCCCTTGGTGTTGTGCATGGCTTGAACTAATTGGGCCGAGGCGGGAACTTCTCTTCCTTGGCGATCAAAAGTAATGCCGAAAGCAAAATTACCATGGCGGACGCGAAACGTCGGACGTGGATCGATTTTTCGCCGTCCGTGCCCCGGGCATAGTCGCGGGGCCGGATTTTGTGCGGTCGCTTTTTACTTCATCGGGGCAATTAGTCCGGCTGGACTTGCCAATTCATCGCGCTCGTTCGATCGGTCGGCTTTTCCCCGAACCTCGGTCGCACGGGTGGGGCTGCCGTATTTGCCGTGGCCAGCAGGCCACGCGCCGCCCGCCGGCACCGCTTGGTGGGGCGGCGGCTAATAATGGGTTGGTCGCCCCGGGAAGGGCGGCGGCCCGGGGACAACCAAGCGGGTATTTCATTCCGCTACTTTTTGCGGGCGGCTCCGCCAAGTATAGGCGGCAAAGCTTGGCGCGGGGCGGGTGCACGGCCGCCGGGCTCCCGAGACGAAATTGGTATTGTTCCCCGGGGGCCCCCGCACGCGGCGGTCGCTGTTGACAAAGGCAGGGTTCGACCGGAGGCTTTCAAGGATTTTTTCCGGTATGACTTTTTTACCCATAGTGGAGCGGGAGCTGCGGGTGGCGGCCCGGCGGCCGGGGACGTACCGGGCCCGTTGGCTCGTCGCGCTCCTCACGACGTTGATTGGCACCCTCGTTTTTCTGTTTTTGGAAGGGCGCCCGTCGGCGGAGCTCGGGCGGTGGATCTTTCGCGGTTTGTCCGCATTGTGCCTGGTGTATTGCATGGCGGCCGGCCGCACCACCACGGCGGATTGTTTGAGCCAGGAAAAACGCGAGGGCACTCTGGGGCTGCTGTTTCTCACGGATTTGCGCGGGGTGGACGTGGTGCTGGGCAAACTGGCCGCGACCTCCTTGAACGCCGTTTACGGCTTGCTGGCGGTGTTGCCGGTGTTGGCGGTGCCGCTCTTGCTGGGCGGGGTGGGCAACGGGGAGTTTTGGCGGATGGCGCTGGTGCTTCTGGCCACCATTGCTTTCTCCTTGAGTGTCGGACTTTTCGGCTCGGCCTGCACGCGGGATGTGCGGGACGCGTATGCCTTGAACTTCGGTCTGCTCCTCGGCCTGGGGCTGTTGCCCGCGGCGGGGGTGGGTTTGGTGGCGGCCTACTGGGGGGCCCAGAGCTGGTTCGCGCTGCCGCTGGCCACCTGCCCGGGCTTCGCCTTTTACTGTGCGCTGGATGCCCCCTACCTGACCGCGCCCGGGGATTACTGGCTGTGCATTGGCCTGCTTTCCGGGCTGGCGGGATTGGGGGTGGCGCTGGCCGGACGGATCGCCCCGCGATCCTGGCAGGACCGCCCGGTCCGCCAGCCGGTCCGGGGTTGGCGGCAGCGCTGGCACGATTGGAACTTCGGTCCCGCCTCCGGCCGGTTGGCCTTTCGGCGGGAATTGCTCGACCAAAACGCCTTCCTCTGGCTCGCCGGCCGGCCCGAGCGCAAGGCGCGCCATGTGTGGGTATTTCTTGGGCTCATGGGGCTCTGGGCCCTGGGCGGCTGGTTGGTGGAAGGCCGCATGTGGTTGGATGAGAGCGTCGCGTTCACCCTGGCCTTCATTGTCAATCTGGGCTTGAAGCTGTGGCTGGCTTTGGAGGCGGGCCAGCGGGTGGCGGAGGACAAAAAGGCCGGTGCCCTTGAATTGCTGCTGACCACCCCGCTGCACTGGGGGGATATTTTCCGCGGACAAATGCTCGCCTTGCGCCGGCAGTTTCTGGGGCCCCTGCTGGTGGCGGTGGGGAGCGAAACCGCCCTCGCCGCCGGTTGGTCCCATCTCCACAACCAGGAGTTCGTGGGCTGGATCTGGGTGGCGGGGATCACGCTGCTCGTTCTCGATTGCGCCACCCTGGCCCTGGTTTCCCTGACCCGGGCGCGCACCGCGAAAAGCGTTCAGCACGCCTTGCTGGGCACGATCGCCCGGGTCTTGGTGTTACCCTGGGTCGCGTTCATCGGCATCCTGGGGGGCTTGGAGTTGGCGAGCCTGTTGTGGACGGGGCACGAGTGGATGCCGCCCGAGCCGGTGAACGTCGCCCTGTGGTTCGGGCTGGGCCTGGCCGCGGATTTGGCTTTTGGTTTGCCCGCGTGGTGGTTTTGGCGACGGGAGTGGGCGGCCGCGCCCGTGGGCCGCGACGGCGGTGGGCCGCTGGTCCGCGAGCCTGCCGCGGCCGCGGCCCCGGTGGTCGCCCCCGGGCTTCCGCGGGCGCGTCGGTTGCGCTCCCGTTGGGGCAGGGCGGCGGCCGCGCTGACTTTGGCCGCGCTGGGTTGGTGGGGTTGGCGCGTGCTCTATCCGCCGCCGCCTCCCGTGGCGCTGGTCCGGTCCAACCCATCGGGGCCGCCGGGGGCGGCGTGGCAGATTGCGCCGGGAATGAGCGGAGCTTATCTGCTCTTGCCGGATGGTTCCCTGTGGGGTTGGGGCCGGCCCGAGCTCGATGGCCGTAGTCATCCGTCGCCGGAACCCTTGGTCGCCACCACGGATTGGCGCCGGATTTCCGCCGCGGGCGCACATGCGCTGGCGTTGCGCGGGGATGGCCGGCTGTGGGAATGGGGCTGGGGCCAGAGAAACGGGGGGCCGCAAAACGTCGGGCTCGCCGGCGACGCCCGGCCCTTGTTTCCCGAACGGCGGTGGCGGGAGATCGCCGCCAATGTGGATCGCGGACTCGGGGTGGCCGTCGATGGCACCCTGTGGGAGTGGGGGCAGTCGGGGATGGGCCCGGGGGCCGGCGGGCTTCCTTTCGCGTTTTGGCAGGTCGGCACGAACCGGGATTGGGCGGAGCCCGCCGCGCTGTTCCCCGGCCGGATGGCCCGCCGCGCCGATGGCTCATTGTGGCATTGGGGCGGGGTTTACCAAGCCCGGGTTTACGGCAATGGGGCGAGCTTGCGGCGTTTGGACGCGGATACCGGGTGGGTGGCGATCGGGGGCGGGGACGTCCCGTGGGCGTTGAACCGCAAGGGGGAGCTTTGGTCCGTCGATCCGATGCCGATGCGGCCGGTGCCGGGGCCGGCGGCACTGGGCGCCCTGCTGGCCGACCGGGTCAGCCCCGACGGCTTTGCGGTGGCCGCGACCGCGGCGGGTCGCAGCCTCTTCGTGCGGCGGCCCGACGGCACACTCTGGGAGCGCACCCTGGGGCCGCCGCCGGGTGATGAGTGGCGGCGGGTGGGGGGGCGCAAGGACTGGGTTTGGCTGCAGGGCACGGGCGCCACTGCGTTTGGCCTCACCGCCGACAACACGCTCTGGATTTGGGGGGAGGATTTCGGCCGGTTGGACCGCCCCGATCTCACGACGCGGTGGCGTTATTTCCAGGCCCGGCGCCGGCTCACGGTGGCCAATGTCGGGGGCGGGGTCGCCGGCGGCCGCCGGGTCCCAT
>CAIYZC010000113.1 GCA_903930565.1 uncultured Pedosphaera sp.
CCGCCCCGCCCCTGCTACCATCTCTCCCACCATGACCACCATCGCCCGTACTACTTTGCTTGCCGCGGCCCTGTTCGCCATTGCGCCGGCCGCCCCGGCCGCCGACCCGTCCGCCACCCTCAAGGACGCTTTCAAAAAGGATTTCCTCGTGGGCACCGCGGTCAACCGCGGCTTGGTCACCGGCGGCACCGCGTTCCGCCGCACCGCCGAGCAGTCCGCCGCGGACGCCGCGCTCCTCACGGCGCAGTTCAATCAGATTTCCCCCGAAAACGACCTGAAATGGGAGAGTCTGCATCCGCGGGACGGCACCAACGGCTACAACTTCACCGGCGCGGACGCCTACGTCGATTATGGCGTCCAACACGGGCTCACGGTCGTCGGCCATACCTTGATCTGGCACAGCCAAACCCCCACCTGGGTCTTCGCGGGCACCAACCCGCCCCCGGCCGGGGTCACCAACTCCCCGCCGCCGGCCGCTCCCGCCGCTCTGTCGGGCACGAACGGCCCCGGCGCGGGCCGGGCCGGACGCGGCCCCGGTTTTGGCGGCGGCTTTGGTCGCTACACCGGCCCCCGCGCCTCCCGCGAGGAGTTGCTGGCGCGGATGCGCGAGCACATCCACACGGTCGTGGGCCGTTACAAAGGCAAAATCAAGAGCTGGGATGTCGTCAATGAAGCCATCGCCGACGGTCCGGGCACCAACGTTTTGCGCAACTCCCTCTGGTTGGAAATCGTCGGGCCGGACTTCATCGCGAAAGCCTTCGAATACGCCCACGAGGCCGATCCCGACGCCATCCTCCGCTACAACGACTACGGTTTGGAAAACCCCGTCAAACGCCAAAAGCTGCTGACGCTCATCAAGTCGCTCCAAGCGCAAAAGGTGCCCATCCACGCCATCGGCTCCCAGGCCCATATCAACGTTTCCATGACCTTTGACACCATGGACCAGACCCTGGCCGAAATCGACTCGCTGGGTTTGCCCATTCACATCACCGAACTGGACGTGAACAGCGCCCAAGCCGGCCAACGCGGAGTCGGCGCGGACATCGCCAACAACGCCGCGACCACGCAGGGCGGCCTGGTCAGTGACGCCGACCGCAAACTCGCCGACGCCTACGCCGCGATCTTCCGCGCCTTCGTGAAACACCACGACGCCGTGAAAATGGTCACCTTCTGGGGCCTCAACGACGCCCTCTCCTGGCGCTCGGCCGGCAAACCCCTCCTCTTCGACGCCAACGACCAACCCAAACCCGCGTTCACCGCCGTGATCGCCGAGGCCAAGTAAAATGCACCTCCCCATGCCCCAGCTCCGCTTGCTCCTCGCCGCCGCCCTGCTCCTGCTCGCCCGGGGCCCCGTCCATGCCCAGGACACCAATTTCTGGGTCTTCCTCTGTTTCGGCCAATCCAACATGGAGGGCTTTCCCGGCCTGCAGGACCAGGACAAAACCGGCGTGGACGACCGCTTCAAAGTCTTCGCCACGGTGGATTTTCCAAAACTGGACCGCAAGCAAGGCGCGTGGTACCCCGCCGTGCCCCCGCTCTGCCGCCCCTCCACCGGGCTGTGTCCCGCCGATTATTTCGGTCGCACGCTGGCCTCGAACCTGCCGCCGGGCATCAAGATCGGCGTCGTCAACGTCGCGGTGGCCGGCTGCAAAATTGAACTTTTCCAACCCGCCACCTTCCAGTCGTACAGCTCCAACGCCGCGCCGTGGATGAAAAACATCATCCAAACCTATCAGGGCAACCCCTACCAATATTTGGTGGACATGGCGAAACTGGCCCAAAAGGATGGCGTCATCAAAGGCGTTCTCCTGCACCAGGGCGAATCGAACAGCGGTGACAAGGAATGGCCGAACAAGGTCAGAGGCATTTACGAACACCTCCTCCAGGACCTGAACCTCAAGGCCGAAGGCGTCCCCCTCCTCGCCGGCGGTCTGGTGCCCGCGGACCAAAAAGGCGCCTGCGCGGGCATGAATCAAATCATCGCCGAACTGCCCAAAACGATCCCCACCGCCCACTTTGTTTCCTCTGAGGGTTGCCTGGCCCGCCCGGACCGCCTCCACTTCACCCCGGCCGGCTACCGTGAACTCGGCACCCGCTACGGCTTGACCATGCTCTCCGTCCTTGGCTACCCGCCGGACGCCGGAAAGAAATAGCCCCTTCCGTCCCTCTATCATGCCCCCTTCACCAGCGCCCGCGCCCGCCGCGGACAAGGATCGCCTGTCGGCCGGCGAATACATTGGCTACGCCCTCGGGGACACGGCGTCGGGCTTCTTCTTTCACACCTTCAACATTTTCCTCACGTACTTTTACGTGGATGTGTGGGGCATCCCGGCCACCGCCCTGCTCTGGCTGCTCCCCGTGGTGCGGGCCTTCGGGGCGTTTGACGACGTCATCATGGGCCTCGTCGCGGATCGCACCAATTCCCGCTGGGGCAAGTTCCGCCCCTACCTGCTCTTTGGCGCCATCCCCTACGGCATCTGCGGCTACCTCATGTTTGCCGGTCCCAGCCTCGGGCCGACCGGCAAGCTGGTTTACGCCTACGTCACGTACGCGCTCATGCTGATCTGTTATACGGTCATCAACGTGCCATACTCGGCCCTGCTGGGCGTGATCAGCCCTTCGCCGCGCACGCGCACCCAGGCCGCCACCTTCCGGTTCGTCGGTGCCTTTGGCGCGGCGTTCCTGCTCTCCATCTTCGTCCGCCCCGTGGTCAAACTGCTCGGCGGCCAAAACGAACTGCGCGGCTTTCAGCTGACCATGGCCATTTTCGCCGTGATCTCCGTGATCCTGTTGCTCATTACCTTCGCCACCACCCGCGAGCGGGTCAAACCGCCCGCCGGGCAGAAAACCAACGCCCGGGAGGAACTCGGGGAGCTCTTCAAAAACTGGCCCTGGGTCGTGCTCCTGCTCGCCTCCATTTTCTCCAACGCCTTTTCGGCGCTGCGTTCCGGCAGCACCATCTTTTATTTCAAATACGTCCAAGGCTACGACTCCACGCCGGTGCTCGGGTTCATGGATCGCACCACC
>CAIYZC010000114.1 GCA_903930565.1 uncultured Pedosphaera sp.
GCCCGGCGGCGAACTGCGGGACATGCAGGGCGAGAAGATGGTCCTCAACATGGGGCCTTCCCACCCCGCCACCCACGGCGTGCTCCGCATCGTTCTGGAGTTGGACGGCGAAATCATCACGCGCGCCGAGCCCGATGTCGGGTACCTGCACCGGGGCGATGAGAAAATCGCCGAAAACATGACCTACACCCAGTTCATCCCCTACACGGATCGACTGGATTACCTCGCCCCCCTGGCCAACAACGTGGCCTATGCCCTCGCCGTCGAAAAACTGCACGGCATCGACAAGGATCTGCCCCCCCGCTGCCAGTACATCCGGGTGATTTGCTGCGAGTTGGCCCGCATTTCCGCCCACTTGCTGGGCTTGGGCGCTTTCGCCATGGACGTGGGCGCATTGACGGTGTTCCTGCACAACTTCACCGAGCGCGAAAAGATCTACAATCTCATCGAGTCGCTGACCGGCGCCCGCTTCACCACGACCTACACCCGCATCGGCGGCGTGGCGCGCGACCTGCCCCCCGGCTGGGTTGAGCAATGCCGCCAATTCCTCAAGGAAGTGGCCGTCAACTTCGCCGAATCGGAAAAGCTCCTCACCCGCAACCGCATCTTCGTGGATCGCACCCGCGATTTGGGCGTGATTTCCCGGGCCGACGCCATTGACTTCGGCCTCACCGGCCCGAACCTCCGCGGTTCCGGCGTGGAGTACGATTTGCGCAAGGCGCATCCCTATCTCGTTTACGATCAGTTGAAATTCGACATCCCCGTGGGCTCGGTCGGGGATTGCTACGACCGCTACCTGGTGCGCATGGAAGAAATGCGCCAGAGCGCGCGCATCATCAGCCAATGCCTCGATCAATTGCCCGGCGGCCCGGTGCGCATTCCGGACGGCAAGACCGTCCTGCCGCCGAAGGAAAAAGTCCTCACCGCGATGGAGGAGTTGATCCATCAGTTCATCCTCGTCACCCAGGGTGAAAACGCCCCTCCGGGCGAAGTCTATTTTGGCGCCGAAAACCCCAAAGGCGAACTCGGCTTCTACATCAACAGCAAGGGCGGTGGCACGCCGCACCGGCTCAAAATTCGCGCCCCGTCCTTCGTCAATCTCAGCATCCTCCCCCATCTGCTCCCCGGGCACATGATGAGCGACACCGTGTCGATTCTCGGCTCGCTGGACTTCGTGATGGGCGAGTGCGACCGCTAACCGGCTAACCCTCCATGAGCTTTACCGTCCCCCCCACCCTGGCCGCCGAGATCGACGAACTGATCTCGCATTATCCCGGTCAAAAACGGAGCGCCTCGCTGATGTTGCTGCACGCCGTGCAGGAACATTTCGGCTGGATTTCCCCCGCAGCCACCGAATGGATCGCCGCCAAGTTGGACTTGCAGCCGATCAACGTCCACGAGTTGGTCACCTTTTATCCCATGTTCCGCCGGGAACCCGCCGGCCGCCATGTGATCAAAGTTTGCCGCACCCTCAGCTGCGCCCTGGGCGGTTCCCACGCGCTGCACGCTCATTTCTGCCAAAAACTCGGCCTGGACGCCCACGCCCACGGTTTGCAAACCACCCCGGACGGCAAGTTCTCCGTGGAGTTTGTCGAATGCCTGGCCAGTTGCGGCACCGCGCCGGTGCTGATGTGCAACGAAGAATTCCACGAAGGTGTGACCACCGCAAAGGCGGACGAAATCATGGAGAAATGCGCTTGAAGAACATGAATTCGCGCACGAAACACCGCAAGGAAGAAAGTGGCTGCCGAACATGGATTCGAACCATGACAGACTGCTCCAGAGGCAATCGTGCTACCATTACACCATTCGGCAAAACCGAGACAGTGAGCATAGCGATTTTCGCCCCGGCGTCAAGCGCCTTGATGGAATAATTTTTTTATGCCGCAAGAGTATCGCCTCATCTTAAAAAACGCGGACACCCCCGGCTACACGCCGGACTTGGAGTGCTATCTGCGTCACGGCGGCTACGAAGCCCTCCGCAAAGCCCTCGCCCTCGCGCCCAAAGCCCTTCCCGACGGCAAATCGATGAGCGGTCCGGAGCAAATCCGCGAGGACGTCAAGGTCTCCGGCCTGCGCGGCCGCGGCGGCGCCGGTTTCTCCTGCGGCTTGAAGTGGTCCTTCGTGGACCGGCGCAGCGGCAAACCCATTTATCTGATTTGCAACGCGGACGAGTCGGAACCCGGCACCTTCAAGGACCGCCAGATCATCCACAAGGATCCCCATCAATTGATCGAGGGGATGATCATCTCCTGCTTCGCGAACGACGTTAAGCTGGCGTACCTCTACATCCGCGGGGAATTTCCCGAAGGCGCCCGCATTCTCAACCGCGCGCTCAAGGAAGCCCGGGCCAAAAACTTCCTCGGCAAGGGCATCCTCGGCACCGCCTACGACTTGGAAATCCATGTTCACCGCGGCGCGGGGGCTTACATTTGCGGCGAGGAAACCGGCCTGATCGAATCCTTGGAAGGCAAACGCGCCTACCCGCGCATCAAGCCCCCCTATTTCCCCGCCATCCTCGGGCTTTATCAGTGCCCCACCATCGTCAACAACGTCGAAACGTTGTGCGCGGTGAAGCACATCGTCGCCATGGGCGCGGCGGAATACGCCAAGTTGGGAACGCCGAACAACACCGGCACCCGCATCGTCAGCGTCAGCGGCCAGGTGCGGAAGCCCGGCTACTTTGAAGTCGAGGTCGGCAAGGCCACCATCGGCCAGTTGATCAACGATTTCGCCGGCGGCCTGCGCGAGGGGCGCAAGCTCAAGGCGGTAATCCCCGGCGGTTCCTCCTCCAAGGTTTTGAAGGCGGGCGAAAAATATAAGCTCAAGAAAAAAGGTCCGGACGGCAAGGATTTCGAACAGGAGGTCGAAATGCTCGATCTGCCCTATGATTTCGACTCCCTCATGGCCGCGGGCAGCATGAGCGGCTCGGGGGCGATCATTGTTTTGGACGATTCCACGGACATCGTCGGCGCTTTGGCCAATCTCAGCGAGTTTTACGCCCACGAAAGCTGCGGCCAGTGCACCCCCTGCCGCGAAGGTTCGCTCTGGATGAGCAAGGCCCTCCACCGCCTGGCCCACGGCCAGGGCCGGAAGCAGGACGCCGATTACCTGCTCAAAATCGCGGACAACATCCCCGGCGGCCGCACGATCTGCGCCTTCGGTGAAGCCTGCTCGTGGCCCGTGCAATCTTTTGTCGGCAAGTTCAAGGATGAGTTCGTGGCGCGGGGCGAGGCTGACGAAGCCCGCCACGCAGCCGCCGGTCCGGGTCGGGAACCCGCCAGCACCTCCAAACCGCAACACTGATGTCAACCGCTGCTCCTACTGAAACGAAGCCCGCGCCCCCGCCCGTCGAGACCATCAAGGTCAAGGTGGATGGCCGGGAAATCGCGGTGCCCAAGACCATGCCGGACCCCATGTCCGGCAAGCCCGTCGCCACGACCATGATCCAGGCGTGCAACCTCGCCCGGGTGGATGTGCCGCATTACTGCTACCATCCCAAGCTGCCGGTCGCGGGCAACTGCCGCATGTGCCTCGTCGAGTTTGGCACCCCCGCCATGGGCCCGGACCGCAAGCCGGTGCTCAACCCGGACGGCACCCCCAAGATCGCCAAGTCGCCCCGCCCGGCGATCGCCTGCGCCACCCCCATCTCCCCGGGCATGGAGATTTACACCACCACCCCCGGCGTCAAACAGATGCGCGAAGGCGTGTTGGAATTCCTGCTCATCAACCACCCGTTGGACTGCCCGATTTGCGACCAGGCCGGGGAATGCAAGTTGCAGGAATACTCGGTGGAATACGGCCAGACCACGAGCCGCTTCGTGGAGGCAAAGGTCCACAAGCCCAAGCAGGTGGATCTCGGCCCGCGCATTGTGCTGGACGACGAACGCTGCATTCTCTGCACCCGCTGCATCCGCTTTACTCGCGACATCGCCGGCGACGACGCCCTCGGCATCGTCAACCGCGGCAGCTACAACACCCTGGCGGCCTACCCCGGCAAGGCGTTCGACAACAATTACACCCTCAACACCGTGGACCTCTGCCCGGTGGGCGCGCTGACCTCGAAGGATTTCCGGTTCCAAATGCGCGTCTGGTTCCTCAAGGAAACCAAGAGCGTTTGCACGAGTTGCGCCACCGGCTGCAACATCGTCATCGGCGCCCGTGAGGACAAGGTTTACCGCTATGAACCGCGCGAAAACGACGCGGTGAATTCCTCTTGGATGTGCGATTCCGGCCGCTTGAATTACAAGTGGATCGGCGCGGCCAACCGCATCACCCGGTTGCTGCGCCAAAACCCCGGGGCCGGTTCCGAACCCATCACTTGGACCACCGCGGCCCGCGAAATCGCCGACCGCCTCCTGGCCGCCCGGCCCGGCTCGGTCGCGATCATCGGCTCCGCGCGCCAGACCAACGAGGAACTCTTCCTCCTCGCCCGCGTCGCCCGCCAAGTCTCGGCCGTCACCGATTCCGTTCCCCGGACCCAAACCGGCGACAAACTCCTCGTCAGCGCCGACCGCAACCCCAACAGCAACGGGGCCCGGCTCACCGGCATCGCGCCGGCGGTGTTGGGTTCCAACTTGCGCGCCATCGCCGATGGCATTGCCAAAGGCACGATCAAGACCTTGGTGGTTTTCGGTGAGGACGTTACCAAGCACGGCATCGGTGCGGAATTGCTCGCCAAACTGGATACCCTGGTGGCTTGCGACATTCTCAGCAACCCCACCACGGATCGCGCCCACTACGTCCTGCCCGGTTGCGCGCACGCGGAAAAACGTGGTTCGTTCACCAACGGGAAAGGCCGCGTGCAGCGGTTCATGAAAGCCGTCGAACCCCGCGGCGACGCCCGTCCCGAATGGGAATTCCTCCATGAATTGGTGCGCAACTTGAATGGCCAGGACGGCTTCACCACCATTGAAGGCTTGTTCAACCTGATGGCCCGTGAAGTGCCCGCTTTCCAAGGCCTGACTTGGGCCGCCTTGGGCGATACCGGCGTCACCATCACCCTTCCCGCCTAAACCATGCACCTCCCGCCCTTCATTTCGCTCGCCGCGTGGCTGCCGGACTTCGGTTCGGACGGCAACTTCGCGGTCATGAGCCTGATCAAGATCGCCTGCCTGCTCGGCGTCCTCCTGACCATGGTGGCCTATGCGGTGCTCGTCGAGCGCAAGGTGTCCGCCTTCATTCAGGACCGCGTCGGTCCCAACCGCGTGGCGTTGCCCTTGATCGGGAGCATCCCGGTTTTGGGACCGTTCCTGACCCGCTTGGGGATCTGGCAACCCTTGGCGGATGGCGCGAAGTCCTTCCTCAAGGAAGACTTCACCCCGAACCACGTTCGCAAGCTCTATTTCTGGCTCGCCCCGGCCATCACCCTCATTCCCTCGTTCCTCACCGTGGCGGTCATCCCCTTCGGCTCGAACCTCCTTGGCGAGCAAATGGTGCTGGCGGATTTGGATGTCGGCATCCTCTACACCTTCGGCATCGTTTCCCTCGGCGTTTACGGCATCGTTTTGGCCGGTTACGCCTCGAATTCCAAGTTCCCCTTCCTCGGCGGCATCCGTTCCAGTGCTCAAATGATTTCCTACGAAATCTCCATGGGCCTGTCGGTCATCCCGGTCTTTATGCTCGTGGGCAGCCTAAACCTTGGCCAGGTTATCGCCTACCAGGCGGACGGCCATTGGCTGGCCTTCCAACAACCCATCGCCTTTCTGGTGTTCCTCGTGGCCGCCTTCGCGGAAACCAACCGCCTGCCCTTCGACATGCCGGAGTCGGAAACCGAATTGGTCGGCGGCTACAACACCGAATACAGCTCCATGAAGTTCGCCCTCTTCTTCATGGGCGAATACGCCAACATGATCACCTCTTCCGCGATGATGGTCACCCTGTTCTGGGGCGGTTGGACGCTCCCCTTCTGGGGCTTGTCCGCTCCCGCCACCACTTTGGGCGGCGGGCTGCTGCACATCGGCATTTTCCTCGCCAAAGTCATCGCGTTCATGATCTTGTTCATCTGGGTGCGCTGGATGCTTCCGCGCTTCCGTTATGATCAATTGATGGACTTGGGCTGGCGCCGGTTCCTGCCGCTGACCCTCGCCAATTTGTTCGTCACCGCCGTCTGGCTCTGGCTGACCACCACGGCTGCGACCGGAAACCCCTTGCCAAAATGATTGTTAAACGCGAAAAACTGAATTTTTGGGAGCGGCTTTACGCGCCCGCCGTGCTCGGCGGCTTCAAAGTCACTTGGCATCATTTCGCCCGCACCGTCTTTCGCAGCGGCCCGGTGACCATGGAGTATCCGGAGCAGAAATGGGTGGTCCCGCCCGGCTACCGCGGAGCCCCCTACCTCGTCAAGGACCAGGCCGGCCGCACCAAGTGCGTGTCCTGCCAACTCTGCGAGTTCGTCTGCCCCCCGAAAGCCATTCGCATCACGCCCCCCGGGGCAAGCGGCGCGCCCGGAGCCGGCAATGTCGAAAAGGGACCGGCGGAATTTGAGATCAACATGCTCCGGTGCATCTTCTGCGGCTTCTGCCAGGAGGTTTGCCCCGAGGAAGCCATTTTTCTCCAGCAGGATTACTCCCTCACCGGCACCAGCCGCGCGGAAATGATCTACAACAAGGAAAAGCTGCTCGCGCTGGGCGGCACCCATCAGGACAAAATCCAGAAATGGAAGCACAAAGCTGAGGAAGCCCAAGCCCAGGACGTGTTCCCGGTGCCGCCCGCGGCCTGAGCCAACCACCGCCATGCAGGATTACCTTTTTTACCTCTTCGCGCTGCTCACCTTGGGCTGCGGCTCCATGATCGTCCTGAGTCGCAATCCCATCAACAGCGCCATGTTCCTCGTGCTGGCCATCGCCTCCATGGCCGGCCTGTTCGTGCTGCTCCACGCCTTCTTCCTCGCCGCCGTGCAGGTCCTCGTTTACGCCGGCGCCGTCATGGTTCTCTTCCTCTTCGTGATCATGCTCCTCGACCTCAAAGTGGAGCAGCGCCGCCGGATGAACACGCTGGGTATCATCATGGGTTTCGTTTCCGTGGGCACCATCATCGCCGTGATGCTCCACGGCGTCGTCGCCACGCCGGTCACCCCCGTGCTCGAAGTCGCCCGCCACGACGGCGCCACCGAACCGCTGGGCCAACTCTTGTTCAGCCACTACGTGCTGCCGTTTGAAATCCTCTCCGTCCTGCTCCTCGTGGCCATGGTCGGCGTGATTCTCCTCAGCAAGAAGGAATTGAAATGACCCCGATCGGCCCCCAACATTACCTCATCGTCAGCGGGCTGTTGTTCAGCCTCGGCTTGCTGGGCGTGATCCTGCGCCGCAACCTCTTGGTGATTTACATGTGCCTGGAGCTCATGCTCAACGCCGCCAACCTCGCCCTCGTCGCCCTGTCCCACTTTAACGGCAAGCTCGACGGCCAGATCGTCGTGTTCTTCATTATTACCGTCGCCGCCGCGGAGGTCGCCGTCGGCTTGGCCCTGATCGTGGCCCTCTACCGCAAGCGCCAAACCGCGCATGTCGAGGATTTGACCGCGCTGAAATTGTAGGATCGCCCATGGAAGACCATTTTATCGAAAACCTCGCTTGGGCGGCCTTGCTGCTGCCGCTGCTGGCCGCCGTGGCCATCACCCTCGGCGCCCGCCGCGCCGCCGCCCGCCTGTCCATTGGCGCGGTCACCCTCTCGTTCCTGGCCACCCTCGGCCTGTTCCTTTATCTCAAGCTGTCCGGCCAAACCTCGCTGGCGCAAAACTCGCTGCCGTGGCTCACCATCGGCCATTTCGGCACCCCCCACTACCTCCAGTTGAGCCTCGGGGTGCAACTGGACACCCTCAGCCTCATGATGATGCTGGTGGTCACCGGCGTGGGCTTGTTGATTCACATTTATTCCCAGGGCTACCTCGCCGGGGACGAAGGCTACAGCCGGTTCTTCGCCTGCCTGAGCCTGTTCACGTTCTCCATGCTTGGCATCGTGCTGGCGGATAATTTCGTGATGCTGTTCATCTTCTGGGAGTTGGTCGGCGTGTCCAGCTATCTGTTGATTGGTTTTTGGTATAATAAAGCCTCGGCCGCGGATGCCTGCAAAAAGGCCTTCCTTACCAACCGCATCGGTGATTTCGGCTTCCTGCTGGGAATCCTCCTGGTTTGGTCGACCTTGGGCGCCATCGACTTCGCCAGCCTTAAACTGGAAATCAACCACGGGGGCCATTTCGCCCCCGTCGCCACGATGGCCGGTTTGCTCATCTTCTGCGGGGCGGTGGGCAAATCCGCCCAGTTCCCCTTGCATGTGTGGCTGCCGGACGCCATGGAAGGCCCCACCCCGGTCAGCGCCTTGATCCACGCCGCGACGATGGTCGCCGCCGGCGTTTACATGCTCTGCCGCGTCTATTTCCTGCTGGCGGCGGAGGGGTCGCACGCCTTGGAAGTCATCGCTTGGATCGGCGGCGGCACCTCCCTGCTCGCCGCGCTCATCGCCGTGCAGCAAAACGACATCAAACGCATCCTCGCTTACTCGACGCTCTCGCAGCTCGGTTATATGGTGATGGCGGTGGGCACCCACGGCCCCACGGCCGCGATGTACCACCTCACCACCCATGCTTTCTTCAAAGCGCTGCTGTTCCTTGGAGCCGGCGCCGTCATTTACGCCCTGCACCACGAGCAGGACATTTGGAAAATGGGCGGCTTGCGCAAGCAATTGCCCGTGACCTACTGGACCTTCCTCGTCGGCACGCTCGCCCTCTGCGGGGTGGTCCCGTTCAGCGGCTTCTACTCCAAGGACAGCATCCTCGCCCAAACGCTCAAGGATGGCAGTTACGGTCTGTTCACCATTGGCGTGGTGGTCGCCGCGCTCACGACCTTCTACATGGCCCGGCTCGCCTTGGTGGTATTCGGCGGGGCGGCCCGTTCCGCCGCGGCGCAGCATCCCCACGAAGCCCCGCCCGTCATGCTCTGGCCCTTGCGGATTCTCGCCGTTCCGAGTGTCATCGGCGGTTGGATTTTCATTGAAGCCACCTTCGCCCACTTTTTCGCCGGCGCCCACGGGGCCGTCGGTCATGCCGCGGAAGCCGGCGGCTGGGGGGAACAACTGCTGGAACCGTTCAACGCCTCCCCGGCGGCCGCCTTCGCCGGCCTCTTCGCGATCATCGTCGGCGGCGCCTTGGCGGGCGGTTTGTATTGGAACGCCGCCACCGATCCCCTGCCCCGCCGGCTGGGCTTCCTGTCCCGCGCCATGGCCAACCGCTTCTATTTCGACGAGCTTTATGAACGGGTGCTGATCCCCTGCACCCATGAGTTGCTCGCCAAGATCGCCGCCTTCCTGGATCGTTGGATCATCGGCGGCCTCGCCGTGCGCGGCTCCGCCGGCGCCACCGAGTTTGCCGGCCGCGCCCTCCGCCTGGTGCAGAGCGGCAGCCTCCAGACCTACGCCTTCCTGCTCGTGGGCGGCGTCGCGGTCGTCATTTACTTCCTGCTCGCGCGCTGACGCCATGCTTACCTACCTCATTTTCCTGCCCCTGCTCACCGGCTTGCTGCTGTGCTTGGTGCCGCGCAACTACGGCTTCTTCATGCGCCTCGCGGCCCTCGCCGCCACCGGGGTGACCATGCTCCTCGCCGTCGCCTTGTTCCTCCAGTTTGACGGCGCCCCGCTGGGCCCCAGCCACGCCTTCAAGTTCGAACAACAAATCCCGTGGATTCCCGCCTTGGGCATCAGCTACCACGTCGGTGTGGATGGCGTGAACATCGGCCTCATCCTCATGGGCGCCATCGTCGCTTTTGCCGCCACCTGCTGCGCTTGGGAAATCCGTTCCCGCGAAAAGGAGTTCTACATTCTCCTCCTGCTGATGACGGGTGGCATTCTCGCCGCGTTTTGCTCGCTGGATTTGTTCCTGTTCTACTTCGCCCATGAACTGGCCTTGGTGCCCACGTTCATCATGATCGGCGTGTGGGGCCGCGGATCGGACAAGAACCTTGCCACCTTCCAAATCACCCTCTATCTCAGCCTTGGCGCCCTGGTCGCCCTGGCCGGTTTGATCGCCCTCTACCTCCGCGCCGGCGCGCACAGCTTCGATTTGGTCACGCTCATGCAAGCCGCCGCCAAGCAACCGCTGCCCGACGCGGATCAAAAACTGATCTTCCCCTTGCTCTTCCTGGGCTTTGGGGTGCTGATCTCCCTTTGGCCGTTCCACACTTGGGCACCCTTGGGTTACGGCTCCGCGCCGACGCCCACCGCCATGTTGCACGCGGGTGTCCTCAAGAAATTCGGCCTCTACGGCCTGATCCGCATCGCCCTCCCGTTGCTCCCGCACGCCGCCCAAGCTTGGGCCGGCACCATCGCCTGGCTCTGCCTCGGCAATTTGGTCTATTGCGGGTTCGTGGCCATGCGGCAGAAAAACCTGAACTGGGTCATCGGTTACTCCAGTGTCGCCCACATGGGATTCGTTTTCCTCGGCATCGCCAGCCTCAACCTAATCGGCGTGTCCGGCGCCATCCTCGTCATGATCGCCCACGGCTTCCTCGCCGCCCTCAGCTTCGGCCTGAGCGGTTATTTGGAACAAACCACCGGCACTCTGGAAATCAATGAAATGGGCGGCCTGCTCCGCCGGCTGCCTTTCCTCGGCAGCGCCCTCCTCCTGGCCTTGTTCGCCGGTTGCGGCCTGCCCGGGTTCGCCAACTTCGCCGGTGAAGTCACCGTCTTCTTCGGGGCTTGGAAGCAATTCCCCGTCGTCACCGTCTTGGGTGTCTGGGCCGCTTTGGTCATCGGCGGGGTTTACATGCTCCGCGCGGTGCGTGGCATTTTGCACGGCCCTGTCCCCGCCCGTTTTGCCGCCGTTCAGGAGTCCGACTGGCCCCTGCGTCCGCTGCCGTATGTGCTCCTGATCCTGCCGCTCCTGCTCTTCGGCTTCCGCCCGAGCCTGCTCACGGACAAAATCTGGCCCGCAGCCCAATCCGTCCTGGCCGTGGTCACCCCCGCCGACGCCGCGCCCCCGCCCGGCCCCACCGGGCCGCCCAAAACCAAACCCGCCCGCTTGGTGGAGCACCAACCTTGAACGGCCCTGCCGCGTTGCCCATGAATTATTCGCTGATCTCGATGGAAATCGCCGTGGTCCTCCTCGGCCTGGGGCTGCTCCTGGCCGATCTCTGGCTCGCCCCGCCCGCCAAAGTCCGCCTCGGCTATGTGGCCGCCGTGGGCCTGGCCCTCATTTTCGGCTGGAGTTTCACCTTCTCCGGCACCCCCTCCGCCCTGGCCTTCAGCGACATGTATGTCCTGGATCCGCTGGCGCTCTATTTTAAACGCTTCTCGCTCCTCGCCGCGATCGTCGTGCTGATCATGTCGGTGGGTTTCGCCGAGCGCATCGCCGCCGGCATCAGCGAATTCTACGCCCTCATCCTCTTCGCGCTGGCGGGCATGATGTTCGCCGCCTCGGCCAACGATCTCGCGATGCTCTTCGTCGCCATGGAGTTGATCACCGTCACCTTCTATGTCCTGACCAGCTTCCAGCGCGCCCGCCTCGCCAGTTTGGAAGGCGGCGTCAAATACCTCATCATCGGCGCCCTTTCCTCCGCGTTTCTGGTGTACGGCATTGCCCTGATCTTTGGCACCACCGGCCAGTTGAACTTCGACCAAATCGCCGCCGTCGCTTCCAAGTACGAGGACAACAAGATCTTCCTGCTCGGGGTGTTCTTCGTTCTCGTTGGTCTGTGCTTCAAGATTGCCGCCTTCCCCGCCCACATCTGGACGCCGGATGTGTACCAAGGCTCCCCGGTGCCCGCCGCCGCTTTCCTGGCCGTGGGCTCCAAGGCCGCCGGCTTCGCCTTGCTCCTGCGCGTGCTCTTCACCGCGGTGCCCGGCATCACGAATGGCTGGAACCACCTGCTGATCGCGCTTGCCATCGTCACCATCCTCTACGGCAACCTGTGCGCCATTCCGCAACGCAACCTCAAGCGCATCCTCGGTTATTCCAGTATCGCCAACGCCGGCTACCTCCTGCTCGGCGTCGCCGCGCTGAACAACGCCGGCCGGGCCGCCATTCTTTACTACCTCGGCGGTTACCTCTTCGCCGTGCTCGCCGCGTTTCTGGTCATCCTCATCGTCATGAATGACGCCGAGGGCGAGGACATCAGCGTCTTGGCCGGCCTCAACCAACGCTCCCCGCTCCTCGCCGCCGTCCTCACCTGCGCCTTGGTCTCGCTCGCGGGCATTCCCCCGCTGGCCGGTTTCTTCGGCAAATTCCTGCTCATCCGCGCCGTCCTCGATGAAGCCGCCAACAACCCCGCCTGCTACTGGCTGGTGGCCGTCGCGTGCTTTGGCGTGGTGGTTTCGATCTATTACTATTTCGGCGTGATTCGCGCCATTTATTGGTCCAAGGACCCGCCGGTGCTCTCCCCCATCCCCGTCCCGCGGGTTCTGGGCGCCGCCCTCGTGTTCTGCCTGCTGGGCATGCTCTACCTGGGCCTCTTCCCGAACCACTTGGTGGAAACCACCCAGGACGCCGTCAAATTCTGGGCCGGCCGCTGACCCCTGCCGGTCGGCCGCGGCCCTCCCGCCCATGAAGGTTGCCATTGTCATCCCGGTTCTCAATCAATGGCATTACACGCGGGATTGCCTGACCGACCTCGCCGCCACCGTTCCGCCGGCCACCCGGATCATTGTCGTCGATAACGCCTCCACGGACGAAACCCCCGCCGGTCTCGCCCGTCAAGCCGGCCTCACGGTGGTCTCCAACCCCGAAAACCTGGGCTGCGCCAAGGC
>CAIYZC010000115.1 GCA_903930565.1 uncultured Pedosphaera sp.
GGCTCCAAGCGTCTGGTTTCGTCCAGTGGGTGGACCAGTTCGTGGAGTTTCGAGTGGCGGGACAAGTTCAAAAGCGGTGCCACGTTGCGCTACACCGCACTCCAAGACGCTGGCGCGCGGACGGTCCCCCCTGGTGACGCCGAACCTGCGGAGGCTTCCATCAGCTCCCTCCCGCGTGCACGCTTAGCCCAGCTAAAATCCCCCAAGTCAATGGCCGTGGGGCTCGGGCCTTTTTCGGGGGCTTCAGGGGCCGGCGGGATCGGCCGGTTCGGCGGCGGCCTGCGTCCCCAATTCGTATTGCTGAAACGCCCGGGCGCCGATCATGCCGCGCAACAGTTGGTCGAACTGGGGTTGCGCCGCGGCCCATTTTTCGCGGTAAGCCGGGTCGTTGGGGTCCTGGCCGGCCGCGCCGATTTCCGCAAAGAATTGTTGCCGCAAATCCTCCACGGCCTGCGCTTGTCCTGGATCCAAGCGCACCCAGGCGGGATCAATGGGCTGCAGGAAAAGTGGCACCGGCACGCCGGGCGGGATGGCCGCGAAGGGGGGGGGAGTGGCTTCGTCCGGGACGGCGGGGGCGGGCTCGGGGAGACGGTGGGGATCGGGACCCAGCAAGGCGTTGACCACGAGCGCGGGTTCTTCGCGCAAACGGCGCTCCAAAGCTTCCCAGGTTGGGCGGTCCGGGCGCACCGCGCCGCGCAGTTCCCGCGCCACCGCCGCGATGCGCCGGGCATACAAATTGGCGACATCCGCACTGATGATGTCGCGGATCGTGGATTCGGGGCAGCCGATGCGTCGCAGGTTGGCAATGTAGGCGCGGTAATCCGGCGACTCCACCTGCCGCCAGTGGAACGGCGGGGCAGGATTGGGAACCGGCGGCAAAGCGGGTTCCGCGGGCGCGGCCAGGGCGGCGGATTCCGGCGGCGTGGTTGGCCGGCGCCCGAGGAGCAACAGGGCGAGCAAGCCCAAGTTGGCGGCCAAGGAAACGCGGAGCAGGCGACTCATGGGGTGGAAAAAGCCCGCTTTGGGAGGCGGGGTCAATGAAAAAGTCGGCGGGAACCGAAGTTCCCGCCGACCGGTGGCAATAAAAGTTCGCCGCGGCGGACGCTTAGTTGTGGGTCACGTCGGAGGTGGGACCGTTGCGGGTTGCCTGCATCGTGCGGGAGTCAATCAGCTTGACGTTGTCCGCATGGGCGTTGATGCCGTTGGTGACGGAGGCGAGCAGGGTGTAAACGGACTGGGCTTGGGAGCTGACCGTGTTCTTGCGATACACGAATTCGTTGCCCCAGAAGGTGTAGAGACCCTGCTGAACGTTGGAAGTGGATTCCGCCACGCCGTTGAACGGGAGGACGGTGCCGCCGGCGGCCACGGCGGTTTGGGAATCGCCGATGCCCATGTAGGAGATCACGCTGTAGTGACCGCTGCCGACGTTCAAGTCCACGGCGGTGGCTTGGGTCAGGTCAAAGCCCATTTGAGTGGCCAAGGTGCCGCCGCTGCTGAAGCCGAAGCCGATGTCTCCGAGAACCGTGCCGGAACCCGCGGGCACTTGCACCATCGAACCGTCCGCGTTCACCGCCACCATCTGGGGCGAGCTCTTGATGCCGAAGGCGGTGTCGCCCTGGGTGTTGACGCGGGTACCGGACAGGCTGTCGCGGCCGGAGAGATAAACCCAGGAGGTGTCGGCCGCGTTGCCGGTGATCAGACCGGCGGGGGAACCGCCGGAGGCAATGACGCGGAATTGGGCGTCGGTGATATTCGTGATGCCGGCGAGGGAACCCTTTTCCTTGACGAACACGAAGGGAATGACCCCCACGAAGGCGCCGGTGATGGCGGCGGTCGGGTTTTTGGAATAGGATTTGTTGTTGTCGGCCATGGCCAAATCAACCGGGGAACTCACGGTGGGCCCGGGGGAGCTGGTGCTGTTGGCCGCGCCGTCCGCGAGGAAACTTTGGGAGCCGCCGACGAGGTCAGCGATGCCGGCTTCGGAACCGGACCAGAGGGCCTTGACGCAGGTGATAATGCCGGAACTGTCGCCGACCAATTCGCCGTAGAAGCTCA
>CAIYZC010000116.1 GCA_903930565.1 uncultured Pedosphaera sp.
AACGCCATTTCGGCGGCAAACAGGTTGTCATCCACGGGCATTGAGCGGGTGATGTCCACTTGCAATTCCAACGGTTCCGCCCCGTTGACCTTTTCCACGCCGAGCGAACGCAGCCAAAGCGCACTGATGATCGCGGCGGCGTGCGGTACGTTGACGTCCGGGCCGTGAACCGCAGTGCGAACGGCCTCAAGGTTGCGCCGGGCTTTTTCCAGCAATTGCCGGTGGATGGCATTGGAAACCGAATTCAACAAGGACGTGACGCCGCCCTTTTCGACGTTGATGTCGAAGTCGGCCGCGGTGATGACTGCGGACACGTCCCCCCGCTGCTTGAACAGGTCCACGAGGATGCGGATCAGATCGCGGGTTTCCTGAGCCTCTGTGGCCACGAGCACCTGATCTTCGAGCAGTTGCATGAGGACCGGGGAAAAGGGCCAGGCGGCGAGGAAATCATCGTTTCGGGCCGCTTGCTGGGCGGGCGGAATTCCCGCCAATCGAACGTGTTCGGCCACATGGGGGCCGATCAGGTTGGTAATCGCCGAGGTGGGAACGTTGCGCCGGTTCTGGAAAATACGATAAAGCAACAGGCATAGCCGGTCCTTGCGGGCCTGCGCCCCTTGGAAATCGACCAGCACGGGGTTGATCCGGTGGATTTGCTGATAAGACTGCGATTGGTTGTCCCGGATGGAGACGAGCAGCAAGAGCAAATCCGGGTGGTCGCTGGCGATTTCGGAAAGCAGTTGGACAAAATTGAACGCCCATTTGCGCCAGGGAAACTGTTTGGTGTCGGTCAGACCGTCGTACCAGGTTTGAAATTCGTCCAACAACAGCGCGGTGGGCTGGGCGCGGAACAAATCCAACAGCAGATCGTAACCGGGCACATCGGTCTTGCGGGCGGGATCGGTGCCCGCCCATTTGCCCTTGATGAAAGCACCTTGGGGATGCTTGTCGAACAGGAGATCCCAGAGAAATTTGTACCGCTGCTGGTGCAGGCTCTCCGCGATGGTATGAAAACCGGTGCGAAACTGGAGGTTGCGCAACTCGGGGCGGTGGAGTTCGTGGGCCCAGTCGGTCAACCATTGGCCCGCCGCCGTCGGATTCGCCAACCCGTGCCAAACCGCGGCGAGCAGATGCGATTTACCCTGGCCGCGTCCGCCCAGCAAAACAATCGGACGGGATTGGGCTGGCTGCAGCGCTTCCAAAATATGGAGCAAATCCACGGACGGATAGGTGATGCTGAAGAATTCCGCGGCCGGCCGCTTGAGCGCACCGGTCTCCTGATCATTGGAAAAGTCAATGGTGGTGCCCCGCAAACGATCACCCTTGAATTCGTCGCGTAACGCCAGATTCAGCATAGCCGGTTCACCATTGTCATTGCCCAATTCTACCCGCTGCCCGCCGGCGCGCAATTGCGAAATTTAAGCCCGCCGGCCTCGCGTTCGTGCTCGCCGCGGAATCGAACCCTTCGCTCTACGAGCATCGGAGGACAGGCCGCGTGATCCCATCCCAATTCCCCGTCCCCCGTCCCCCATCTGCGCCCATTAAAATCCCATCTGCGGTCAAATCCTCCCCGATCCCCGCTTCCCCGCGTTGGCCTCCATTCCATCCCGCCCTCCCAAAATCCTGTCAATCATGTGAATCCTGTCCAAAGCCTCGGCTCCGCGGTCCAAGAGTCAGTTCCACTTTTTGTTCTATGGTTTCTTTGCGGTTGATAAATCTTCCCCGCTTTCGCTCCCGTCCCCTATCTGCGCCCATCAAAATCCCATGCCTGCCCTCCGCAGGGCGAGCCCATCGTTGGCCTCCCCCAAGCGGCTCAGGTTCACCTGCCGCCGGGGGCCTTCATCATCTCAACCACGACCGGTCGGAGCGCCTGCGCCCATCTTTGATAGCCAAGCGGCGTAAGGTGCACCCCATCCGGGGAGATTTCCGGGCTTAGGTTGCCCTCTGGATCGAGGAAGCGGATGCCGATATCGAGAAAGCGAACCCGCGGGTCTTCCGCGAGTTGGGCGATGCGGGAGTTGAGTTCCTGAATGTAACGGCGGTCGGCCGTGCCGGGAGCCCGGCCTTTCGGAAAGGTGCCGAGCAGGAGGATTTTGGTGTGGGGCAGTTTTTCGCGCAATTGTGTTACGATGGCGGACACCCCGCGGGCAACGTCCGCGGGGGTGTGCGAAGGCGATGCCAACAAGTGGTTCACGCCGATCAGCAACACCGCGACTTTGGGGTGGATGCCGTCCAGGACGCCATGCTCGAATTGCCAGAGGACGTGTTGCGTTTGACTGCCGGCAATGCCGATGTTGACCGCTTGCAAGGGCGCAAATTCCTTTTCCCAAGTGGCTTTGCCGATATCCCGCCACCCGCTGGTGAGGGAATCGCCGATGAACAAGAGCTCCAACTGGTCCGCGTGGCTTTTCACATCGGCCACCCGTTCACCGTGCCGCAGTCGCCACTCATCGTTGGGGCGCTCGGACTTGGCGGGGTCGGCGTCGGCCCCGGCGAAAGCACCGGGGGCGAGCAACCACAGGATCAGGATCACGGACCGGACCAAATTGGGGCCCTGGATGGTTGGTTTCATGGCTGGTTGGGACGCGGGGTTTCCCCGCACGGCGACGTTTATGGCGGATGGAGTTTTGGTTGGCCAGCCGAAACCGAATTTCGGGCGGTCGGGAGCCGGAGCTCAGGGAGACGGCGCGCGCCGTGCTTGAGCGGCCCCGCTTTTGAACTCATCCTACGCCTGCACTGCGGCGGACCGGCCGCGTGAGCAATTCCGCTTGCCCTCCCGATCCGTTGTGAGCCCGCCTTTTCGCGATTGGCCTTATCCCCCGCCCCGCATCTGCGCCCATTCAAATCCCATCTGCGGTCAAAACCTCCGGCTCCCTCCCCTCCATCTGTGAACTCCGTGCCCTCTGTGGTTAAAGCTCCGGCTCTTGCGCCCCCCTCTGCGGTTCCAAAAAAATCCGCGGTAATCACCCACCGTAGAAATACGGTTCTGCCATCCCCCGTGCTAACCTGTCCGCGGTATGGCCACGGTCGCCACGCGCAAGCGTCATGGAAAAATCGCCCAACTGCCGCACTCCGTGCGGCGGGAGCTCAACGCCCGCATCCAGGCGGACCAGGAA
>CAIYZC010000117.1 GCA_903930565.1 uncultured Pedosphaera sp.
CGCAGCATCGCCTCCACCGCTTGGTCCATGAGCAGGTTGGCCAGCGGTCGGGTCAGCTCATCCAGGGCGGCGGCGGCGGCGTGCAGGCGGGGCCACTCCCCGGTTTGCGTGGCCGGATCCTCCCCGGCCAAGGCGTCCTCCACCGCCGCGACCGCCGCCTGCATCGCCGCCGCCTCCTGCGGGGCGACCTGATCGCCGGCCGTCGCCAGGGCGTCGCGCGTGGCGGCCACCGCTTCGCGGGCGCGCAACGCGGCCTCGATCCACCGCCGGGCCGCCAGGTCGGTGAAAGCGTGTTCGACGGATTCCTCCACCATCCGCTGCACCGCCGCGTCCGCCACATCCACCGCGGACTTCACCTCCACGCGGGTCTCGTGGCCGGTTCGTGTGTCGCGGGCGAGCACGTGCAGGATGCCGTTGGCATCGATCTCGAACTGCACCCCCACCCGCGGTACGCCCTTCGGGGCGGGCGGGAAATCCAAGGTGAACCGGCCGAGGCTCCAATTGTCGGCCGCACGCTCCCGTTCGCCTTGGAGCACATGGATGAGCATGCTCTGCTGCTGATCCACGGCAGTCGTGAACATTTCCCCGGCTTTGATCGGAATCGTCGAGTTGCGGTGGATGATCACGTTCATCAAACCGCCAAACGTTTCCAAGCCCAGCGACAATGGCGTGACATCCAGCAGCAACAGGTTGCGGAACCCGCCCGCCAGGATTTCCGCCTGGATGGCGGCGCCGAGGGCCACGGCTTCGTCGGGATTCTGGGACGTGTTGAGCACCGGGCCGGGCGCGCGGTGGTAGTCCGTGCCCAACCGGAGGGCGCCACGGGTTTCCGCGAACTCGGCGCAACCGAACCATTCCCCGACCAACCGCCGCACCAACGGCATGCGGGTCTGCCCGCCCACGAGGATCACTTGGTCGAGTTGATTCGCCTCCAGCTTCGCGTCGGACAAGGCCCGCAAACAGTGGGCCCGGGTTTGCTGGATCAAGTCGCGGGTCAGCTCCTCAAAGGCCGGCCGCGTAAGCGTGGTTTGAAAACTGAAAGTGGGCGTCAAGAACGGCAGGGTGAGCATCGTTTCCTCCGCTTGGGAAAGCTGGATTTTGGCGGCCTCCGAGACCTCCCGCACGCGGGCCAGCAACGCCGGGTCCGCCGTCACGTCCGGTCCGCCCGCCCCGCGGATTTGCGCGGCCAGTTCGGCCACCAACCGGCGATCGAGATCGTCCCCGCCCAACCGCGTGTTGCCGTGCGTGGCCAGGACCTGGAACACCCCTTGGTTCAGCTCCAGCAGGGACAGGTCGAAGGTGCCGCCGCCCAGGTCGTAAACCGCCACGCGCGCGTGATCCTGCAGCTGATCCAAACCGTAGGCGAGCGCCGCGGCCGTGGGTTCGTTCAGAATCCGTTCGACGCTGAATCCGGCGAGTTCCCCGGCCAGCTTCGTGGCCTGGCGCTGGGCGTCGTTGAAATACGCCGGCACCGTGATGACCGCCCGCGTGACCGCTTCGCCGAGCGCAGCCTCCGCATCGTGCCGGAGTTTGCGCAAGATCTCCGCCGAAAGCTCCTCCGGCGTCCACTCCCGCCCGTGCAGCGGCACTGTCACCGACCCGGGTCCGTCGGTCCGGACCGGGTAGCCCACCGCGGCCTCCTCCGGCGTCACTTCCCGCCCGCGCCGGCCCATGAAGCGTTTGATGGAATAAACCGTCGTGGCGGGTTCCAGCACGCGCAACCGTTGCGCCGCCCCGCCCACCACCAGCGTCCCGCCCGCCCCCGGCACATGCACCACGGAAGGGGTCAACCGGCGGCCATCGGCATCCGCGATGACGTACGGAATGCCCGCGTCCACGGTGGCGACCAGCGAGTTGGTCGTGCCCAGGTCGATGCCCACTATTTTACTCATGGCCGCCATGGTGCCATGGGGCGGCCCGCGGGGAAAGGGCAACCCGCGCGGGCGCGCCGCGGCCGTTACAACCGATTGATCGCCCCGCGCAGCTTGCGTTCGATGAAGGCCTGCCGGCCGGCGTCCACGATCTTCTCGTGCGCCTCGCCTTCGCTCAGGTAAAAGGTGTCGATCGCCGCGCCCTTCTCGGTGACGATTTTGGCCGCCGCAATGTCCACCTTCAATTCCGCCAGGCATTCCGCGATGGCGTACAAAAGGCCCACGCGATCCTCGGTTTCCACCTCCATGACCGTGCGCTCACCCGGAGCCGCGTTGTCAAAGCGGATGGTGGTCGGAATCCGGTCGCCCTCATACCCCTGGTACAACGGCCGCGCGGACTTCTGCTTGGCGATCAGGGCATGCAGGTCCACCTTTTGGCCCGTGAGCACTTTGAGCAGGATTTGCTCGAACTTCTCCCGCTCCTCCCGGTTCACCAGCTTGCCCGTGGCCGCGTCCACCACCGAAAAGGTGTCCAACACGATGGTGTCGGCGCGGGTGAACACCTGCACCGTGAGAATGTTCAAGCCCGCCGCGCTGAAGGAACCCGCCAAGTGACTGAAGAGCCCGGTGCGGTCCCAGGTGCAGATCTTCGCCATGGTGTAGCCGCGGTCCGGCTCGTTGTGCCAGTCCGTGACCGGCTCCAGTTCGTTGCCGTCCAAGTCCAGTTGAAGGTGGAGGAAGCGGTGGACCAGCACCACGTCCCGATGAATCTCGGCGGCGGAGTGGATTTGGAAATAACGGGGCGGCAGGGCGGCGAAATGGGCCTGCAACTCCTCCGGGTTCGACCGCCCCTTGGCCAATTCTTGGATTTCCTCGACCAACAATTCCCGTTCCTTGTCCGCGGCGCGAATGACCTCCGTGCCGCCGGTGAGCAACGGCAGGGCCTTCCGGTGGAGGGTCCACAGAAGGGTGTCCTTGAAGTCGTTCCACAGCTTGTCGCTGGTGCCCACCGAATCCACAAACGTATGGATCGTGAGCAGGCGGAGCACTTCGACATTTTGCAATTGGTCGGCGCAGGCGCGGATCACGGCCGGATCCTCCAGATCGCGGCGCTGCGACACGCTCGCCATGAGCAGGTGGTGCTCGATCACCAGGCAAAGGTTGTGGGTCGCCGCGCCATCCAACCCGAGGCGCTTGGCCACGCGCGCCGCCAGCGACGTGCTCACTTCGGCGTGATGCCCGTGGCCGTCGGTTTTGCCGACATCATGCAGCAGCAGGGCCAGGTAGAGCAGATACGGCCGCTCCAGCTCGCGGAACAACTGGGCGTAGCCCGCGTGCGGCGGCGTTTTTGCGTCCCACACGCGGTCCAATTGCTCCAGGCAGACCAAGGTGTGCTCGTCGGCCGTGTACTGGTGGTAAAACTCGTGCTGCACGAGGCAGGTCATGCGGCCGAATTCGGGGATGTATTTCCCCAGCAAGCCAACCTCGTGCATCGCGCGGAGCACCGGGGCCACGTTGCCGCGCTGCCCCATGATGGCCAGAAAGGTTTCGCTGACGTGCGCGTCCCGCAAAAACGCCCGGTCCGCCAGCGGCAGGCTGGCCGCCACCAGTTGCGCCAGGTCCGGATGCAACCGCAGCCCCCGCTGCTGCGCGTAGAGAAACACGCGCATCAACCGCCGCGGTTGGTCCTTGAAAACGCGCGCGTTCGCGGCCACCACATAACCGTCCACGGCGGTGAAGCCGTCCACCACGGGTTCCTCCACCGGCTTGCGGCGGGAGAGGATCGCCTTGAGGAACCGCAGCCGCACGGGCGGCGGTTGGAGCGCGAACCGCTGCTCCAGCGTGCGGTTGATCAGGTAGATGTTCCGGGCGTGGCGGTAGTACTGCCCCATGAACTTCTCCAGCCGCACGCTGGGGGCGCGGTCGGTGAAGCCCAGTTGATGGGCCACGGCGGGTTGCACGCTCTTGCCCAGCACGTCCTGCGCCCGGCCGGTGTGGTAGTGCACCTCGTTGCGCACCCGCAACAGGTAATCGTAGGCCGCCTCCAATTGGCGGCGTTCCGTGGCGCTGATCAGTTCCCGCTGCTCCAGCTCCGCCAGGGACCGCGTGCCGTACTTGAACCAGGTCATCCACAGGAGGTTTTGGTGATCCCGCAAGCCGCCGCACCCGTTTTTCAGGTTTGGTTCCTGCATGCACGGCGAGTTGCCGAACTTGGTGTGGCGCGTGGCCTGGTCTTTCAACCGCGCGGCGATGTATTCGGTCTCGCAACCCTTCACGCACTTGTCCTGCACCGTTTTTTGCAGCCGGTTGAACAACGACTCCGCCCCGCACACCAGCCGGCACTCGATGAGGGCGGTCTGGTTCTGCATGTCGTCCTTCGCCGCGTTCACCGCCTCGTCCACGGTGCGCACCGAATACCCGATCTTCAACCCCAGGTCCCACAAGGGATAGAGCATGCCGTCCATGAGGCGCGACAAATGGGGCAGCGGCCGGTTCCCCGCCGCCACTTGCCCCTCGTGCAGGAACATGAAATCGATGTCGCTGCACGGGTTCAATTCCATCCGCCCGTACCCCCCCAGCGCCACCAGCGCGATGGGCGGAAATTCCTTCTGCGCCTGCGCCGTCAGGCTCGCCCGGATCGCCTCCCACATCCGCCGCAGGAGCGCGTCCATCACTTCCGCCCGCGCGCGGCAAATCTCCCGCCCCCCGGCTCCGCCCCGGTGCCGGATGCGCAGACGGTGGCTCTCGACCTTCAAAAAGGTCTTGAACCGCGCCAGTTCCTGGGCCGGCAGCCGACCGGCCGGCAAAGTCAGCCGGGCCGTCGCCCGCGCGGCAATTTCTTCATGCAAGCTCTGCATTCAGGGTCAACTGTGGGCCGAAAGCACCGCCAACGCAAGCGCCGACCCGCCCGCCACTTGCCGCTATACACCCGCGCCCCGCCGTGCTAGATTTACAGAACTATGGCATTGGACGACATTCTGTTGGAAGCGGAAGAGAAAATGATCAAAACCGAGGAAGTCGTGCAGCACGAATTTGCAGGCGTGCGCACGGGCAAAGCCTCCCCCTCCTTGGTCGAAAACATCCTCGTGGACGTCTACGGCTCCATGATGCGCATCCGCGAACTCGCGGGCATCACCACCCCGGAACCCCGCATGTTGATGATCCAGCCTTGGGATGCCGGCACCGTCCAGCCCATCGAAAAAGCCATCCAAAAGGCCAATTTGGGCCTGAATCCCGCGGTTCAGGGCAAATTCATCCGCATCGTCCTCCCCGAACTCAGCGAGGAGCGCCGCCACGAATTCATTAAGATCGTCAAGCGCATGTCCGAGGAAGGCCGGGTCGCCATCCGCCACGTCCGCCGCGACGCGATGGAACATCTCAAGAAGGACGGCAAAGCTGGCGGCGTGACCGAGGACCAAGTGGAAGTCGCCGAAAAGGAAGTCCAGAAACTCACCGACCAATACATCGCCAAGATCGACGCCCACGTCGCCCACAAGGAAAAGGAAATCCTCACGGTTTGACGCACCCCGGCGCCCCCGGTGTTTCCCCCATCTCCGGCCCTCCCGCCTTTGCTGGCGCGAGGGCCGGTTTGGTTTCAAACTGGCTTCCGACTACGCGGACCAGGGTGCCGGATTAGGGAGGCCCCACCCTCACCCCACGCGGAAGGAGATTTTGCCGACCATCTGCTTGCCGAAGCTGTGCTGGAGCCGGTCGAGAATTTCCTTGCGGCGATAACGCACGATCTCGTCCAACCACACACTGCTGTCCACGGTCACGAACAGGGTGCCTTTGACGATGCCGGTGGGTTGGGCGTGGGCGGCGATGGTGGGATCGATGAGGTGGTTCCACACCTTGAAGATCTCCGCCTCGCATTGCCGCTGATCAATCCGCAGGGTTTTGAGGACGGCGGGCAGGACATCGGCCGCTTTGCGGGCCCGCACCGTGCGGGCCACTTCCACGGGGGCCAGGTCCACCCCCCGCCACTGCGCGAGCACCTGCTGCCGGGCGCCCGATTTGGGCGGCCCGAGTTTGTATTCACGAAAAGGTTTGGGAATGACGGCCATGCGACTCGGTTCGGTCCCAGCTTAAACCGGGGAGGGGGCGAAGGCAAAGGGCGAATGGGAAAGCGCGAGGCGGGCAGCGCGGCGGCCACGGTTGCAGCCCGGCGGCGGGCGGGGTATGGTTCCCCGCATGAATACTGTGAAGCGACTGCACCACACCCGCTACCGGGTGGATGATTTGGAACGGACCGTGAAGTTCTACCGCGATGTGCTCGGCCTGGTCGAGACCCGGCGGCATAAATCGCCGCGGGGTTCGGAGCTGGTGTTCATGAAAGCGCCGGAGAGCGAAGAGTTGATCGAGCTGTGTTATTTCCCCTCGAGCGGCCCCGTGCAGGTGCAGGCCGACCTCACCCACCTGGCCTTCGAGGTGGACAGTCTGGAGGCCTTTGGGAAGCACATCGCGGCCTGCGGCGTGGCGTTTTCGGACGGACCGCACCTGCGCCCGGATGGCGGCGGGTTCGCGTTCGTGGACGCGCCCGAGGGCTATGAGATCGAATTGATTCAACGCCCCCAACAACTGCTTGCTTGAGCCTCCACCCGAGTGGGTGGCGGAACGTTTTTTGCTTTTCCGGGCTTCGGAAGCATATTGGGAACGCATGATTGCATTACGACCAAGGTGGCCGGGGCGGAGGGAACGATGAAGATTTCCATCGTCGTGCCCGCCTACAACGAGGAGAAACTCATCGGCGCCACGCTTGCGCGCATCGGGGAGTCCGCGGTGGCCTTCACCCGCGCGGGCATGGAAACGGAGTTGATCGTGTGCAACAACAACTCCACGGACCGCACCGGCGAGCTGGCCGCGGCCGCCGGGGCCCGCGTGGTTTTCGAGCCGGTGAACCAGATCGGCCGCGCGCGGAACACCGGCGCGGCGGCGGCCACCGGCGACTGGCTCCTGTTCATCGACGCCGACTCCCATCCCAGCCCGGCCTTGCTGGCGGATGTGGCGACCGCGGTCCAATCGGGCCGCTACCTGGCGGGCGGCGCCACCCTGCGCCTGGACGGCGAGGGCGGTTACTGGGCCGCCCGGATGGTGGTGCGGGTGTGGAACCAAATGAGCCGCGTGGTGAAAATCATGGCGGGTTCCTTCATTTTTTGCGAAACGGCGGCGTTTCGGGAAATCGGCGGCTTTGACCTGCGGCTCTACGCCTCGGAAGAAATCGACCTGAGCCAACGCTTGAAGAAGGTCGCCCGGCGACGGAATCGGCGCCTGATCATGCTGCACCGGCACCCCCTCCTCACCTCGGCGCGCAAGCTGCACCTCTACGGCACGCGTGAGCACCTGCGGTTTCTGGCGCGCACGTTCTGGGCGCGGGGCGGCACCCTGCGCAACCCGAAGGACTGCAATATTTGGTACGACGGACGCCGGTGAGACCGCCCCGCGGCCAGCGCAAGCGCCGGCCGCGGGGAATCAAAGCAAGTTCGGCTGCTTCGCTTCCTGCACGAGTTCGTCGCCCAGGCCATGGGCATGGACGCGCCGACGATCCATGATGTTCTTGTCCACCTCGGGATCGTACGGCACGGGATAGTTGCCGTCGTAGCAGGCCATGCAGAAGCTTTCCCGGGGCAGGCCGGTCGCCTTGACCATTCCGTCGGGGGAAAGATACGAGAGGGAGTCGGCGTTCAGATATTCGCGGATTTGCTCCAGGCTATGGGACACGGCGAGCAACTTACTGCGGTCAGGGAAGTCGATTCCGTAAAAGCACGGGTTCATGTGCGGCGGACAACTGACCATGACATGCACCTCTTTGGCCCCGGCGTCCTTCAAATGCTTCACCCGCGAGCGACTGGTCGTGCCGCGCACGATGGAGTCGTCGACCACGATCACGCGTTTGCCGGCGACCAGGCTCTTGACCAAGTTCAGTTTCACCCGCACGTCGAAATCCCGGATTTTCTGGGACGGCTGGAGGAAGCTGCGGCCCACATAATGGTTGCGCACGAAGGCCATCTCGTAAGGAATACCGGTTTCCAGCGAGTACCCCAGGGCCGCGCAATTGCCGCTGTCCGGCACCGGCACGACCAAATCCGCATCCACCTTGTGCTCGCGGGCGAGTTGGCGCCCCATTTCGACGCGGACCTTGTACACGTTCCGATCGGCGATCGTGCTGTCCGGCCGCGCGAAATAGACGTATTCGAAGATGCAAAAAGCCCGCCGCTTATGGGCGGGAAAGGCCTGGATGCTCCGCAACCCGTTTTTGTCAATGATGACAATTTCGCCGGGTTCCACGTCGCGGACAAATTCCGCCTCGATCAGGTCAAACGCGCAGGTTTCGCTGGCCAACACCCAGGCGCCGTCGAGTTTGCCGATGGAGAGGGGCCGGAAGCCGTGGGGATCGCGAACGCCGATCAATTCGTTTTCGGTGAGGATCGCCAAGGAATAGGCGCCCTGAATCCGATGGCAGGTGGCAATGAGATTGTTCTCGTGGCCGCCGAGCGTGGGTTGGGCGAGGAGATTGAGGATGATCTCGCTGTCCACGCTGGTCTGGAACATCTGGCCTTCCTGCTCCAATTCGTAGCGCACCTGGGCGGCGTTGGTGAGGTTGCCGTTGTGCGCGATGGCGATGCGGCCGCGCCGGCAACTGCCGGTGAGCGGTTGCGCATTGCGGAGATGGGAGGCGCCGGTGGTGGAGTAACGGGTGTGCCCGATGGCGCGCCCGCCCTTCAACTTCTCCAGGGCGTCGCCCTTGAAAATGGCCGAAACCAACCCCATGCCCTTGTGCTCATGGAATTCCCCTTGGTCATCGCAACTGACGATGCCGGCGCTCTCCTGGCCGCGGTGTTGCAACGCGTACAGACCGTAATAGGTCCGCAGCACGGCTTCGGGATGGCCGAAGATGCCGAAAACGCCGCAATAATGTTTGGGATAATGCTGCATGGCTGGGGGGTGGAATTTACTCGCCGCTCATTGCGCGCGCGAGGGCGTGCCACCAATGGTCGTGCAACCCGCGCGTGTCGCCCTCCAACTTGCCCGCACTGGTGGTGATTTGCAATGCCGATCCGCCCACCGTCCCCAACCGGCTCGCCAGCACCCCCAGGGCCTGCGCCTGGGCGATGACTTTGGCCGCGTGCAACGGCGCCACGGAGATGACCACCCGCCCCTGGCTTTCGCCAAACAGCAGCGCGTCCTGCCGCAGGTCGCCGTACCCGCTCAAATCAATGACCGCGCCGATGAGCCCCGGGGTTTCCCGGGCGATGGGCCGGGAGATGCAGCACTCCGCCAGCGCCACGGCCAACCCGCCGTCGCTGCAATCATGGGCGCTCTTGACCACCCCGGTGTGAATCAGCCCGCGCAAGGCCAGATGCAAATTGGCTTCGCGTTCCAAGTCGCACCGCGGCGGGCTGCCGGTCTTCAGACCATGGACCCGTTGCAAATACGCCGAACCGCCCAATCCCAGCAGGGGATCCTGCCGGTCGGCGATCTCGCCCAGCAAAATGATCGCGTCACCCGCGTCCTTGAACCATTGCGTGGTGACATGCTCCAGCTTTTCCACCAAGCCGACCATCGCCACCGTGGGGGTGGGATCAATCGGCCCGCCGGGGTTCTGATTGTACAAGCTGACATTGCCGCCGGTCACCGGCGCGTTGAACGCCCGGCACGCCTCCGCCAACCCGCGCACCGATTCCCGCAACTGCCAGAAAATCTCCGGATTATGCGGATTACCGTAGTTCAGGTTGTCCGTGGAACCCAGCGGCACCGCGCCCGCGCAGGCCAGGTTCCGCGCCACCTCGGCCACCACCGTCTTGGCCCCTTCGTAGGGGTCCAGATAAACGTACACCGCGTTGCAATCGACCTTGAGCGCCAGATATTTCTCCGTCACCGCCGCCGTGGCGTCCGCCGCCGTGGGCAGGGAGTCGGCCTTGATCCGGATGACCGCGGCGTCCGAGCCGGGGCACACCACGGAACCGTCACGAACCATGTGGTCGTATTGCCGGTACACCCAGTTTTTCGAGGCGATCGTGGGCCAGGCCAGCAGGGTGTTCAAATTCCCGGCCGGATCGGTCGTGTCCGGCACGCCGGTCAGCCGGAAGGCGCGCACGGCCGCCAAATAAGCGGGCTCGCGGGCTTCGCGCTGGTACACCGGCGCTTCATCCGCCAGCTTCCGGGCGATAATATCCGCCACCACCACGCCGTGGTTCTTCACCACCATGCGGCTGGTGTCGGTCACGAAGCCAATCTCGGCCCAGGGCAGGTCCCATTTGTCAAAAATCCGCTTCACTTCCTCCTCGCGCCCCTTGTGGACGATGATCAACATGCGCTCCTGCGACTCGCTGAGCATGATCTCATACGGTGTCATGTTCGGCGCGCGCTGCGGCACCTTGGCCAGATCGATCTCGATCCCCGTCCCCGCCCGCGCGGCGGTTTCGCAGGTGGAGCAGGTCAACCCGGCCGCCCCCATGTCCTGAATCCCCGCCACCGCCCCGGTGGCCAGCAGTTCGAGACAGGCTTCCATGACCAGCTTTTCCATGAACGGATCCCCGACCTGGACGGCGCCGCGCTGCTGCTCGGCGGATTCCTCGGTGAGGTCCTGCGAGGCGAAGGCCGCCCCGGCCAAGCCGTCCCGCCCCGTGGCGGGCCCGACGTAGAACACCGGGTTGCCGATGCCCTTGGCGGCGCCGCGCGCGATTTGTTCATGCCGCAGCACGCCGAGGCAAAACGCGTTGACCAACGGGTTGCCCTCGTAGGAGGCGTCAAAATAAACCTCGCCCGCGATCGTCGGAATGCCAAAGCAATTCCCGTAGTGCGCGATACCCGCGACCACGCCGGTGAAGAGCCGCCGATTTTTCAACACCGCCGGTCCCGCGGGCGAACCGTCCACCGTCGTGATGGGACCAAACCGCAGGGAATTGACCGCGCAAACCGGCCGCGCGCCCATCGTAAAGATGTCGCGGATGATGCCCCCCACCCCGGTCGCCGCGCCTTGGAAAGGCTCCACGGCGCTGGGATGATTGTGGGACTCGATCTTGAATGCGATGGCCAGCCCATCCCCGATGTCGATGATGCCGGCGTTTTCCTCCCCCGCGCCCACCAGGATTTTGGGGGACTTGGTGGGGAACTGCTTCAAGAGCGGGCGGCTGTTCTTGTAGGAGCAATGCTCGCTCCACATGACCGAGAAAATGCCCAACTCGGTGAGGTTCGGTTCGCGCTCGAGGATGCCGCGAATGCGCTCGAACTCCTCCGGCGTGAGGCCGTGCTGTTTGATCAGGGCGGGGGTGATGACGGGATCAGGCATGGGAAATAGCGGGGGTTGCGGGGCGGGGCATTCGGGGCGGCTCAGGCGGCGGGCGGGCGGGCGGCGCGGGCGGTCAGTTCATGGAGCAGGCTCTCGAAAATCAGGCGGCCATCCGCGCTGCCGAGCAAGCCTTCCGCGGCGCGTTCGGGATGCGGCATCAAGCCCGCCACATTGCGGCGCTCATTGCAGATGCCCGCAATGTTGTCCAGCGAACCGTTCGGGTTCGCGGCGTCGGTCGGTTGGCCCGCGGCGTCCACATATTGCCAAAGAATGCGGTTTTGCGCCCGCAGTTGGCCCAACGTGGTGTCATCGGCGAAATAGCAGCCTTCGCCGTGTGCGATGGGCACCCGGAGCAACTGGCCGGCCGGAATGCGGTTGGTGAAGGGCGAGTCCGGGGTCGGCGCGCGCAGGAAAATATGCTCGCAACGGAACTGGAGCGAGCGGTTGCGGATCAAGGCGCCGGGCAGCAGGCCGGCTTCACACAGGATTTGAAAACCGTTGCAAATACCCAAGACCAAACCACCGTGCGCGGCGAACGCCTGCACCGCCTGCATCACCGGGCTGAACCGCGCGATCGCCCCCGTGCGCAGGTAATCCCCGTAGCTGAACCCGCCGGGCACGATCACCGCGTCGGCGCCACCGAGCGAAGTGTCCTTGTGCCAGACCAACCGGGCCGAGTGCCCGAGCACATTGCGCAGCACATGGACGGCGTCCTGATCGCAGTTCGACGCCGGAAACTGGAGGACGGCGAAGTTCATTCGATTTGGAATTTGTAATCTTCGATCACCGGGTTGCTCAAAAACTTGCGGCAGGCCTCGTCGATCTGGCCCTGCAAAACGGCGGGATCGCCGGTGACCTCGATTTCGAGGTACTTGCCGACGTGGACGGCGCCGATGCCCTGGTAACCCATGTGTTCCAGCGCGTTCTGCACCGTCTTGCCCTGCGGATCCAAAACCGCCTTTTTGGGCGTAATGATGATTTTAGCTTTCATGTCGTGACGAAATCTCCCGGCACCCCGGGCGGAAGGATGTTGGGGAAAGGCCCGGGGATAGGCGAGGAATTTTTTAGGGCGCCGCCGGGGCCGCCGGAGGCCCTTCGAGCTCCACTTCCGGTCCCGCCGCGGCTTCCCGCAGGCGCTGCTCGACAATTTCGAGATATTTGCGCGCCGGTTCGTTCCCCAGCCATTGCAGCCGGAGCGACCGTTCGAAACACGCCCGGGCGGCGGCATAATCGCCCCGATGGATCCAGTGCCGCCCCACCATCGTGCTGGTGTTTTCCCCATTGGGATCCAGTTCCAAGGCGTGTTGGAAATAAGGATCCGAGGACTCCGCCGCCGGCGCCCCGGGGGTGTCCAGGAAATCCACGCAATCCCCGTAGCCCAACCAGGCATTGGCATCGTGCGGATTGAGCGCCATGGCCCGCCGATACCAACCCAGCGCCTGGCGGCCAAAATCCACATACTGGTCCCCGCCATCCAGACACTTGCGGCGGTAGCACTCCGCGATGGCGTAATCCGTGGCCCCATTCCGATCCTCCGCGGCGGTGGCGCGCACCAAGGCGGCAATCCGGGCGTGGGAGAAGCTCGGAGTTCGCGCCGCGGCCGCCAGGGCGGTTTCCTCCCGCACCGCGCGCCCGCCGGTGGCGACCAACACCCCCGCCCCGCCCAGCAACACGATGGTGGCGGCGACCCGGCCCAGGGTGCCGGTGGAAAACCAGAATTGCTCCGTGGCAAACCGCCACTGGCTCGTCAACAGGGCCAGCCAGGCCACGAGCACCAAGGCGACCGCCGGGGCGTGCAGATTATAATCCATGGCCGCATGCACCAAAATGGCCAACACCCCGCCGATCGCGCCCAAAGTGAACGCAAATTTGCTGCTCTGCTTGCGGGCAAAATCATCCCGCGACCCGCGCACAAACCGCCAGCTCCCGACCACGCCCAATCCCACCAAAATCAACGTGGCCAAAATCAATCCGGCCCCCACCAAACCGTAATCCGCCAGCGTGTTCAGGTAATCGTTGTGCGCCAGCAGCGGCCGCATCTGCACGGCCGTGGGTCGGTAAACGGAAAACCAGGGATCGAACTGGGCCGGCCCGACGCCGAACGCCCAATGGTCCAGCCAGATATCCCGCGCACCGCGCCAAATGGACCAACGCATGTCGCCCGCATAATTGCCCGCGTAGGGCCCGCTCAAGCGCGTTTGGATCATCGACACCCGGGGCAGCAAATACCGACCCACCACCCCCAGCACCACCAGCAGGAGCACCGCCTGCGGCCGGTAATTCCGCTGGCTCAACAGCACCCCGCAAATCACCAGCAACATCAGTCCGGTGCTCGCATACGCCCCCCGCGAGGCCGTCACCCCAATCCCCACCAGGATCACCAAGGCCGCATAGCCCAACAACACTTTGGTCAACGCCCCCAACCGCGCGGCCATGACATAGCTGATGGCCATGGGCAGGATTAACTCCAGGAACGCGGCCAGGTTGTTGGGGTTGATGAACGTCCCCGTGCCGCGGCCGGGATACGGCCCCCGCACGGTCCACACCCGCGAGTCCTTCATGACGCATTGATAGATGGCGTACGCCGCCAGGACCATCGCCAGAAAGACCAACGTCAGCGCCACCGTGTGCGTGGCTTCCTGGCGGTGCAGTTGGTTGAGGATGGCCACAAACAGAAAGCCGTAAACCAGAACTTGGAGGAACTCCTGGCGCGCCGGATATTCCACGTCGGCCGACGCGTACCGAATCCCCGCGTAACAGACAAAAGCCACCACTGCCCAGCACGCCGGGGGCCAGAGGAATTTGGCCTTGGGTGCCAGCCACAACCGCAAGCACCAGAGCCCCAAAACCAGCGCCGTCAGGCCCTGGGCGGGGAGAAAGTGCCACCCCCCGGTCAACCCGCCAAACACCACGGGTTCGCCGGTGCCACCGAAGAGCAGCGCGGTGACCACGAGAATTCCCAGCACCAAGCCCAGAATTCCGTGTTCACACCAATCAGCCAATTTGTCGCGATCCATGCGTGGGTTCCGCGCACGAAGCGGACCTCCGCGCGAGTTCGTCAACTTGCCCCACGACCGTCACCAAGTAAAGCCTTTCCCCCCGCCCGCCAAAGGGTCAGTTCCTAATTTTTACGCTTCCCACCATCATCCCCTCCCCCGCTGCAAGTCCGCTCAGCCGCCTCCTTTTTTCAGACTGGCTGGGGCTTTGTCGCGCATCCAAAATTTCCGCCAAAATTCCCGCCATTCCGCCGGGTTTGGAATTGGCCATCCCCTTTTTCCGAGCTACCTTGCCCCTGGCATGGTCACCGGTCCCCCAACTTCCCCCCGTCCTTGGCTCGGACGCCTCGCCCTCGCCGTATGCGTAGCCGCCGCTTTGGCCGCCGCGCTTCGCCCCGCGGCCCGCATGGCCTATACCCACGAATTGGCCCGGCGCGGCCAACGCATCAACCCCGCCCCCGTCGTCGCCACCGGCAACCCGCGGGGCCCCCGGGTGCTCTTCCTGGGCGATTCCCGCGCCGCCGCCTGGCCCGCCCTGGCCCCCGACCGCTTCCGCACGCTCAACGTCGGCGTGGATGGCGAAACCACAACCCAGGTCCGGCACCGCACCGCGGCGGTGCTCGCACGGGAAACTCCGGCCGTCGTGGTCATCCAGGCCGGCATCAACGACTTGAAAATCATCGGGGTGGACGCCGCCGCCGCCCCCACCCTCATTCGGGAATGCCGGACCAACCTCGCGGTTTTGGTCCACGATTCCCGCGCCGCCGGCGCCCAAGTGATTCTCACCCTCATCTTCCCCGCCGGCCCCGTGGACTGGCGCCGCCGGCTGGTCTGGTCCACCCAAATCGACACCGCTGTGCGGGAGATCAATGCGGCGCTCGCCACGCAATTCTCCGCCACCCCCGGCGTGTGGCTCATGGACCCGGAAAAAATCCTCCGCCCGGCGAACCGGACGGAGGATTATCAAGACACCCTGCACTTGCGGCCCGCCGCTTACGAAAAGCTGCAGACCGCCCTGCTGCCGTTGATCGAGCAGGCGCTGGCGGCCCGGGCCACCAACGGCCCGGTCAGCTCCAATACTCCCGGGGATCGGTGATCCGGCCGGTCAGGGCGCTCGCCGCCACGGTGGCGGGGGAGGCCAGAAAAACCTGGGATTCCTTATGGCCCATGCGGCCGGGAAAATTACGGTTCGTGGCGCTGATGCACTTCATCGGCGAATTCATGCGGCCGAAGGTGTCCACCGGTCCGCCCAAGCAGGCGGCGCAACCGGCGTTCTCGGTCATTTGCACCCCGGCCGAAACCAGGATCTGCCACACGGTCTGGTCGCCCCAGCGGGCGGTTTGCAGGTCGTGCACAATCTCCGGCGTGGCGGGCACCCCGAAGGTCGTGATGGCCACCTTTTTGCCCCGCAGCACGCGCGCGAAGTCCAGGAAATCGCTGGTCTTGCCACCCGTGCAGGAGCCGATGTAAGCCCGGTCGAGCTTCACGTCGCCCATTTCCTTCGCCCGCTTGCGCTGGCCGGGGTCGGGATGGCAGGCCACCGTGGGTTCGAGCTTGGACAAATCCACCACGTGCTCGTAAACAAATTTTTCGTCCGCGTCGCGGGTCACCGGCTCGTAGGTCGCCTTGGTGCCGTTCAACTTGCAGCGATGGTCCACAAACGCCTTGGTCTGCGCGTCAAACTCGAACATGGCGTTCTTGCCGCCCGCTTCGATGGCCATGTTGGCGATCGTCATCCGGTCGTCCATCGTCAGCCCGGCCACGCCGGAGCCGTCGAATTGCAGCGCGCGATAGGTGGCGCCGTCAAAACCAATCTCCCCGATGCAGTGCAGGATGATGTCCTTCGCCATCACGCCCGGTTGCAACGCGCCTTCCAGGCGGAAATGCATCGTCTCGGGCACCTTGAGCAGCAATTTGCCCGTGCCCATCACAAAGCCCGCGTCCGTGTTGCCGATGCCGGTCGCGAATTCGTTGAACGCCCCCGCCATGCAAGTGTGGGAGTCCGTGCCGAACAAAACTTCCCCGGGACGCGTATGCCCCTTTTGCGGCAAGGCCGTATGGCATACCCCGGCGTAATTCGAACCGTATTGACGGTTCAACAGCCCTTTGGCGGGGTCGAACACCCAGTGCCCGGACGGATCGTCAATGACGTCGTAAAAATACGGCAGCCCCTGCTCCTTCACGAACTCGCGCAGGATGTCCACGTTCCGGTTCGACTTCGAATCCGCCGTGAAAATGTAATGATCCGGAATAATGACCACCTTTTGGCGGTCCCAGACTTTCGCCTGGCGGCCGAACTCCCGTTTGAACACCCCAATGGTGCCCGGGCCGCACACGTCGTGGGTCATCAGCACGTCCGCCGACACCCAAATGTTGTCGCCCGCCTCGACGCGGCTTTTGCCCGCCGCGCGCGCCAGAATTTTCTCAGTCAACGTCATATCAGTCCCCCACTGTACCCCCCCGCGCCCCCAACTGCAACGCCAACCTGTCCCCGGGCCCATGGCGAGTCCGGGAGCCAGGCGCCGTATCACGCGAAAGCCCGGAGGCGATTTTTGCCCCACCCAGCTGGATGCCGCCCGGCCACCTGTCCGGGGTGCTCCTTCCACGTGCCGTCGGTTTCACAATCCAAGACCCTCAGTACCTCCCTGCCCAAACCTATAAGACGGTGCTAAAAACCTGCACGCGATCCCTGGCTTGAAACTCAAAAGTGGGCGGCCGATTACCAGAGAGCTCTCTTTCAAATGCTCGATACTGGAATTCCCCCTCGGCCCCAGGACGATACACGTCAATGATGCGGAGGGTCACCTCCGAGGAGGGCCAGAGCTTTTTCCATCCCCCGACTATCTTGCGGAATTGCTCGCGGGTGCAGCGGTGGGGAACCTCGTGCCAACCGGGCGCGTTGACATCCCCCTCCACCACAACCCGGACCAACTCCACCGGCGCCGGCCGTGGCGGGCCCGTCTGGCACCCAGCCACGCCGGCCAATGCAATCAAAATTCCGGGAATGAAAAGTGTTACTTTCAAAGCTTCTGCCTCCATGAAGTCATAAAAACGCAAGTCCACTCGCCACAGGAACGGAGAAACTTTGGAATCCCCCTCCGTGAAAGCAAAACCAGGCATAAATCATCCCGTTTTGGTTTGGTGTCGGCAAAAACCCAATCCGCCCATTTGAACGCCAGGGAGTCTTCCTGGCTCTCCGCCACCCAAGTTTCGAAGTCATCGAGAAAGGTTTCGCGATAGGATTGGATTTGGTCATCTTCATCCGCTTGCAGGTTTTCGAGTTCGACTCAACGTCGCTTAACCAGAGCGACCGGTCAAGCGGCTCCCCACCGCCCGATGCGTCCGCCCCGCCGCCTCCCCCGGCCCGCTGTTGCTCTGCGGGGGGCCAAGATTGCGCTTTGAAGGCGTCGGGGGGATGCGCTATGGTGCCATGGTGTCCGGAGCCGGCCATAACGGCGCCAAAGAAAAATTCATGGTTTTTCTGGCGCGAAAGCATTTGCGCGTCACCGCGCAACGGCAGGCCATTGTGGACACGGTGTTCAGCACCGACCAGCATTTCACGGCGGAACAGTTGCTGGATTGGTCGCGCCAAAGGGATCCCTCGGTCTCGCGCGCCACGGTTTACCGGACGCTGCCGTTGCTGACGGAAAGCGGCTTGGTGCGGGAAATGGATTTCGGCAAAGACCACAAGTTTTACGATCCCAATTACGCCGCGCACCCCAACCACAACCACATCATTTGCCAGGATTGCGAACGGATCGTGGAGTTCGAGAGCGACAAGATCGAGCAGTTGGAGGGGGAAATCACGCGTCGACTCGGTTTTTCCCTCCAGACCCAACGCCTGCAGATCACCGGCCGCTGCGAGGAACTCAAGCTGCGCGGGGCGTGCCAGCGCAAGCGGGGCGGCTGAGGGGCGGGCGGCGCCCGCAAACCCGCGTGACTTTTCCCCGTCCGCCGGGCACAGTGCCGTTTTTACTGCATGAAGCAAAAAGCAACCAGTTCCCCGGTTTCCCGGAGCGGCCGCTTCGCCGGCGGCCCCGGGGCGGATGTCGCCCAATTCAGCGAATCCATCTCCTTCGACCACCGCCTGTGGCGCCATGACATTGCGGGCTCGCTGGCCCACGCGGCCATGCTGGCCAAAATCGGCGTGCTCACCGGGGAGGAAGCCGACGCGATCGCGGCCGGCCTGAACGCCATCGGCGGGGAAATCGCCGCGGGCCAATTCGTGTGGTCCAGGGAGTTGGAAGACGTCCACATGAACATCGAGGCGGCGCTGACCAAGCGCGTGCCGGCCGGAGCCAAGCTGCACACCGCCCGCTCGCGCAACGACCAGGTGGCGCTGGATATCCGCCTGTGGCTGCGCGAGGAAATCTTCGAACTCGGCGGGGAAATTCGCACCCTGCAACGCGCCTTGGTCGGCCTCGGGGCACGTCATGCGGACGTGTTGATTCCGGGGTACACCCACCTGCAGCGCGCCCAGCCGGTTTACTTCGCCCATCATTTGCTGGCCTACGTCGAAATGCTCGACCGCGACCACGGCCGGCTGACGGATTGTTTCCAACGGGTCAACGTGTGCCCCCTGGGCAGCGGCGCCCTGGGCGGCACGACGATCCCCATCGAC